>NZ_RZTG01000009.1:0-66124 GCF_003997175.1 Mesorhizobium sp. Primo-A
ATTCCCCTATTCCCCTATTCCCCTATTCCCCTACTGCCTTATTCCCCTCAATCCGCCATCGTCTCCAAACTGGCAAAACCCTGTGGCGCGTCGCCCTCGTCGAACGGCGTCGTCACCTCGACGAAGGTGTCGGGATAGAAGCCGTTGAAGCGGGTCCTCAGCGACAGCGAATACGCGCCGATATGGCCGATCTCGATCCAGTCGCCGGTATCGACCGTTTCCGGCAGCCAGAACGGCCGCGACAGGATGTCGACGGAATCGCAGGTCGCGCCGCAGACCTTGAACGGCACGATGTTCTTCTCCTCGCCATTGCGCGAGCGGATCGCCGGGTCGGGAATGAAGCGCGCCGGCAGCGTGATCTTGCCGGTCCATGAATCCGACAGCGATGCCCAGATGCCGTCATTGATGTAGAGCCGCTTGCCCTTGCGCAGCAGCACCCGCACGATCAACGACAGGCAGCGCGCCACGATCACCCGGCCGGGCTCAGCCACCAGCGGCATCTGGTCGAACTGATACTCCTTCAGATCGCCCGACAGCCGCGACATGATCTGGCCAAGCGACGGCATCTCGATCTGCTTGCGGTTAGGGTCGTGGCCGTATTCGGCGGGGAAACCGCCGCCGACATCGAGCCCGGCAATATCGAAGGTCAGCCGGTTGCGCACCCAGTCGGCGGAAGCCAGCGCCCGCTCATAGGTATCGGGATCCTCGATCTGGCTGCCGACATGGAAGCACAGGCCGACCTTGTAGCCGGTACGGCTCAGCCGCTCCGCGAGCTCGACGGCATACGCCGGCCCGGCGCCGAACTTCTTCGACAGTTCGTAGGCGGCATGCCCCTTGGTCTGCACCCGCACGAACACGCTGATCGAGCCCGGATCGATGTCGAGAGCCCGCACCACTCGCGTCAGCTTGGTGATCTCGTCCTCATGATCGAGCGAAATGACGCGGATGGCGTATTTCTCCAGCGCCAGCTTGATGTCCGACTGCGCCTTGACCGGGTGCATGTAGAGCATCTCGGCATCGGGGGAAACGGCACGCACGGCGGCGAACTCGCCCGGCGAAGCGACGTCGAAAGCCTTGACGCCGGCTTCGACCAGCGTCTTCAGCACGATCTGCTCGCCATTGGTCTTGACCGCATAGGCGGTCTTGCCGGGGAACATGCCCATGAACTGCCTGGCATCCGCCATCAGCACTTGCGGGCGGAAGCAATAGACCGGATCGTCCGGACGAAGCGCCAGTGCCGCCTCGCGGGCATTCTCGAATCGCTGCATGGACGAATCCTCACTTCGGCTGCGCACAATTAATCCAAGCTAGCGGCTAATGAAAACAATTCTGTGTCTCGTGCGGCTGACGCTGGGGCGCTGGGTCTTTGCCAGCAACGTTTGCCAGCGATCAGGTTTCGGGTGGCTCTTGTCACTGAGTCCGATATGGCTTCTGCCTGACTGACTGGCATTCAGGCCGTCTGGGAGGGCGACTCACATGACAATAGCCGCGACATCAGCACCGCGCGGGCCGATGGTGCTCAAGGACTGGGGGCAGCTCCTGCTGCTCGGCGCGATCTGGGGCGGCTCGTTCTTCTTTGCCCGCATCGCGGTGGCCGAACTCCCCCCGCTGGTGCTGGTGCTGTTTCGCGTCGCCATCGCCGCGATCGCGCTACAGATCTATCTCGGCCTGTGCGGCCCGTCCTTCCGCCTCGCGCTTCCGCATGCAGGCCTGTTCTTCCTGCTGGCGCTCACCAACAATGTGGTGCCCTTTTCGCTGATCTTCGCCGGCCAGACGGAGCTTGGCGCCGGCGTCGCCTCGGTGCTCAACGCCACGACGCCGTTCTGGACATTGATTCTCGCCAATGCGCTGACATCGGACGAAAAGCTCTCCTGGAACAAGCTCGCCGGCATTGCGCTCGGCATCGCCGGTACGGCCGTCATGATCGGCCCCGGCCTGCTTGCCGGGCTCGGCGGCCCGGTCTGGGCCAAATTCGCGCTGATCGGCGCTTCACTGTCCTATGGCATTGCGCTGATGGTCGCCCGCCGCTTCAAGGGCGTGCCCTCGCCGGTCGTCGCCACCGGGCAGTTGACCGCTTCGACCATCATCATGATCCCGATCGTGCTCTTCACCTACGGCCCATCCGGCCTGTTCTCGGCCTCGCCGCCGGTCTGGGCGGCGGTGCTGGCGCTGGCACTTCTGTCCACAGCCGTCGCCTACATCCTCTATTTCAACCTCGTCGCCTCGGCGGGCGCTACCAACGCCTCGCTGGTCACGCTTGTTGTGCCGGCCAGCGCCATGCTGCTCGGCTTCCTGTTCCTAGGCGAGCGGCTGGAGCTGTTCGAAATCGGCGGGGTGGTGCTGATCGCGCTCGGCCTCATCACCATCGACGGGCGCGTCCTTGGAAGACGTTAGCGCGTCCTTTGAACCCCCACATCGCCGCGAAAGTCGCATTCGACTTTCGCGGCGGTAGCGCTGCCATGACACGGCAGCGACACGAGCCGGCCACATTTTATTCACAGGTCTGAAGTCGGTATTTGCCTAGGAGTTTCAAAGCCTAACGGCAAAAGACATGTCGCGGATTTCACAATCACGTCGCAATGCAGCACATTTTCCGCTTGCCTGTGGCACAAATGAACCTAGACTCCATGACATAGCTCTTTAAGAGGAGGCTATGTCATGGGACTTACGAGGCCTATCAACGCATTGATGATCTGTGCTGCGTTCGCCTTTATCGGAGCCCTCATTATGGGCTTCCTTCCCTGACCGCCAAAGCGGGGAAGACCAGCACCCAAATAGTCCAACCAATTCAAAAGGCCGGGTTTTTCCCGGCCTTTTGTTGTTGAGCCCGACCTCATGCCGCGGCTGATCCGGCGGCCGCCGCCTCGTGCGAGCGAATACCGATCATATGGCAGATGGCAAAGACCAGATCGGCGCGGTTCATGGTGTAGAAGTGGAAATCGCCGACACCGCGCTCGACCAGGTCCATGACCTGTTCGGCTGCCACCGCCGATGCCACCAGCGCATGCGTCTGCGGGTCCTTGTCGAGGCCTTCGAAACGCTCCGCCAGCCAGCCGGGCACATGCGCGCCCGCCCTCGCGGAAAAGTTCGCGACCTGCTTGAAACTGTGAACCGGCTGGATGCCCGGCACGATCGGGATGTAGATGCCGGCGCGGCGAACGCGCTCGACATAGCGCTCGTAGAGATCGTTGTCGAAGAAGAACTGGGTGATCGCCCGCGTCGCGCCATTGTCGACCTTGCGCTTCAGCATCTCGATGTCGGTGGCGAAATCGGGGCTTTGCGGATGCTTTTCCGGATAAGCCGCGACGGAGATGTCGAAATCCGCGATCGTCTTGAGCCCGGCGACCAGTTCCGCGCCATTCTCGTAGCCACCGGGATGCGGCCGGTAGGGCTCGCCGACGCCGGAGGCCGGGTCGCCGCGCAGCGCCACGAACCGGTTGATGCCGATCGATTTGTAATCCTGGATGACCGCATCGACCTCGTCGCGCGTTGCCCCGACGCAGGTCAGATGCGCCGCTGCAGGAATACCGGTTTCCGTCAGGATGCGCTTTACAGTGCGCGCGGTGCGCTCCCGTGTCGAGCCGCCGGCGCCGTAAGTCACCGAGACGAATTTCGGCTTCAGCGGCTCCAGCCTTGTGACCGTCTCCCACAGCCTCGCTTCCATCTCGTCCGTCTTCGGCGGGAAGAATTCGAAGGAAACCCTGACCTTGTCGCCGATGTCGGGGCGGCGGGAAAAGCGGAACTGGTTCATGCGATTTCCCCCATCGAGTTCGCTTTGGCCTGCCTTGTGTCGTTGGAAGGATCGGCAATCAGCAGGCGCCGATCGCGGCCGAGCCAGAGTTTCACAGTGAGCCTCGCCTCATTGCCACCGCGCGGCTCGAACTCCTGGGCATCTTCGAGATCGAGGCCGGCTTCCGAAAACCAGTCGGCGATCTGCCGGTCGGAAAAGCCGAGCCGCATATGCGCATGCTCCTCGCGCAGGAATTCCAGCGCATGCGGCGCGAAATCGACGATGACCAGGCGTCCTGCCGGACGCAAAAGCCGCGCCGCCTCGTGGATGGCGCGGGCGGGATCGTCGAGATAGTGCAGCACCTGATGGATGGTGACGAGATCGAAGGCATCGCGCTCGACCGGCGGCGCGAAGATGTCGCCCTGCCGAACCTGCGCGTTCGAAACGCCGGCCTTGTCGAGATTGGCGCGCGCCACGGTCAGCATCTCGCGCGACATGTCGATCCCGACACCGCGCCGATAGAGCGGCGAGAAGATTTCGAGCAGCCGCCCGGTGCCGGTGCCGAGATCGAGCATCGACTGGAACGGCCGCTTGCCGACCAGTTTCAGCATTGCGGCTTCGACGGCGCGGTCCGGCACATGAAGCGAGCGGATATGGTCCCAGCTTGCCGCATTCACGGAAAAATACTCGACCGCCCGGTCCTGCCGCTTGCGCTTGACCGAGGCCAGGCGCTCAAGATCGCGCTCGACCTGCGGATCGGCGCCGCGAATGCCGGAAACCAGGCCCATGACGAAGTCACGCGCGGAATCCGCATCCGACAGGCGGAAGAAGGCCCAGGACCCTTCCTGGTAGCGGCCGATCAGCCCTGCCTCCAGAAGCAGCTTCAGGTGCCGCGAAACGCGCGGCTGCGACTGGCCGAGAATTTCGGTAAGATCGGAAACGGTGAGGTCACCGCGCGACAGAAGTGCCAGTATGCGCAATCGGCTGGATTCGGCCGCCGCCTTTAACGTATCCACCATAGTGTCGAGCGAGACATGCATCAGCGTATTCTCTTTGAAAAGATATAAACATATGTTTATGTCAGTTTTCGAAACCTTGCAAGCGCTATGTCGCTTCCGGACAAGAAAATGCCGCTTGTGTGGCGTTTTAAGAGACATGGGCCATGACTGGACCGCGTGAGATGTTCGAGGCCCGCGAAGGCGAGCAGAGGCTGGAAAACGATCCCGCACTGATGCCGCCGGATGACGGCATCGTCTTCATCGGCCGCATTGCCTCGCCGTGGACGACGCGCGAAACCTGCCCGAAGAACATGCGCGCCGCGCGCGAGACCGGGCAGAAGGCAGTGCTGACCATCGACGCGCCCTACCGAAATGGCTTACGGGGGCTGGAGCGCGCCAGCCACGTCATCATCCTGTCCTGGCTGCATCACGCGCCGCGGGACCTGATTGTGCAGAAACCACGCCATGCGGCCGAAGCAAAAGGCGTATTTTCGCTGCGCTCCCCTGCCCGCCCCAACCCAATCGGGCTGCATGTGGCCAGGCTCGTCGGGCTCGACCAAAACACCGGCCGCATCGATCTCGACGCCATCGACGTGCTCGACGGCACTCCGGTCATCGACATCAAACCTTATTTCGCCTCGACCGACGCCATTGCCGAGGCGACCATCGAAGGGCGCGACGAGCCCAACGGGGTTCGGCGATGACGGCGCCCACCGGTCGCCGCCGCGCCATCGCCAAGGCGCTGACAGCACTTCTGCCGCTGGCACCCTATGCCGACATGGAGAAGATCCGCGGCGACGCCGGCGCGGTCCACATGAAGACCTTGCCACCAGGCATCGCCGTATGGCTGGCGACGATTGCCCATATCCGCCACATGCACACAGATTACGAGAAACTGCTGAGCGAAGGTTACGACCGCGACTCGGCGCGTTTCTTCGTCATCGAGCAGACCAACGTCGTGCTCACTCGCTGGCGCGCGACGCGCCTGCTCGACGCGGATGACGAGGAGGAATGACCACGGCTACTTCCGCTTAAGCACTGCGACCGCATTATAGGGCTGACCATCGGCCTGGCCGATCCAGGTCCAGGACAGATTTCCCTTGAAAAACCTGACGGTGATGTTGCCGCCGTCGACGCATTTGTCCTGACCGTAGGTGATGCTCTCGTGGTATTCCGCCGAAATGCCGTCACTGGACGTCTGTGACAGCGATCCGCCGCAACCGAGTGACGGATAGTCGATCGACGCGCTGCCATCGTTGATGGTCATGGCGATCGGCCAGTCGGCCCCGGCGTCACCCGCCGGGCTTTGATGGCCGCTGCCGACCCAGGTGCCGCTCAGCGACGGCACCGCGCAAGGCAGGTTCTGGAAGATCGGTGTCAATTCGCTGCCGGTTTTCTCGCAGCGATAGGTCTGCCCGCCCTGGCACAATTCATCGCCTTCGCGCGCGCACTGGGCGCTGGCTTCGCCCGCAGCGGCGAACATCGTCATGGCTGCTATGACGGCCCCAAGCCTGCCCATCTTCCCCCTCCCGTTCAGAGCGCGCAATCTAAGGCAATTCCGATCCAATGTATCGACGAGATCGTCATCGAGGCCGAACAGCACCGGGCGGGTGGCTCTATGCCTTCTGCCCAGCGCCGATAGCCTACTGATCTTGCCTTGCGTGACAGGAAGCCCCAATGAGCCACACGGCGACGACACAGGACGAGAAGCAACTGCCCGTGGTTGGCGACCGCCATGTCGACCCGCATTCCTACCCCGACGGCATCGCCTTTCTCGACGGCCAATACCTGCCGATGTCGCAGGCCAAGATCTCGGTGCTGGACTGGGGTTTTCTGCATTCCGACGCAACCTACGACACCGTGCATGTCTGGAACGGCCGCTTCTTCCGCCTCGATCTGCATCTCGACCGCTTCCTCGGCGGGCTGGAAAAGCTGCGCATGACCATTCCCTTCGACCGCGACGGCGTGACCGAAATCTTGCACAATTGCGTAGCGCTGTCCGGTCATCGCGCCGCCTATGTCGAAATGCTGTGCACGCGCGGCGCCTCTCCGACCTTCAGCCGCGACCCGCGCCAGGCGGTCAACCGCTTCATGGCCTTCGCCGTGCCGTTCGGCTCGGTCGCCAATGCCGAGCAGCTGCAGCGCGGCCTGCGCGTCGCCATCAGCGACAAGATGCGTATTCCGCCGGCCTCGATCGACCCGGCGATCAAGAATTACCACTGGCTCGATCTGGTGCGCGGCCTCTACGATGCCTATGACCGCGGTGCAGAGACCGCGTTGCTCCTCGACTTCAACGGCAATGTCGCCGAAGGCCCGGGCTTCAACGTCTTCTGCGTCAAGGACGGCAAACTGTCGACGCCGGCCACCGGCGTGCTGCCCGGCGTCACCCGCCGCACCGTCTTCGATCTCTGTGCAGAAGAAGGCCTTGCCGCCACGGCGACCGATCTCAGCGTCACCGCATTGCGCGAGGCCGACGAGGTATTCATCACCTCCACTGCGGGCGGCATCATGCCGGTGACGGAGATCGACGGCGCGGCGATCGCCAATGGCAAGGTCGGACCGATCACCAGCCGGCTGATGGCGCGCTACTGGCAAAAGCACGAGGACCCGGCCTGGTCGTCTCAGGTGAATTATCTCCGATAATTCAGGCGTCTTTGTCAAAAGATTCCCGTCGCCTCTGGAAAATCAGAGGATCGACCGTATATGCCCGAAAGCGGAGAAGCCTCCGCTTTCATCCAAAATCACGCCCGCAGGGGCAAGGACTCCAAGATCATGACAAACAAGGTTTGGTTCATCACCGGATCGTCGAAGGGCTTTGGCCGCGTCTGGGCCGAGGCTGCACTCGCCCGAGGCGACCGCGTCGCGGCAACCGCCCGCGATGCTGGCACCCTCGCCGATCTCGTCGAGAAATACGGCGACAGGATTGCCGCGATAAAGCTCGACGTCACCGACAAGAAAGCCGTCGATGCCGCTGTCGCCGAGGCGCACAAGCGTTTTGGCCGGCTCGACGTCGTCATCAACAATGCCGGCTACGGCCATTTCGGCGCCATCGAGGAGGTCAGCGAACAGGAAGCTCGCGACCAGATCGAAACCAATGTCTTCGGCGCTCTGTGGGTCACTCAGGCCGCACTGCCGATCATGCGGGCACAGCGTTCCGGCCACATCATCCAGATCTCGTCGATCGGCGGCGTCAATGCCTTTGCCTCGCTCGGCCTCTACCACGCCTCGAAATGGGCGCTGGAGGCCTTCAGCCAGTCGCTCAGCATCGAGGTCGCGGAATTCGGCATCCATGTGACGCTGGTCGAGCCGGGCGGTTTCTCCACCGACTGGGCCGGGCCGTCGGCCAAGGTATCCCAACCGATCGAGGCCTATGCGCCCGCCCGTGCCAAGATGGCCGAGCGCCGCGCCAATTCGGTCGCCGGCGATCCAGACGCCACCGGGCCGGCCATGCTGGCCATTGTCGACGCCGCCGAGCCGCCGCTGCGGGTATTCTTCGGCGATGGCGGCCTGCCGATGATCAAGCAGGAATACGCCAACCGCATTGCCACCTGGGAGAAGTGGGACGACGTTTCCATCATGGCGCAAGGCGTGAAGAAGAACCGCAAGGGCTGAAGTCCAGCGCTTTTGCTGCGCCGCTCCATGGGCGGCGTAGCCGGCCCTCAGGCTTGATAAATCCACTGCTCCGGCACGCGCAGCGATATCTCTTCGCCTGCCCTAACCGTGCCTGGCTTCTCTACCCAGGTGACAATGCCGCGCAGCCGCTTCGCCGCTTTCGGGAACAGCAGAGCGCCGGCTTCGACGTCGGCCATTCCGGCGTTCTCCGCGATCGACCGGCCGGCGATGCGGCACGGACCATTCTGCGCGTCGACCTTGACTGTCACGCCGCCCTTGAAGAACAGCAGCGTGCCGGCCGGCAGCATGGAGAGGTTCGGCACCCCTTCGATCACAAGATTGGCGCCGATCCACTCCGGCCTGATCTCGGCCAGGCGCATGCGCTCGGCGACGATGGCGAGTTCATCCGCTGCCACGATCGACAGCTGCCGTTCGTTGCGCATTTCAGTGCCGCGCGGATACCAGGGCTCGCGCCCGCCCGAGCGCCGTGTCGGCCCGGCATGGAAATCGCCTGAAATGCCGTCGAAACCCAGCCGCAATTCGTCCACCGGGCGCGTCTGAAAATGATCCGCCGGCGCCACGTAAAGCGCTGCCGCCCTGGCGGCAAGCTTTCGCGCGGCAATGATTTCAACCGGCTTTTCAGCCTCGGGGAAGAGATCCGGCATGGCGTTCTTTCTATTCGTCATCCAGCGAATTAGCCGGGCGCGCTTCGCGGCGTCCAGTCGAAAGTGCTGATCGTCCGATCAACAGCACCGATAGGATCGCGATCACGCTTTTCTTACCTGTCATCGATCTCGCACCGCATTGCCGGCGCGCGGTGCCGGTTTCATAGTGACGTCCAGACGGTTTGCGGAGGCTGATCATGCGACCTGTGACGGCAATCACGTTGCTTTGGTTGATCTGGGCAGGAAGCTGGGCCGTCGCCGCTTTGTGGTCCGACCCTGCCCAGAAGCGCGCCGGGTTCAAGGCGGAGGCCCGCTATCGGGGTCTCTGGATAGCCGGCGCGGTGCTGCTGTTCATTCCGGCGCACGGCTATGAAGGCCGGCTCAGGCTGTGGATGCCTGATCTCCCCGAAGCCTGGATCTGTGTCGCCCTGATCGCCATCGGCATCGCCTTTGCCTGGTGGGCGCGCCTGCATCTCGGCAGGCTGTGGTCGGGCACCATCACCGCCAAGGCCGGGCACCGTGTCGTCAACACCGGCCCGTATGGCCTTGTCCGGCATCCGATCTACACCGGATTGCTGCTGGCGATCCTCGCCACCATGGCAGCCAAGGGCACCATGTGGGGCATAGCCGGAACCGCGCTGCTCATCATCGGCATCGTGACGAAAGCCAGGCTGGAAGAAAATTTCCTGCGCGGCGAACTGGGCAGCGCCTATGACGACTATGCCGCGCGCGTTCCGATGCTGGTGCCGTTCGCACCAGCATGACGCGGCAGCCTCAAAGCATTCTCAGCAGCGCGCCGCCGATCGAATAGCCCGCGCCGAAGGCGCAGATCAGACCGAAATCGCCCGGCTTCATATCGGCGTGGTTCTCCGACAGCGCGACGATGGCCCCGGCGCCCGCCGTGTTGCCCAGCCGCTCCAGCACCATTGGCGCGCGGTCGTGATCGACCTCGTGGCCGAACGACAGCTTCAGGATCATCGCATTCATCCGCGCATTGGCCTGATGCAGCCAGAAGCGCCTGATCGCCTGCGGCGTCAGCCCGTGCTCGGCGAGGAATTCGACGATGAATTTCTGCCCGGCGACGGTGACTTCCTTGAACACCTTGTTGCCGACCTGCTTGATCAGGTTGCCTTCCAGATTGATCATGTAGGGATCATCCTGGGCGGTGCGGGTATGGT
The DNA here is from genome assembly GCF_003997175.1 of Mesorhizobium sp. Primo-A. Taxonomy (NCBI): domain Bacteria; kingdom Pseudomonadati; phylum Pseudomonadota; class Alphaproteobacteria; order Hyphomicrobiales; family Phyllobacteriaceae; genus Mesorhizobium; species Mesorhizobium sp. Primo-A. Next base: position 10,184 of record NZ_RZTG01000009.1, read on the forward strand.
AGCCCAGATTGGTGCGGATGTTGTTCGACATCTGCGTCCAGATGCGCGTGTCGAGCACCTCGAAGCGCCCCGGCCGCTTGTCGCCCTTGGCCAGGCCTTCGACCACCATCGACACCGAAGCGTCGCCGAAAATGAAATGCGTCTGCCGGTCGCGGAAATTGAGATGGCCGGTGATGATCTCGGGCGTCGTCACCAGAATGCGCTTGTGCGCGCCCGACCGCACCAAATTGACGGCGATGTGCAAGGCCGCCGCCGCCGAAGAACAGCCGAGCCCCATGTCGAAGCCTGCGCCCTTCGTGCCCAGCGCCTCCTGCATTTCGATGGCGATCGCCGGATAGGGCCGCTGGTGATGCGAGGCCGAGCAGATCACCAGGTCTATATCCGACGGCTGTAGCCCCGCATGCTCGAGAGCCTTCTTCGCCGAGGCGATGCCGAACTCGGCTTCGAGCGACAGCGCATCGTCGGGCCGAGCCGGAATGCGCGGCGACATGCGGGTCGGGTCGAGAATGCCTTCGCGCTCGATGACATGACGGGTGCGCACGCCCGAAGCGTGGACGATGAAGTCGCTATCCGATTTCGCCAGCGGCGGCTCGTCGGTGCCCAGGCGGCGCGCATTCTCCGCGTCGACCCAGGCATTGAAGCTGGCCACCAGCTCTTCATTGGTGATTGTGGCTTCAGGGATTTCAACGCCGATGCCGCTGATGATGACGCGATGCATGTCCAGTCCGTCCCATCCGCAGGCGTTGCGGGCTTCATGTGGGCGCCGGAACGCTCCGGCGCAACAGTTTTCTCACCGCGGCGGTTTACGCCGGCTTAAACCAAAGGTTTAGGCCGGACTGGTCCTCGTGCAACATGGATAATCAGGCCCGCTTGGCAACGATGAAGATGCGTGGAAAGCGCAAAAGCACCTTGCCGCTAGCCGTTTTCGGATAGGCCTTGGCGATCTTGGCCGTGTAGCTTTCGAGGAACATCGCCCGTTCGTCGGAATCCAGCGGATCGAGGAACGGTTTCAGGCCCGTCGACTTCACCCATTCGACGATCGCCTGCGCGTCGGCAAGCGGGTGGTTGTAGATGGTATGCCAGATATCCAGCCGATCACTGAGCGGCGACAGGAGGTCATAGTAGGACGACACCGGCGGCAACGGCCCGCGTGCCGCGCCCTTGAGCTTTTCGGCAAACGGCAATTCGGCGGCGGTCTCGCGCATCAGGCGGTGGGAGTCCTCGCCCAGATTGTCGGGCATCTGGATGGCAAGCGCGCCGCCTGGCGCGAGGAAACCCATCAGCCGCTGGAAGACTGCGGGATGCTCGGGCAGCCACTGGAACACCGCATTGGCAAAAATCACGTCGACCGGCTCCGCCGGCTGCCATTTGGAGGCATCGGCCAGATCAAAGGTGACCTCGGGCAAGCGAGCCCGCGCCTTCTCGATCATGTCGGGCGAAGTGTCGAAGCCGCTCACCTCAGCATCCGGCCAGCGCTCGACAAGCAGTTCGGTCGAGTTGCCCGGCCCGCAGCCGATGTCGACGACCCGGCGTGGAAAGTCGACGGGCACCTGCGCCACAAGATCCCGCGCGGGCCGCGTGCGCTCGTCTTCGAATTTCAGATATTGGGCGGCGGACCAATCAGCCATTTGAGCTCCTCATGCCGGTTGAGATCGCCGCCCGGAACCCCCCCTACCGCGTCAGCCTCTTGTAGGTCATGCGGTGCGGGTTGACGGCATCCGGCCCGAGGCGGCGGATCTTGTCCTGCTCGTAATCCTCGAAATTGCCCTCGAACCATTCGACATGGCTGTCGCCCTCGAAGGCGAGGATGTGCGTCGCCAGGCGGTCGAGGAACATGCGATCGTGCGAGATGATGACCGCGCAGCCACCGAAATTTTCCAGCGCGTCTTCGAGTGCGGCCAGCGTTTCGGTATCGAGATCGTTGGTCGGTTCGTCGAGCAGCAGCACATTGCCGCCGGTCTTCAACATCTTGGCCAAATGCACGCGGTTGCGCTGGCCGCCGGAGAGGTTGCCGACCTTCTGCTGCTGGTCGCCGCCACGGAAGTTGAACGACGCGCAATAGGCGCGCGTGTTGGCCTCGAACTTGCCGAGCTTGACCACTTCTGCGCCGCCGGAAATCTCTTCCCACACCGTCTTCGACGGATCGAGAGCATCGCGGCTCTGGTCGACATAGCCGAGCTTCACCGTTTCGCCGACGCGCACAGAACCCGCATCCGGCTTTTCCTGGCCGGTGATCATGCGAAACAGTGTCGTCTTGCCGGCGCCGTTCGGGCCGATGACGCCGACGATGCCGCCGGGCGGCAGCTTGAATTCCAGGCCGTCGATGAGCAGCGTGTCACCAAAGCCCTTCGACAGGCCTTCCGCCTCGATCACGACATTGCCGAGCCGCTCGCCGTGCGGGATGACGATCTGCGTATCGCTCGGACGCCGCTTGTCGGCTGCATCCAAAAGGTCCTGGAACGCCTGGATACGCGCCTTGGACTTGGTCTGGCGGGCCTTCGGGCTCGACTGGATCCATTCGCGCTCGCGGCCGATGGCGCGCTGGCGGGCATCGTCCTCGCGGCCTTCCTGCTTGAGCCGCTTGGCCTTGGCTTCGAGGTATTTGGTGTAGTTGCCCTCATAGGGAATGCCGCGGCCGCGATCGAGTTCCAGGATCCAGCCGGTGACGTTGTCGAGGAAGTAGCGATCGTGGGTGATGATCATCACGGCGCCCGGATAGGCACGCAGATGCTTTTCCAGCCATGCCGTGGTTTCGGCGTCGAGATGGTTGGTCGGTTCGTCGAGCAGCAGAAGGTCGGGCTGGCGCAGCAAAAGCTGGCAAAGCGCGACGCGGCGGCGCTCGCCGCCCGAAAGCTTGGTGACTTCCGAATCCTTGGGCGGGCAGCCCAGCGCTTCCATCGCCATCTCGACCTGCTGTTCGAGGTCCCATAGGTTCAGCCGGTCCATCTCGTCCTGGAGCTTGGCCGACTCGTCGGCCGTCTCGTCGGAATAGTTCATCATCAATTCGTTGTAGCGCTCGATGATGGCGGTCTTGGCGGCGACGCCTTCCATGATGTTTTCGAACACGGTCTTGTCCGGATCGAGCGCCGGCTCCTGCGCCAGGTAGCCGACAGTGGCGCCTTCGGCGAGCCACGCTTCGCCGTTCCACTCCTTGTCGAGCCCAGCCATGATCTTGAGGATCGTCGACTTGCCCGAACCGTTGGGGCCGAGGATGCCGATCTTGGCGTCCGGATAGAAGGAGAGATGGACATTCTCGAGCACCTTCTTGGTGCCATAGGCCTTGTTGAGGCCGGCCATGTGATAGATGAACTGGCGTGCCACGCGCGCTTTCCCTGAAAAACCGACTGGATTTGTCGAATTGAATGGAGGTTGGCCGCTATGTAGGCGATGCGGCGGCGAACGGCAATCGCTTTTGCCAGATCAGGCCAATCACACGGACAAGCTTGGACCGCTGCTCGTGCAGTCTGGGCGCCGTTCAGCCGCCCTTACTGGAACCCGATAGCGTCGACGGTGCCGGTCGGGCAGCCTGCCTTGTTGGTCGGCACCGAAGCCAGCAGCAGGTCCTTGAGCGCGCTGTTTGGGCCGATCGGGCCGGCGAGGCCGAGCGTCAGTTCGCCGATCAGCCGCCTGCCGCTCGACGGATCGATGACGCAGGAAACGCGCACGCGGTCCCCTGCTCCCGCCCCGAAGGCAGTGTCGAAAGCGCCGCGGATCTGGTCGGCCGTTAGCTTGCCGCCGATGTTTTTGGCAAAGAGATCGCGCACCGGCGAACTGTTCACCGCGCGCATCAAATTCAGCGCATCGGAGAAATAGTCCTGCTGGCTCTTGCCGTAGCAGGTGCCGTGCTTGATCCATTCATGCCGTTCGAGATGGGAGGCCGTTCCAGGCATCACCTGATCGAGTTCCGTGCGGGTGTTGGCGTCAAGATTGACCGGCGGCAGGTCTTTCCAGTGGGCCGGATTGTCGTTGGCCTTGTCGCTCGCCGTCGCCTGGCAATAGAAATTGCCATTCGGCTGCGGCCACAGGCCGTGCAAGGTGAAATGCGTGGCGTCGAAATCGCCGGCACTTTGTGCCCTGCATTCGGTCTTGTTCGACTTTGTCTCGCAAAACGCCGGCTGCCAGCTCAGCGCGAAGACGTATTCGGGCTTCCCCGATGCCGCCGGCTTGCCTTGCCCGTCAGGCGCGGCCGGCACGGTCGCCGCGCTGCTGCCGGAAACATGGCCGCAGCTGACCTTCACCCAGCGGCGCTCCGGATCGGCGCCCGGCACCAGGATGAGATAATGCGTCGGCGTCTCCTTGTTGCCGGCAAGCAACTGATAGCTCTGCCCGGCATCGGTCGAGACATTGCCGGGGTTCTTGCCGTTCTTGATCGCTTGCGTCGCCGGACAGGCGGCGTCGGCGACGAAGCTGCCGCTCATCTTCACGTCGGCATGCGCGGCCCCGGCCAGCGACGCCGCCAACATGGCCAATCCGAAAACGACACCGATGCGCATGGAGAATCCCCGGCTGAAGAAGTGGGCGACAGACTGAAGCTGTCTCCATGTCAGAATTGCGATATTTTGCTGACCGAACGCAAGAAACATCGTCGCGAAAAGCGGGTTTGCCGGATTGACGCATAATGTGGGCCGGCGCAAACAAAGCCAACGACGACAAAAGCAAGGGCGGGACCAGGCGGCATGTCATTCAGCCAGCAGCGCGTGGTTGCCTCGCCGACCGGTGCCGAGCTCAATCTTTTCGTCAGGCAGGCCGATGGCCGGGCACGCGCCGTCGTCCAGATCAATCACGGGCTAGCCGAGCACGCAGCGCGCTATGCCCGCTTTGCCGATTTTCTTGGCTCGCGCGGTTTCGACGTCTATGTCCACGATCATCGCGGCCACGGCGCGACCAAGGCGTCCGACGCTCCGCTCGGCAGGTTCGCCGACAGGGACGGTGCCGCCAAGGTGATCGCCGACGTCGACGTCATCCATGATCTCATCGCCCGCGAACGGCCAAACAGACCGGTCATCCTGTTTGGCCATTCGATGGGTGCGTCGGTGGCGCTGAACTACCTGTTGCGCCACTCGCCACGCGTTCACGCGGCAGCAATCTGGAACGGCAATTTCTCCCAAGGCCCGCTTGGGCAGCTTGCGCTCGGCATCCTTGCCTGGGAACGGATGCGGCTCGGCTCCGACGTGCCATCGCGCCTGCTGCCGAAACTCACCTTCCAGGCCTGGGGCAAGGCGGTGCCCAATCACCGCACGCTGTTCGACTGGCTGTCGCGCGACGAAGCGGAAGTGGCGAAATACATTGCCGATCCCTTGTGCGGCTGGGACGCTTCGGTGTCGATGTGGCGCGACGTCGTCGGTATGGCGCTGAACGGTGGCAAGGATGCCGGCTTTGCCGGTATCCGGCGCGACCTGCCCGTCAGCATCGTCGGCGGCGAGAAGGATCCGGCTTCCGACTATGGCAAAGGGATCACCCATCTTGCCAATCGCATGCGCAAGATGGGCTTTTCGAATCTGGTTTCAAAGGTTTACGCCGACACCCGCCACGAAAGCCTGAACGAGGTGAATCGCGACATTATCATGGATGATTTCGCCGCCTGGGCCGACGAAGTCCTCAAAGCGTGACGGATTGGCCCATTGCAAGAGCCGTGACAGCCGTTGCAGGGCTTGATAGAGGCTCTGCTTTCGCAGCAATCGCAGTGATTGCGGCAACCACGGTGATCCATGGCTGAGCCCCCGCTGAAAGGCGTCCGCGTCGTCGAACTCGCCCGCATCCTTGCCGGGCCATGGGCCGGGCAGTTGCTTGCCGATCTCGGCGCCGATGTCATCAAGGTCGAGAGCCCCGATGGCGGCGACGACACCCGCAAATGGGGCCCGCCCTTCGTCATGGGCAAGGACGGCGAGAACCTGTCGGCCGCCTATTACCATTCCTGCAATCGCGGCAAGCGCTCCATCGCCATCGATTTCTCGACCCCGGAAGGCGCCGAGACGGTGCGCCGGCTGGTCGCCACTTCGGACGTGCTGATCGAGAACTTCAAGCTCGGCGGCCTGAAGAAATACGGCCTCGACTATGACAGCCTGCGCAAGATCAACCCGCGCCTCGTCTACTGCTCGATCACCGGTTTCGGCCAGGACGGTCCGTACGCACCGCGCGCCGGCTACGACTTCATCATCCAGGCCATGGCCGGCATGATGTCGATCACCGGCGAGGTCGGCCGCGAGCCGCAAAAGGCGGGCGTTGCCATCTCGGACATCTTCACCGGCCTTTATTCGGTCATCGCCATCCAGGCAGCACTGCGCCATGCCGAGCAGACCGGCGACGGTCAGCATGTCGACATGGCGCTTTTCGACACCCAGATCTCGGCGCTCGGCAACCAGAATTTGAACTATCTCGTCTCCGGCAAATCGCCGGTGCAGATGGGCAATGCGCATATGAACATCGCCCCCTACGAGGTGGTGCCGGTCCGGGATGGGCACATCATCCTGGCGGTGGGCAATGACGGCCAGTTCGCCAAATTCTGCGCTGCCGTCGGGCTGGACGACCTGCCTGCCAATCCCGACTTCGCCACCAATCCCGCCCGGGTCGCCAACCGGGCCAAGTTGCGCGAACGCATGGTCGAGGCGCTGAAGGTTTTTGACCGCGATCCGCTGCTGGCAAAGCTCGAAGCGGCCAGCGTGCCGGCGAGCCCGATCAACACGATCGGCCAGATGTTCGCCGACCCGCAGACGATCGCGCGCGGCATGCGGCTCGACCTGGACGACGGCCATGGCAATCTTCTGCCTTCGGTGCGCGCGCCGATGGTGATGTCGGGCACGCCGCTGGTCTATGAGCGCCCCTCGCCGCGCCTGGGCGAGCACACCCAAGAAATCCTTGCCGAACTGGAGAAGTCTGGACAATGAAGACTGGCGGACAACTCATCGTCGACGCTCTCGAAGCCAACGGCACCGACCGCATCTACTGCGTGCCCGGTGAATCCTATCTGGCGGTGCTCGACGCGCTGCACGATTCAGCGATCCGCACCATCGTCTGCCGCCAGGAAGGCGGTGCCGCCATGATGGCCGATTGCCACGGCCGCCTGACCGGCAAGCCCGGCATCTGCTTCGTCACCCGCGGCCCCGGCGCCACCAATGCCTCGGCCGGCATCCACATCGCCATGCAGGATTCGATACCCGTCATCCTGTTCATCGGCCAGGTCGCCGGCCACGCCAAAGAGCGCGAGGCTTTCCAGGAGGTGGATTACAAGAGGTTCTTCGGCGACATCGCCAAATGGGTAGTCGAGATCGACGACGCCTCGCGCATCCCAGAATTCGTCACCCGCGCCTTCGCCGTGGCGACATCGGGCCGTCCCGGCCCAGTGGTGATCTCGCTGCCCGAAGACATGCTGACCAGTGTCGTTGAAGCGCCCGTCGCCTTGCCGCACACACCGGTCGAAACGCGGCCCGGGGAAGCCGAACTCGATGCGCTTGAGAAATTGCTGGCCAAGTCCAAGCGGCCTTTCGTCATCCTTGGCGGCACGCGCTGGGACGCCGAGGCGGTTGCACAAATGCGCGCGATCGCCGAGGCCTGGTCGCTGCCGGTCGGCTGTTCCTTCCGCCGCCAGATGCTGTTCGATCATCTGCATCCGAACTATGCCGGCGATGTCGGCATAGGCATCAACCCGAAGCTGGCCACAGCGATCAAGCAGGCCGACCTCGTGCTGCTGATCGGCGGCCGCATGGGCGAAATGCCCTCCTCGGACTACACGCTGCTGAAAAGCCCCTACCCGGCCCAGACACTGGTCCATGTCCATGCCGATTCCGGCGAGCTCGGCCGCGTTTACAGGCCGGCATTGGCTATCAACGCCTCGCCGTCCGCCTTCGTCGACGCTTTCGCCAAACGCAAGCCGGCCTCCGCACCCGTCTGGGCAGCCGAGACGCCAAAGCTGCATGCCGCCTATCTCGACTGGTCGACACCACCCGAAAGCGGCCCCGGCCCGGTCCAGATGGGCCCGATCATGAACTATCTCGAAAAGATGCTGCCCGACGACGCCATCCTCACCAACGGCGCCGGCAATTATGCCACCTGGGTGCATCGTTTCCATCGCTTCCGCCGCTTCGCCACTCAAGGTGCGCCGACGTCAGGCTCGATGGGCTATGGCACGCCTGCGGCAGTCGCCGCCAAAGAGCTGTTTCCAGAGCGCACCGTGGTCGCTTTCGCCGGCGACGGCTGCTTCCTGATGAACGGGCAGGAATTCGCCACTGCCGTGCAATACGACCTGCCGATCGTCGTCGTCGTCGTCAACAACGGCATCTACGGCACCATCCGCATGCATCAGGAGCGCGAATATCCCGGCCGCGTGGTGGCCACCGACCTCAAGAACCCCGATTTCGCGGCTCTCGCCCGCGCCTATGGCGGCCATGGCGAAACGGTTGAGAAGACGGCGGACTTCGCCCCGGCCTTCGAACGCGCCCGCGCCAGCGGCAAGCCGGCGATCGTCGAGATCAGGCTCGACCCCGAAGCGATCACCCCGACCCGGACGATGACCCAGATCCGCGACAAGGTTTGAGGGCCGACCGGGGCAAGTCGAGTTCCTTCACGCCCCCTCTGCCCTGCCGGGCATCTCCCCCTCAAGGGGGGAGATTGGCAGTTTCGTCGTCTCGCCCTTCTTCCAACACTGGCGATTGGCGAAACCCGAAGTACATTCGATCTCCCCCCTTGAGGGGGAGATGTCCGGCAGGACAGAGGGGGGCGCTGTCCTGCCAACCTTCAACGGTCAGCTACTTCGCCTTCTCGATCTGGCCGCGGACCTCCCCATTCGGGTTCGCTTTGGTGTGGACGTTGACGTAATACTTGCCGGCCTCAAGGTCAGCCGCCTGGGCATCAGTGAGCGTCTCCGACCCCTTGATCGGGCTCTTGAGTTTTTTGAACGGGATGACAGGGTCGGCGTTTTCACCCATCGCCGCAGGGCCATGGATATGCGCGGCCGTCGCCGGTCCGCTGAGGCCGGAATATTTGACGTTCCAGTTGAGCTTCTTCTTGGTCGTGTCGAAGGTGAAAGTGGCTGTGCCCTTACCCTTCGTGGTGACGGGCGGGCTCTGCTGGCTGCCGTCTAGTGTCGCCTTGAACTTTTCCATGGCTGCCAGGGCGGGCGATGCGAACAGGAAAGCGGTCGAAATGGCCAGCGCCGACAGCGCCGGTAAGAAGGATTGGGTGCGCATGAAGAACCTCCGATTGACTGTGCACGCGTCGCGGCTCCCCGGCGCGCGCATGCGCCAACGGAACGGCCTGGCGGCACAATGTATCCAACCACACGTTTTTGTGATGACGTATAGAGATCCTAGGGCCGTCCTGTCCGGCTTCAGCGATAGCGGTCAGACCGCCGCCAGCGCCTGCGTCAGGTCGGCGATCAGATCGTCCGGATGCTCGACGCCGATCGACAGCCTGACCGTGGTCTCCAGCACGCCGATGCGCTGGCGCACCTCGAAGGGAATGCCCGAATGGGTCATGGCCGCGGGGTGACTGGCCAGCGATTCCGTTCCGCCGAGGCTCACCGCCAGCTTGAAGATCTGCAATCCGTTGAGGAAGGCGAAAGCCGCCTTCTCCCCGCCCTTGATGTCGAAGGAGAAGGTTGATCCGGCGCCGCTGCATTGCGCCCTGTAGGCGCGGCCGGCCGGCGTATTCTCGCCCAGAAACGGCAGGTAGTGCACCTTGTCGACCTTGGCGTGGTCGCGCAGGAATTCGGCGATCAGGCGAGCATTGTCGTTGGCCCGCTCCATGCGGATCGACAGCGTCTCCAGCGAGCGGCCGAGCATCCAGCAGGAATGCGGGTCGAGCTGCGTGCCGATCGCGCCGCGCAGCGCCTTGATCGGCTTGGTGATAGCCTTGCTGCCCATGGCGGCACCCGCGATCAGGTCGGAATGGCCGCCGACATATTTGGTCAGCGAATAAACCGACACGTCGGCACCATGTTCGATCGGCCGCTGGAACACCGGACCCAGCAATGTGTTGTCGCACACGATGATCGGCGTTGACCCTTGGCTCGCGCCGATCTCGTCGGCGATCTTGCGCATCAGCGCGAGGTCGACCAGGCTGTTGGTCGGGTTTGACGGCGTCTCGATCAGGATGACCGACACGCGGCCTTTCGCGACGGCCGCGTCGGCGGCCGTGCGCACCGCCGGCTCGTCCACGCCATCCGCGAAACCGACAGCACCGATGCCGAAACCGGAGAGCGTGCGCGTCAAAAGCGTCTCCGTGCCGCCGTAGAGTGGCTGCGAATGCAGGATGACGTCGCCCGGACGGGCATAGGCGAGCAGCGTCGTGGCGATCGCCGACATGCCCGATGAAAACAGGATGCAGGCATCCGTCCCCTCATAGATCGCCAGCCGGTCCTCGACGATCTCGCTGTTGGGATGATTGAAGCGCGAATAGACCAGGCCGGAGGCGGTGCCGCTCGGCGGCTCCTTCCTGCCGGAGGTGTAGTCGAAGAAGTCGCGTCCCTCCTCCGCCGACTTGAACACGAAGGTCGAGGTCAGGAACACCGGCGGCTTGACGGCGCCCTCCGAAAGCTGCGGATCGAAGCCATAGCTCAGCATCAGCGTCTCCGGGTGGAGCTTGTGGTTGCCGATATGGGTTTTCGACGGGCGTGGCGCGGTCATGGCTTTTCCTGCCTGTTCGACTGAAATAGTGAACGGCAATTTATGCGATCTCGTTCCGCCAGTCCTTGCTATTTTTGGGCTCACATGGCTGCATCCCCGCAACAAATTGCCTGGAGAGACCGAAAGTGCAGCAGAAGATAGCCGACGATTTCGACCTGAAAATCCTGCGTGAGCTGCGGGCCGACGCCCGCATCACCAACAACGAGCTTGCCGAGCGCATCGGCCTGTCGCCGTCGCCCTGCCTGAGGCGGGTGCGGCGGCTGGAGGAGACCGGGGTCATCAGAGGCTACACCACGCTGGTCGATCCCTCAGCCTTCGGCTGGAGCATGGTCGCCATCGCCACCATCCGGCTCAGCCGCCAGAACGAAGACGAGATCGTGATGTTCGAGGACGCGATCCGCGGCTGGGAAGAGGTGCTGGAATGCCACCTCGTCACCGGTTCGCGCGACTATGTGCTGAAAGTGGTGACGGGAAGCCTCGAACAATACGAGCGCTTCATCAAGGAAAAGATCGCGCGGCTGAAATGCGTCGCCTCGATCGAGACCAGCTTCGTCATGAACACCATAAAGGAACGGCGCCTCTGACATTTCTGCCGGAGGCGCCGCTTTCTGGATAGATGTGTTGCCGGCTAGGCTTACTTGACCGCTTTGTCGGTGATGGCGGTGGTGTAGGCGCCGGTCGGCTCCTTGGTGATGATCTTCTGGTCGAGCAGCGCCTTGGCGGTGCGCTCGTAGGTCGCCGGGTCAAGCTTGCCGTCGGCATTGTCGATCAGCTTGGCGACTTCGCTCATCATGCGCTTCTGGTGGTTCTCGTCCTGGCCGCCGCCGTCCATGACGATGCCTGCGGCTTCGTCATTGTTGTCGATGGCATATTTCCAGCCCTTCATCGAGGCGCGCACGAAACGCACCATCTTGTCTTCGAAGGCCGGATCCTTGAGCTTGTCTTCGGACGCATAGAGCCCGTCCTCGAGCAGGTCGTTGCCCATGGCCGAGTAGTTGAACACGGTCAGCTGTTCCGGCTTGTAGCCGGCGTCGATCAGTTGCCAGTATTCGTTGTAGGTCATGACCGAGATGCAGTCCGCCTGCTTCTGGATCAGCGGCTGCACGTCAAAACTCTGCTTGAGCACCGTGACGCCGTCCGGGCCGCCCTCGGTCTTCAGGCCGAGCTTGTTCATCCAGGCGTAGAACGGATACTCGTTGCCGAAGAACCAGACGCCGAGCGTGTGACCTTTGAAGTCGGCTTCGGTCTTGATCGGGCCGTCCTTCGGGCAGACCAGCTCCATGCCGGCCTTCTTGAACGGCTGGGCGATGTTGACCAGCGGCACGCCCTTTTCGCGGGCAGCCAGCGCACCGCCCATCCAGTCGACGATAACGTCGGCACCACCGCCGGCGATCACCTGCTCGGGCGCGATATCGGGACCGCCCGGCTTGATGTCGACGTCGAGACCCTCGGCCTCATAGAAACCCTTGGCCTTGGCGACATAGTAGCCGGCAAACTGGGCCTGCGTGACCCATTTCAGCTGCAACGTCACCTTGTCGGCGGCCATTGCCTGGAAAGCGGCAAGCGACATCGCGCCAGCCAGAACGGGAATAATCAGTCTTTTCATTTTGTTACCCTCTGAAGTTAGTGCCCTAAACCCACCGCCCCTATCCACCACGGACAGAGGGATGCCAAAACGTGACGGCTCTTTCGACAAGAGCGACCACGCCATAAAAGACCGAACCCGCAAGTGCTGCAACTGCGATTTCGGCCCAGACCATGTCGATGTTCATCCGCCCGACCTCGGTCGAGATGCGGAAGCCCATGCCGACGACAGGCGTGCCGAAGAACTCGGCAACGATGGCGCCGATCAGCGCCAGCGTCGAGTTGATCTTCAGCGCGTTGAAGATGAAGGGAGCGGCTGCCGGCAGCCGAAGCTTCAAGAGCGTCGGCCAGTAGCCCGACGCGTAGGTGCGCATCAGGTCGCGCTCCATATGGCCGGAGGCGGCCAGACCGGCGACCGTGTTCACCAGCATCGGGAAGAAGGTCATGATGATGACCACCGCCGCCTTGGACTGCCAGTCGAAGCCGAACCACATCACCATGATCGGCGCGACGCCGATGATCGGCAGCGCCGAGACCATGTTGCCGATCGGCAACAGGCCGCGTCGCAGGAACGGCACACGGTCTGCGAGCACCGCGGTGATGAAGCCGGCGCCGCTGCCCACGACATAGCCGAAGATGACCGCCTTGAAGATGGTCTGGCGGACATCGGCGCCGAGCACCGGCAGCGAACCGGCGATGCGCGCGCCGATGGCACTTGGCGGCGGCAGCAGGATGAAGGGTATGCCGGCCCCACGCGTCACCGCTTCCCAGATGATCAGGATCCAGGCGCCGAAGATGGCTGGGATGATCAGGCCCAGCGCGGTGCGAGCCCATTTGGCGAACGGACGCAATGATGACAGCACCGCCACGCAGCGCCAGCCAAGCAGCCATGCGGCGGTGAGAAGCAGGAAGTACGGCGTCCGCGCCAGGCCTTCGAAACCGGTGATGCCGCCAATCAGCAGCCAGGCGGCCAGATGCGCGCCGATGAAAAGCACAACGGCTTCGACGATGGACGGTATTCTGGTCACCGAGATCAAAGCGGCGACAAGCAGCACGCCGAAAATCAGCCAGGTCGTCGCCACATAGGGGTATATCAACGTCCCTGCAGGCTGCGCCAGTGCATCGACTTTCGGCGCGGCGATCGGGCCGAGCGCCACTGCGATCAGGCACAGCACGATCGCCAGCACTGCCTGCCAGGAGGGTTTCAGCCAGTTCATGCCGGCCTCCCGCCCATAGCGCGGTCGACGAGGCGCCCGGCAATGCCGACCACCATGACCAGAAGGGCTGCCACCACCGAACCGGCGACCAGCGCCGACCAGATGTCGATGGACTGGCTATAATAGGCGCCGGCGAGCAGCTTGGCGCCGATGCCGGCGACAGCGCCTGTCGGCAGTTCGCCGACGATGGCGCCGACCAGGCTTGCCGCCACCGCCACCTTCATCGAGGTGAACAGGAACGGCACCGAAGCAGGCACGCGCAACATCCAGAAGGTCTGCGCGCGACTGGCATTGTAGGTGTGCATCAGGTCGAGATGCATGATCTCGGGCGAGCGCAGCCCCTTCACCATGCCGACAGTCACCGGGAAGAACGACAGATAGGTCGAAATCATCGCCTTCGGGACGAGCCCGCTGATGCCGATCGCCCCCAGCACGACGATGATCATCGGCGCCACAGCCAGGATGGGAATGGTCTGCGAGGCGATGATCCACGGCATCAGGCTGCGGTCGAGCGTCGCCACATGGACAATGCCGACGGCGATGATGATGCCGAGCGCCGTGCCGAAAGCGAAGCCGAGCAGCGTCGACGAAAGCGTCACCCAGGCATTGTAGACCAGGCTGCGGTTGGAGGTGATGGGCCGCAGGAAGGTGTTCTCGAAGAAATTCACCGCCACCTGGTGCGGCGCCGGCAATGTCGGCTTCGGCTGCGACAGCGTCTTGCCGATGAGTTGGCTGAACGTGGATGTTTCACCCGCGCGACGATCGAGATCGCGCTGGAACGGCGTGTTGAGGATGACGGCGAAGACATACCAGAGCGCGATCACGCCAACGAGGATGGAGGTGACGGGAACGAGCTTGTCGCGGAAGGTGTCCATCTAGCGGGCCTCAGCCGACTGGCGCCCTCCTCTCCCCAACGGGGAGAGGGTGGCCGGAGCGAAGCGGAGGTCGGGTGAGGGGGTGGAAATCTTTCCGTCAAGGCAAGCCAAGATCGTATCCAGGACCGCTCGACGTTCGGCCAAAACCTCATGATTCCAGAACCGGAGAGCCGAATAACCTTGTCCGTTCAGCCAAGCTGTCCTGGAAGGGTCGGTTGGAGAATCTGCGTGCTGACTACCATCAAGTTCGACAATCAGGCTTACCTCGCGACAAACAAAATCCGCGATGAACGGTCCAAGCGGCACTTGCCTCACAAATTTGTAGCCATTGAGATGACGGTCTCTCAGCTCCCCCCAAAGCCTGTATTCAGCCTCGGTCTCGTCAACCCGCAGCTTTCGGGCGCGAGCGGTTGCCCCGACCTTTCTCTTGGTCGGATCCGTCGGCGCCGCCCCCTCACCCGACCTCCGCTTCGCTCCGGCCACCCTCTCCCCGTTGGGGAGAGGAGGAAGCTCATCCTGCCCCTCAATCATCATAGCTGTGCCCCGCGCGCAGCCCGTCCCGCACCCGCGCTGCGATCGCCAGAAACTCCGGCGTCTCGCGGATGTCGAGCGGCCGCTCTCTCGGCAGCGTCGATTCGATGATGTCGCTGACACGGCCCGGGCGCGGCGACATGACGACGATGCGCGTCGACAGATAGACGGCCTCCGGAATGGAGTGGGTGACGAAGCAGATGGTCTTGTTGGTGCGTCCCCACAATTCCAGCAGCTGCTCGTTGAGATGGTCGCGCACGATCTCGTCCAGCGCGCCGAACGGCTCGTCCATCAGCAGCAGGTCGGCGTCGAAGGCCAGCGCACGGGCAATCGAGGCGCGCTGCTGCATGCCGCCCGAGAGCTGCCAGGGATATTTCTTCTCGAATCCAGAGAGGTTGACGAGGCCGAGCGTGCGCTTGATCCGCTCGCCTTGCTCCGCCCTGGATAGGCCCATGATCTCCAGCGGCAGCCCCACATTGCGCTCGATGGTCCGCCACGGAAACAGCGCCGCCGCCTGAAAGACATAGCCATAGGCGCGTTTCTCGCGCGCCTGCTCTGCTGTCATGCCATTGACGGAAATCGCCCCCGAGGTCGGCTTCTCCAGATCGGCGATGACGCGCAGCAGCGTGGTCTTGCCGCAGCCCGAAGGCCCGATGAAGGAGACGAACTCGCCCTTGCCGATGGTGAGATCGACATTGGACAGCGCCTGCACCGGCCCGTCATTGGTCTGGAAAGTCAGCCCGAGTTTGCTTGCCGCGACGACGGCTGGCGAATTCCCCGTCATCGGTTGCCGCCTGCCTGTTTCCGTTCCCGCGGCGGCTGGAATCCGATTGCTTTTATCGCGATGTTGTTTTCCACTTGCCCTGTCCCATTTGGCCCTGTCCCTCTGACCTTGTCCCACGCGATCGACGCCCGGAGTTTCCCCGATGTCGCCTAAACCCACTTGTCATCTTATCCGCCCTGAAAGCACTTATGAAGGCAAGCAGGGGCTGACCTATTTCGCCGGCATTGCCGCCGAGACCGTCGGTGCCTCCGGCATCTGCATGCACATGCTCACCATGCCGCCCGGCGCCCGCGCCAAGGCGCATATGCACGAGAGCCACGAGACGGCGATCTATGTGCTCTCCGGCGAAGTTCACACCTGGTATGGCGACCGGCTCGAGCATCATATCGTCGTCAAGGCCGGTGATCTCTTCTACATCCCCGCCGGCGTGCCGCATCTGCCGGCCAACCTGAGCGGCGCCCCGTCCTCTGCCGTCATTGCGCGCACCGATCCCAACGAACAGGAGAGCGTCGTCCTGCTGCCGGAACTGGATGCGCTGGTCGCCGGAAGCTGACTTCGCCGGGCTAGGCGCCCGTCGGCCAATTGCTAGAGGTTTGCGCCCGCCAGCTTCGGCAATCATCGGCACCGAGACACTTCCCCATAGACGGTGCCGTCCGCATCCGCGATCACCAGTTTCTTGGCGTTCTTGGTGCTGTGCTTGATGATGAAGGTGGCGGGCGACTTGCCCTCTTCGCCTTCGGCCTCGCACTCCGCCTTCACCACAAGCGAGCCGTCGGCCTGGACCCTCTTGCCGGTGAAGGTGCAAGCGCTCGTCGCCGTGATGAAGTCGGTGTTGGTTAGAAGCAGCATGTCCTCGGCGTAGACTTCCTGGCCGTTCTTGTTGATGCAGCCGGACTTGTTGCCATAAGGTTTGGCTAGGTCGATGCCGGCCGCCGACACTTGGCTGGCCACCAGAACCAAAACTGCCGCGAAAAGAAGTCCCCCGCGCCGCACCTCAAACCCCGGTCGCCGGGATGCCGGTGCGTTCCACCTTGCGCGGCGCGGAGATTTCCTTCCACGTCGACAGCGCCCGGTTGACGGCCGCATTCGGCTCGCGGCCGACGAATTCACCATGGCCGGGCTTGGTCTTGACCTCGGACTCCTGGATCGACAGTTCGCCCCGCGAGAACACGAACCGCGGCAGGCCGGTCACCTCGAAACCCTCGAAGACATTGTAGTCGATCACCGATTGCTGCTTCTTGGACGAAATTGTCTTCTTGCGCTTGGGATCCCAGACGACGATGTCGGCGTCGGCACCCTCTACGATGGCGCCCTTCTTCGGATACATGTTGAGGATCTTGGCGATGTTGGTCGAGGTCACCGCGACGAACTCGTTCATCGTCAGCCGGCCGGTGTTGACGCCTGTGGTCCACAGCACCGGCATGCGGTCTTCAAGCCCGCCGGTGCCGTTCGGGATCTTGGTGAAATCGCCGACGCCGTTGCGCTTCTGTTTGGTGGTGAAAGCGCAATGATCGGTCGCCACCACCTGCAGCGAACCCGCCTGCAGGCCGGCCCACAGCGAGTCCTGGTGCGATTTGTTGCGGAAGGGCGGACTCATCACGCGGCGTGCCGCATGGTCCCAGTCCTTGTCGAAATACTCGCTCTCGTCCAGCGTCAGGTGCTGGATCAGCGGCTCGCCGAACACCCGCATGCCCTTCTGGCGCGCCCGGCGGATCGCCTCGTGGCTCTGCTCGCAGGAGACATGCACGACATAGAGCGGCACGCCGGCCATGTCGGCGATCATGATGGCGCGGTTGGTCGCCTCGCCTTCCACTTCGGGCGGCCGCGAATAGGCGTGGCCCTCGGGGCCGTTGTTGCCGGCAGCCAGCAGCTTCTGCGACAGTGCCGCCACCACGTCGCCATTCTCGGCATGAACGAGCGGCAGCGCGCCGAGATCGGCGCAGCGCTGGAACGACGCATACATCTCGTCGTCGTCGACCATCAGCGCGCCCTTGTAGGCCATGAAATGCTTGAACGAGGTGATGCCCTTGTCGACGACCGTGGCCATCTCGTCGAACACCTGCTTGCCCCACCAGGTGATCGCCATGTGGAAGGAGTAGTCGCACGACGCCTTCGAGGTCTTGTTGTCCCACATCTGCAAGGCTTCGAGCAGCGACTGCTGCGGCGCCGGCAGGCAGAAATCGACCACCATCGTCGTGCCGCCGGAGAGCGCCGCGCGCGTGCCGGATTCGAAATCATCGGCCGAATAGGTGCCCATGAACGGCATTTCGAGATGGGTGTGCGGGTCGATGCCGCCCGGCATGATGTAGCAGCCGGTGGCGTCGAACTCATGGTCGCCATGCAGGCCCGAACCGATGGCGACGATCTTGCCGTGCTGCATCAGCACATCGGCCTTCCAGGTGCGGTCGGCGGTGACGATGGTGCCGTTTCGGATGACTTTGGTCATTGACTGTTCCCTTGTTCTCTTCGCGCTTCTTTACGAGCGTCGTTTGGAAGGTGGATTCTAAGCTCACTCCACGATGACAGCCGTCTCCACCACCGCGTGGAACAAGACATCGGCACCCGCCGAAGCCCATTCCTTGGTGATCTCTTCGGCCTCGTTGTGGCTGAGGCCATCGACGCAAGGGCACATCACCATGGCGGTGGGCGCGACGCGGTTGATCCAGCAGGCGTCGTGGCCGGCACCGGAAACGATGTTGCGATGGGAATAGCCAAGGCGGTCGGCGGCATCGCGGATCGCCTTGACGCAGCCGGCATCGAAAGTCACCGGATCGAAAGCGCCGACCTGTTCGATCTCGCAGCGGATGTCGAGTGCATCGCAGATCGTGTCGATGCCTTCGCGGATGCGGCCATCCATCGCGTCCAGCACTTCCTTTTCCGGCGAGCGGATATCGACGGTGAAGACGGTGCGCCCGGCGATGATGTTGCGCGAATTGGGATAGACCTCCATGTGGCCGACCGCGCCGACGGCATCGGGCTGGTAGTCCATGGCGATCTCGTGCACCAGTTCGATCACCCGCGCCATGCCGAGCCCGGCATTGCGGCGCTTGGGCATCGGCGTCGAGCCGGTATGGGCTTCCTTGCCGGTCAGCGTCACCTGCAGCCATTTAAGGCCCTGGCCATGGGTGACGACACCGATGTCGATATCTTCGTCCTCGAGGATCGGACCCTGTTCGATATGCAGTTCGAAGAAGGCATGGATCTTGCGGTCGCCGACCTTCTCGGGGCCTTTCCAGCCGATGCGCTCCAGTTCCTCGCCGAATTTCTTGCCCTGCTTGTCGACATGCCCGTACACATCGGCCTGGTCGAGCACGCCGGCGAACACGCCGGACGCCATCATAGCCGGCGCGAAGCGCGAGCCCTCCTCGTTCGTCCAGTTGGTGACGACGATTGGATGTTTGGTCTTGATGCCGAGATCGTTGAGCGAGCGCACCACTTCAAGCCCGCCCAGTACGCCGAGCACGCCGTCATACTTGCCGCCGGTCGGCTGCGTATCGAGATGGCTGCCGACATAGACCGGCGGCAGGCTGGGATCGGTGCCTTCGCGGCGGGCAAACATCGTGCCCATTTCATCGACGCCCATTTCGAGCCCGGCCGCATCGCACCAGCGCTTGAACAGATGCCGCCCTTCGCCGTCTTCGTCGGTCACGGTCTGGCGATTGTTGCCGCCGGCAATGCCGGGGCCAATCTTCGCCATCTCCATGATGGAATCCCACAAACGGTTTGAATTGATTCGCAGATTCTCGCCGGGTGCGGCCATCTCGAGTTCCCATCTACACCAGGGGTCTTGTCGCCCCTTGAGTGATTTACAGCTTGACCGTATGGTCAGCTTTTAAACTACACAACCTGACCAAGCGGTCAACTAGAATCTTGGGGTAGACATGGCAGAACCCACCCGCCCCATGCGGCGACAGGAGATCCGCCGAGAGAATGAAAAAACCATTCTCGTCGCTGCAGAGAAGGTGTTTGCGGAGGCAGGGTTTGGCGGCGCCACGATGCAGTTGATTGCGGATCTGGCCGGACTGCCGAAGGCAAATCTCCACTACTATTTCGCCACCAAGGAAGAGCTTTACCGGTCGGTCGTTCAAAACATCTTTGAAATCTGGCTACAGGCGGCCAATTGCTTCGACGCGGCGCGCGGGCCCATAGACGGCATCAGTGCCTATATCGACGCCAAGATGGAAATATCACGCCGCCATCCCGACGGCTCGAAGGTCTGGGCCTCCGAAGTGATGCACGGGGCGCCGGTGCTTCAGGACTATATGGAATCGACGCTGCGCGAATGGACCGACGGCCGCGTCGAGATCATCAGGCGCTGGATCGAGGAAGCCAAGATGGACCCGGTGGATCCGCGTCATCTGCTCTATATGCTTTGGGCTACGACCCAGCACTACGCCGATTTCGGCCATCAGATCGAGACACTCAATGGCGGAAAACCTCTGTCCGACCGGCAATGGCGGGAAGCCAAGGAAAATATCAAGCGGGTGATCCTGACCGGGATCGGTGCGTTGCCCGCCTGACTGTAATGGTTCGTTGCAAGCAAAAGGTCAGGTCGGCGCGCTGCCGCGCCGACCTCAACCGACCGCGTCAGTCCGTCAATCGATTGACCTCAGCACATCTCGAACATGGTCGATCAATTCGTTGATCTGGCCCTTGGTGATGATCAGCGGCGGCGAGAGCGCGATGATGTCGCCGGTGGTGCGGATCAGCGCGCCGCGCTCGAACGCCTTGACGAAGGCCGAGAAGGCCCGTTTGGTCGGCTGGCCGGCGATCGGCGCCAGCTCGATCGCACCGATCAGGCCGATGTTCCTGATATCGATGACGTTCGGCTCGCCTTTCAGCGAATGCAGCGCGTCTTCCCAGTACGGCGCCAGCTCCTCGCCACGGGTCAGCAAGCCCTCTTCCTTGTAGGTGTCAAGCGTGCCGAGTGCGGCCGCGCAGGCGATGGGGTTGCCCGAATAGGTGTAGCCGTGGAAGAACTCGATCATGTGCTCGGGGCCGGTCATGAAGGCGTCGTGGATCTCCTTCTTCACAAACACCGCGCCCATCGGGATGACGCCGTTGGAGACGCCCTTGGCGGTGGTCATGATGTCGGGCGTGACACCGAAATAGTCGGCGGCGAACGGTGTGCCGAGACGGCCGAAACCGGTGATGACCTCATCGAAGATCAACAGGATGCCGTGCTTGGTGCAGATCTCGCGCAGCTTCTCCAGATAACCCTTCGGCGGCAGGATGACGCCGGTGGAGCCGGCGACCGGCTCGACGATGACGGCGGCGATGGTCGAAGCGTCGTGCAGGGCGACGATACGCTCCAGCTCGTTGGCGAGTTCCGCGCCATACTCCGGCACACCCTTGGTGAAGGCGTTCTTTTCCGGCAGATGCGTGTGCGGCATATGGTCGACGCCGCCGAGCAGCGTGCCGAACATCTTGCGGTTGGTGACGATGCCGCCGACCGAGATGCCGCCGAAATTGACGCCGTGATAGCCGCGCTCGCGGCCGATCAACCGGGTGCGCGAGCCCTCGCCCTTCACACGGTGATAGGCGATCGCCATTTTGAGCGCGGTCTCGACCGATTCCGAGCCGGAATTGGTGAAGAAGACATGGTCCATGCCCTTGGGCGCCAGGTCGACCAGGCGGTTGGCCAGTTCGAACACGATCGGATGGCCCATCTGGAAGGCCGGCGCATAATCGAGTTCGGCAGCCTGGTGCTGGATCGCCTCGGTGATCTTCGGACGGCAGTGGCCGGCATTGACGCACCACAGGCCGGCGGTGCCGTCGAGCACCTTGCGGCCGTCGCTGGTTGTGTAATGCATGTCCTTGGCGGACACCATCATGCGCGGCGCCTGCTTGAACTGCCGGTTTGCCGTGAACGGCATCCAGAATGCACTGAGATCGTTCGGCGTGACTTTCAGCCGGTTGGACATGACCAGGACTTCCCCTTGTAAACTGTTTCGCTGCGCCCAACGCTTGGTCTTTGCCGCGTTTTCATGCTACGCAAATTTTTGACCGATTGGACAAACGTTAGCACCGCCCTGTAGGCGGTCAAGGATTACTAGCGGAAATGCGGCACCTGAAGTGCGTTCCACAGGCTAGGGAAAAACTGGTCCAGAGAATTGGTCCAGATGAGCCTCAACACGAGGGCTTGCAACGGTGACCATCGGCACGGATGCCCCTCGCCGCACCCGCATCCAGCAGGAAAAGCGCGAACTCATCCTGGAGGCGGCGCTTGAGGTCTTCTCCACCAACGGCTTTCGCGGCTCGACCATCGACCAGATCGCCGAAGCTGCCGGCATGTCGAAACCGAACCTGCTCTATTATTTCCGGCGCAAGGAAGACATCCACGAAACGCTGATGCAGCGCCTGCTCGACACCTGGCTGGCGCCACTGCGCGAACTCGACGACATTGGCGATCCCCTAACCGAACTGCGCAGCTACATCAGGCGCAAGCTGGAGATGGCGCGCGATTTTCCGCGCGAGAGCCGGCTGTTCGCCAACGAGATCCTGCAAGGCGCGCCGCGCATCATGCCGCTGCTGGCGGGCGAACTGAAAACGCTGGTCGACGAGAAGGCCGCCGTCATCAAGGGCTGGATGCGCGCCGGCAAGATCGCCAAGACCGACCCGTGGCACCTGATCTTCTCGATCTGGGCGACGACGCAGCATTATGCCGATTTCGACGTCCAGGTCCGCGCCGTGCTCGGACCGAACCGTGGCGGCGACGGCCGCTTCGAGGATGCGGCAAGATTTCTCGAGCAGTTGTTCCTCGATGGGCTGAAGCCGAAGGGCTAAATGGTTTCGTCATTCTAGGGCGAAGCAAGGAGCGAAGCGACGCGGCGCAGACCCTACAATCCATGCCGCGACTTCAACGCGCCGCAAAGGTCCAAATTCTGCTCCGTAGTACTCTTCGGCAAACGTCCCGGCATGGATCCTCGGGTCTCCGCGTCCGCTTCGCCCGTGGATGACGAAGCCGAGGGGGACGCCAGCCAACCTCAGGCGCTGCGCCGCTCGGCCGGCAGCGCGTCCAGCAATGCCTGCAGCTTGGCGATCGAATTCTGCTCGGCTAACGGCGTGTAGACGATCAGCTTCATGTCCGAGCCGTCGCCGATCGACAGGCTCATATGCTCGAAGGTCATGGCGCCCGCGCTCGGGTGCCGGACATGTTTCACCCCCGACAACCGATGCGCGACGTCGCGCTGCGGCCACCAGGCACGAAATTCGGGGCTCGAACGGGTCATCAACTCGATCAGCCGCTCGAAATCCGGATCGCCGACATAGCGGGCGCTCGTGGCCCGGAACGAGGCCAGCACGGTGCGCGCCAGTTGCTCCCAGTCGACCAGCAGGTGCCGGTGATGCGGGCTCGTGAACACCATGTGGACGATGTTGCGGGCGTCACCCTCCAGCAGGCCATAATCGCCGAACACCGCCACCGCCGCCGGGTTCCAGGCCAGCACGTCCCAGCGCCGCCCGACGACATAGGCCGGCTGCAGCACCAGGCTCTGCAGCATGTGCAGCAACGGGCCATCGACCTTTTCCGGCGCTACGGCACGGCGCTCCGGCTGCTGGCGGTCGGCAAGGATGAACAGATGCTGTTTTTCGGCGGCGTCGAGGCGCAGTGCTTCGGCGAGCGCCGTCAGCACCTCGACCGAGGGCCTGACCTCCCGCCCCTGCTCCAGCCATGTGTACCAAGTCGTGCCGACACCGGCGATCATCGCCACCTCCTCGCGGCGCAAGCCCGGCGTACGTCGCCTGAGACCGATGGCGATGCCTGCGGCCGAGGGCGTCAGCCTTTCGCGGCGCGAGCGCAGGAAGGCGCCGAGTTCGCGCCGGCGGCTGTCTTCAGCCGAACGTGTGGGGGCCGCGTGAGGTTGGGACTCCATGCGCGTATTATAGCAGTATTGATACCAGGATAAAGTTTGAACTGTTTGGCCAGCGCCAACTGCCCCATCTTCCGTTCAGAGCAACAGAACGGAGGCTCTGAACATGGAACTCAAAGACAAGACGATCCTCATCACCGGCTCGACAGACGGCGTCGGCCGCGTTGTCGCGCAACGGCTCGGCGCCGCGGGCGCCCGTGTGCTGGTGCACGGCCGCGATGCAACGCGCGGCAAGGCTGTTGTCACCGAGATCGAAGCCGCCGGCGGCAAGGCCGAGCTTCTGGTCGCCGACCTCTCTTCGCTGGCCGAGGTGCGCCACCTCGCCGAGGCGGTGCGCGCCCGGACGAACCGGCTGGACATCCTCATCAACAATGCCGGCATCGGCACAGCGGGCCAAGGTGCCAAAAGGCAGGTGAGTGCCGACGGCTATGAACTGCGCTTCGCGGTCAACTATCTCGCCGGTTTCCTGCTGACATCGGAGCTCCTGCCATTGCTGAAGGCCAGTGCGCCGGCGCGCATCGTCAATGTCGCCTCTGCGGGGCAGCAGGCGATCGACTTCAGCGATGTCATGCTGACCCGCTCCTATGACGGGGTGCGCACTTATTGCCAGAGCAAGCTGGCGCAGATTCTGTTCACCGTCGATTTGGCCGAACAGTTGAAAGGCACCGGCGTCACCGTCAACGCATTGCATCCGGCGAGCTACATGAACACAACCATGGTCCGGCAGGCCGGGGTGACGCCGTGGAGTTCGGTCGAGACCGGTGCCGACGCCATCCTCAATCTCGCCACCTCACCCACGCTCAACGGGAAAAGCGGCCTCTATTTCGACGGCCTGCGGGAATCCCGCGCCGATGCTCAGGCCTACGACGCCAAGGCAAGGCAACAGCTGAGAAGCTTGAGCCTCGACCTCATCGGCCCGGCCTCCCCCACATCGAAGGAACAGCATTGATGACCAAGGCAATCCAACACACCGTCATCATCGGTGGCTCGTCCGGCATCGGGCTGGCGACGGCGCGCAAACTGCTTGGCCCGGACATGAAGGTAACCATCACCGGCCGCAACGAGGACAAGCTGAAGAGCGCTTGGAAGAGCCTTGGCGGTGCTGCCGAGAAGGCCGCTTTCGACGCGTCGAAGCCGGATGAGGTCCGTCAATTCTTCGAGCGCCTCGGCCCCTTTGATCACTTGGTGCTGGCGGCCAGCGGCGGCAAGGGCCTCGGCCCGTTCCCGGCGCTTGACCTGAGTGACATCGGCAGTGGCGTGGAGGAAAAGGTCCGCCCGCAGCTGTCCTGCCTGCAGGCCGCCTTGCCGACACTCAACAAGGCCGGATCGGTCACCTTCATCTCGGCGGTGTCGGCGCAGCTCGCAACGCCCGGCGTCGCCGGTATCGCCGCCATCAACGGCATGCTGTTGACCGTGGTGCCGATCCTGGCGATGGAGTTGAAACCGCTGCGCGTCAATGTCGTGGCGCCAGGCGTCATCGACACGCCCTGGTGGGACTTTCTGGCCGAGGAGCAGAGGCAGGCGCTGTTTGCCGACTATGCCGGCAGGACCCCGGTCGGCCGCATCGGTCGCGCCGAAGACGTCGCCGCGGCAATAGCCTTCCTCGTCTCCAACGGCTTCATGACCGGTCAGGTGCTGACCTGCGACGGCGGACTGCGATTTGCGGCCTAGCGTTCCTCGGGCGCCGACAGGCTTTCACCCTCAATTGGCTCTCTTTGGATCACCCCGCACGCTCTTTTCGCCGGGGCTGTCACCGCCCGGTCTCACCGCATCTGAAGCGGTCTTTTCCGGAACATAGGAATAATCAGGCGTATCAGCCCCATACATCTTGTTATCGATCGCCTCTTGCCAGCTGAAATCCGCGTCGGACGGTGAAACGTCGGCAATGTCATGGCGGGAGGAGCGAGAGTGCAGCCAGTTCGGGGTGATCTCTCGGACCAATTGTGCGAAGCGTCCCATCGAAACCGTTCCTTTCCTTGCCCTTTCCAGGAGGCGCGATCGCGGTTGCGTCGGCTGGATCTAAAGTTGACCTCTCAGCCAGGCCAGCGTCTCGACAACGTCGGCAAGCCCGTACCGCGCTGCGGTGTGCGCTGGTGGTTTGACGCGTATCGATATGCCGCCGGCATCATTGACGGCCTCAAAACCGTTTTCATCCGACGTGTCGTCGCCCAGGAAGACCGGGCGACGGCCCGTGAATGGCGCAATTTCCATGAAACGCCGGATCGCGGCGCCCTTGGCGGCCTCGAGCGGCAGCAGTTCAACACCGGCATTGCCGGGAACCACCCGGTAGCCCTTTGGCAGCGTGGCCAGCGCCTGCTCGACAAGCTGCGTCGCGCGCGGAAGCAGATGCGGGGCGGCGCGCGTGTGGATGGCCAGCACCCGTCCTTTGCGCTCGATATAGGCGCCACGACCGAGCTCGGCCTCGATCTCGTCGGCAAGCGCAGAAATATCCGCCGGCTCATCCGCGACTTCGACGTCGTCGTTCGGTAGGAGCCGATGTTCCAGGCCATAGAGCCCGGCGGCGCGCAGCTTCAAAGGCTGAAACAGATGATCGACAGCCGCGACGGAACGGCCTGTTATGAAGGCCAATGCCCCGTTCAGCTTGCGATCCAGGCCTTGCAGCAAGGAGCGGAGCTCGTCGCTGACCGAGACGGCGTCCGGGTGTTCGGCATGTTCCAGCAGGGTGCCGTCGATGTCGAGGAACAACGCCCATTCGCCGGTCAGCACAGTGTGCGGTTTCTCCATGACGGCCTGCGGCTTGTGCAGGGTCTCGCCAACAATATTTTGCAGCGCATCGCTCATGACATCGCCACCCGTCTGCGCTCAAAAATGGAGACGACATTGTCGACGCTGGGCGGCGGGTCGCTGACGGCACCGGTCACCCGATCGAGGTCCCCGCGCTTGCGCAAACGTGCCGCATCCAGAAGCATGCTGCCGGCCCAGCGATAGACATTGTTGTTGCGGATTGTCTCGCGCATGGGGCGCATGCGCTCGCGCTGTTCTTCGGGCGACATGGTCAGTGCCTGCAACAGCGCTCCGCTCATCATGGCGGCATCGTAAGGGTTGACGATAAGCGCCTCCAGCAATTCACGCGAGGCGCCGGCGAATGTGCTGAGCATCAAAACGCCCTGCTCGTCGTCGCGCGCGGCGACGAATTCCTTTGCGACGAGGTTCATGCCGTCATGCAGGCTGGTGACCATGCATATGTCGGCGGCCCGATAGATCTCGTAGACCTGTTCTTGCGAGTGATGTTCGGCCACCATGATCACCGGCCTGTAGCCCTCGCTGCCATAACGCCGGTTGAGCTCTTCGGCATAACGGTGGCACTCGTCATGGAGCAGCTTGTAGGCAGGCAGCGTGCCGCGGCTGGGTGCCGCGATCTGCAGGAAGACCAGTTTTCCGATCCACTCAGGCTGTCGCTTGAACAATTCGTTCAAAGCGTGAAACCGATCGAGAATGCCCTTGGTATAATCGAGGCGCTCGACCCCGACGGCCAGCTTCACATCCGCTTTAAGGCCGAACCTCTCGCGCATGCGAGCGCGGCAATCGTCGACAGCGGGAAGTTTCGCCAGCAGGTCCGCCGGCCATTCTATCGAGATCGGATAGGCGTGCACCAATGTGGTCCGTCCGCCGTAGGAGATGGCCGCATCGGCCCGCTCGATGCGGCTTTCCAGGAAGCGATCGACGCTTTCGGTGAAATTGTTGGCATGGAACTGAGTGTGGAAGCCGATGATCGAGCTGCCGAGCAGGCCTTCGAGGATGCGTTCACGCCATGGGCAGATGCTGTACACTTCCGAATTTGGCCACGGGATGTGCCAGAAAGTGATGACGATCGCCTCCGGCAAGCGCTCGCGGATCATGCGCGGCAGCAGCGCGAAATGGTAATCCTGGACCAGCACGATCGGCCGCTCGTTGCGCGCCTCGGCAACCACCGTATCGGCAAACTTCCGGTTGACGGCTTCATAGGCAGCCCAGTCGGAGGCACGAAAAATCGGCCGGGTGAAGGCGATATGGCAAAGCGGCCAAAGGCCCTCATTGGCGAAACCGAGATAATAGCCCTGATGCTCTTCCTCCGTCAGCCAGACCCGGCGCAGCGTGTAGGACGGGTTGCCAGGCGGCACCTGCACGCGATCGTGGTCGTCGACGGTAAGGCGGTCCGCCGTTCCGCCGCCATAGGCGATCCAGGTGCCCGCACAGGCGCGGGTAATGGGCTCGAGCGCCGACACCAGCCCGCTGGCCGGGACGAGCAACTCGACGCCGTCGTCCTTCACATTGTGGATGTACGGCTCGCGATTGGACACCACGATAACCTGCGCATCGGGCAGATCGTCGGCCAGGATCTTGCGCAATGTTTCTGGCGACCAGGTCACCAGCGCGGCATCGGCCGATTGGCCGTTCTTTTCGAACTCCCGTATCACCTTGCGCGCGGCCTCCGCCGCCACATCTTCGCCTGCCGTATGTGGGACGGCAGGAGGATGACGGCGACGGTGCCGCGATATGGAGAGGAATACGGCAAGAGCGGAAAAACCGAGGCTCGCGAAAATCAGAACCCAGAGCAGGTCCGCACCGTAGTTTGTCATTGAACGTCAACTCACCCCGGCCGTCGGCGACCGTTTGTTCGTGTTTCCCGTTTGAAACGGTCCGCCGGCCACGTGGTCGGCGTTCGGACCAGTGTTTTTGCAACGCACAAGGCCTGGATCGGTTCCGCCAATTTTGTTCGGATCATGTTCTTACTATGAGCGGCACCAGCCCTTCATGGCGGTCGGCCAGGAAAGCGACGACCCGGTCGCCGACGCGCTGGAAGGTGAGATCGACGACCCGGTCGCCGACGCCCAGGTGCCGCAGTGTCAGCGTGTCGATGCCGATCGGCAGCCTGGGGCGGCCGACGCGAATCTCACCCTCCCAGCCGTCGATCTCCAGGCCAAGACAGGCCTGCATCAACATGAAAGCGGAGCCCGCCGACCACGCTTGCGGCAGGCAGGCGACGGGATAGGCGATGGGTGCTTCGCCCGGCGCACGTGTAAAACCGCAGAACAGTTCGGGCAGCCGCATGTTGAAATGGACCGCGGATTCGAACGTGCCGCTCATCAGGCGAACCACGCTTTCGCGCTCGCCATAGCGCGCCAGCCCGGCACCGCAAAGGGCGGTATCGTGCGGCCAGATCGAGCCATTGTGGTACGACATCGGATTGAAGAACACGGCATCGTCGGCGAGCGTCCGCAGTCCCCAGCCCGAATGGAAGGAGGCGGAAAGCAGCTGGTCAGCCACCATCTGGGCCCGCGCCGGCTCAGGCAATCCGACAAAGAGCAGATGCCCCGCATTCGAGGTCCGCACCTTGCAGGGCTCGCCGGCACCGTCGATTGCCAGCGCATAGAAGCCGAGATCGTCAAGCCAGAAATCCCGTTCCACGGCAACCCGCATCGCTTCGGCGCGATCATCCCAGTGGTCGGCCCTGTCGTTCTCGCCCCGGCGACGGGCAAGTGCCGCCAGCCCCCGGAAGGCGGCAAAGACGTAGCCCTGCACTTCGACAAGGGCGATCGGGCCCTTGGGAATGCGGCCATCGGCATGGAAGACCGAATCGAAACTGTCCTTCCATCCCTGGTTGGCGAGGCCGGACTCGGCCGCTCGCTGGTAAGTCACGAATCCGGTTTCCCGGCCCGCCTCCTCCGTCCATTCGGCCGCGGCGCACAGCGACGGCCACAGGCCGTCGATGAACGCCATGTCACCGGTACGATCGGCGTAGGCACAGGCAAGGTAGATGTAGAGCGGTGTCGTATCGACGCCACCGTAGTAGCGGCCAAAGGGAAGCTCCCGCAGCGCCACCATTTCGCCCTTGCGGGTCTCGTGCATGATCTTGCCCGGCTGCGAATCGCTGAACGGCGATGTCTCGGTCGCCTGATGCTGGGCCAGAAAGGCCAGCACGCCCCGCGCCAGGCCCGGATTGAGCCACAGCATCTGCAGCGCCGAGATGACGCCGTCGCGGCCGAACGCCGTCGAGAACCAGGGGATGCCGGCATAGGGATAGGGGCCGGTCGCCAGCTCGGTGGTCAGCAGCGCGACATCGGCGCGAGCGCGCTCGACCCAGTCGTTGAAGACACGGCCCGAGCTGCGCACCGTCGCGCCATGGCGACGTTTGGCCCGCATGCCAAAGCGGGCGCGGGCGGCAGCGGCGCGGAACCGGTCGCGGTCGGGCTTGTCGGCCACCTCGGGACCGACCTCGACATAAAGCACCTTCCTGCTGCGCTTGGTCACGGCGATCAGGAAATCGGCACGGTTGGCACTCAGTTGGTCCGGCGCCTGCGAGAACGATATCGCCGAGAGGCGGGCCAGGCCATCGAGCCCATCATAGCGCAGCAGGACCGACGTCGCGTTTGTTTCGGCGGCATGGGCCAGCCCGCGCTTCGGCCGTGTCGAGCCACGCACTTCGAACATGTCGCGGAAATCGGCGGAATAGTGCAGGGAAACGCTGATCGTCGAGTGTTCCCGGCTGTAATTGGAAAGGGTGATGCGTTCAAACAGCCTGTCCTGCCAAAGCAGTCTGACGCGTTCGATGTGAATGGCTCCCTGCGGGATGTCGCGTCCACCGGCGCTCTGTATCGGCAGATTGGTCAAATTGGTGGTGAACAGCACATTGTCCTGGCTGAGCGAGGCGCCGAGCAGAGATGTCTGCCTGCCGCCGACGGTCAGCCGGAACTCGGAAAGAACCCGCGTGTCGTCGCGAAAGAAACCGTCGCCGGCGCCACGTATGTCGCCATAGGCGTCGGCAACGGCGAAGCAATCGCCCTGCTTGAGCGCAAACAACCGATGCGGCTCGCGAGGGGCGGTGGCGTCGAGCGATGCAAGCGCAACCGCAGGATCGAGCTGGCGCTCATCGAGTTGGGCCATTCGTCAAAGATCCCTGTTGTTTCGTTGCCGTGGCTCGAGCACGTCGCTGCTCAAGACGCCTTCGCCGTGCTCGGGACGCCGATCAGGCCCGCATAGGCGGCCAGATAGTCGCCGGCCATTCTTCGGGCGGAGAACCGCTTTTCGAAAACGGCCCTCACCTTTCGCCTGTCGAGTTGCAGCAAGTCCGGCACCGCAGCGACCGCGCTATCCATTGTGTCAGCGATAAAACCGGTGACGCCTTGATCGATGATCTCCGGCAGCGCACCGCAACTCCAGCCGATGACCGGTGTGCCGCAGGCCATTGCCTCGATAGCGGCAAGGCCGAACGGCTCCGGCCAGTCGATCGGGAACAGCAGGCCTGCCGCCTTGCCGAGAAATTCCGCCTTCTGGTTTTCCTCGATCTCACCGACATAGACAACGCGATCGCCATCGATCAAAGGCTCGACCACCTCACGGAAATAGGCGCGATCGTCGTCGCCGATCTTTGCCGCGAGCTTGAGCTTGAGCCCCGAACGCAAGGCGATCTCGATGGCGCGATCCGGGCGCTTGTCGCGTGAGAACCGGCCGAGGAAGGCAAGGTAGGGTTCTTCGGCGGCCGTCTCGAACGTCGGCTCGTAGAGAGCAGTCGGCAATCCGTGATGGATCGTCGCCAACCAGTTGGCGTTGGCAAGGCCCGCCTTCTGGCTGTGCGAAATGGAAATCAGGGGAAAGCGCGGGAACCGTTCATAGGCCGGCGCCAGGTCGACATAATCCAGCCTGCCATGCGGCGTCGTCACCGTCCGCTCCGCAATATCCTCAAAGAAGGAAAAATGCAGGAAGTGGCTGAGGTGGAAGTGGATGACGTCGAACTCCGACGCCCGTTCCCTCACCTGCGCAAGCATCGAAAGATGCGCCGCGATCTCGGATTTGAGCGGACGCGGATCGAGGCGCAACGCGCGTTCCCGGCTGGGTACCAGCTTCGCGGAGGTCTGGCTGTCGCCACTGGCAAACAGCGTCACCTCATGACCCAGATCGACCAGCGCTTCGGTCAGATACGAGACGATGCGCTCGGTGCCGCCATAGAGCCTTGGCGGCACCGATTCATAAAGCGGCGCGACATGGGCGATTTTCATATTTCATCCTGGATGCTGGGCATGCAGGTGTGAAATGCGTCAACGGCTCGATTGGTTCCGATTTTATGGTCGAGCCGTCGGCACCAGAGGCCGCAGTCGGCATGGAACTGTGCGTCAAACGGATTGCGCGATCAGGGTCAGAAAGCCACCGCTCAGGGCAACATTCCCGACGAAGCCATTGATGCGGGACGCACGGTCCGGACCCTGATGGTCCCAGAAATTGTGGAACATCGGCGTGGCGACGATGAGGAACAGCAGCAGCACCGTGGCCGCGAGTGCCGTCCACAATCCTGCGATGACCAGCACACCGGCGGCGACCTGAAGCACGATACCAGTCCACAGTGCCAACCGCGCCTGCGGCACACCGCGCGCGGCCATCAGCTGGGTCAGGAAGGCCGCGTTCTGGATGTTGCGCAGGCCGGCGAAAACGAAGGCGCCGCCGAGCAGCAGGCGAGCGAGAAACAACAAGGTCGAAGGCAAATCCGCAGGCATCAAACTCTCCCCTTTAAAGGTTTAAGGCAGTGGGAGCGCGCTCTCCACGGCGCTCCCAACATGATTGGACAATCAGGCAGCCTTGGCCGCCGGCATCGGATGTATGGCTTGGAACGGGATGCACAGCCGGTTCCAGGTGTTGATCATGCCGAGCGCAACGGACAGCTTGACCAGCTCCTCTTCTGAGAAATGCTCCAGCGTACGTGCATAAAGTTCGTCCGGCACGCCGTTGTTGGCGATCAGGGTGACGGCTTCGGTCCAGGCCAAAGCCGCGCGTTCACGCTCCGAGAACAGCGGCGATTCCTTCCAGGCTGAAACCAGATAGAGCCGCTGCTCGGTCTCGCCGTCGCGCCTGGCCTCGCGGCTGTGCATCTCGACGCAGAACGAGCAGCCATTGATCTGCGAAGCCCTGAGCTTGATCAGGTGCAGCAGGCTCACCTCGAGCCCGCATTCGTCCACCGCCTTGTTGAGCGCCGACACCGCCTTCATGATCTCCGGCGCCTTGGCGAAAAATTGCAGCCTCTGTTTCATCGTCTCGTCCTTTCACGTCTGCTTGGGTTTTGAGGTTTTGGAGTTAACTGGATTTCTGCGGCCGCTGGTGGCGCTCGACAAAGGCGCAGCTCGCAGCAAGCGACCTGGGATCGCCTTCTGCCGCGTAGGTGGCCACGATATCGGACAGCTTGGTCTCGGCGAGCGCGGCGCGATAGGCGCGTTCGGCCTTCAGCATCGCGGCGTTGATGCCGCAGGGTTTCACATAGGCCGACGCATCGAGCTTCACCGGACCGCGCTGGCGGATCTCGCCGCAGCGGAAGGCCGGCTCGCGGCCCTCGACGGCCAGCACGATGTCGAGCAGCGTGATGCGCTCGGCTGGCCGCGCCAGCCGATAGCCACCGGCAGGCCCGGGCACCGATTCCAGGACGCGCGCCGCGCTCAGCATGTTGAGATGCTTGAGCAGATAGCTCGGCGAAAGGCCAAAGGCCTCGGCGAGAGCGGCGCCCGGCATGGTGCTATTGCCTTCCACACTGGCCAGCGTGGCGGCGCAATGGATGGCTGCTTCAACACCCTCGCCCAGCTTCATCGAACAGGTTCCTTATTCATGGATACATACTATCGTGGATAATTCATATCTGCAATAGGAAAATGAAAAACGGCGCTCGAAAGCGCCGTTTTTCTCTTGGGGGAGTTCCTACTCCGCAGCCACCTTGGCCATCGGGTTGTTCGGGTGCGTGGTCCAGTTGGCGTAGACCGGCGATACCGGCCTGCCGGTGCGCTGGTCCATCACACCGGCTGCCAGCGGCTCCATGGTAATGCAGTTCTCGACCGGGCAGACATTGACGCAGAGATTGCAGCCGACACACTCGGCCTCGATGACCTCGAAGTGCCTGACGCCGTCGACCATGCTGGTGATCGCCTGGTGCGAAGTGTCCTCGCAGGCGATGTGGCAGCGGCCGCACTTGATGCAGGCATCCTGGTCGATATGCGCCTTGGCGACGTAGTTCAGGTTGAGATACTGCCAATCGGTGACATTGGGCGTGGCGCGGCCGACGATGTCGTCGAGCGAGGCGTGCCCCTTCTCGTCCATCCAGTTTTCCAGGCCCGCGATCATCTCCTGCACGATCTTGAAGCCGTAGGTCATCGCCGCCGTGCAGACCTGCACATTGCCGGCGCCAAGCGCCATGAATTCGGCCGCGTCACGCCAGGTGGTGATGCCGCCGATGCCGGAGATCGGCAGGCCCTGCGTTTCCGGATCGCGCGCGATCTCGGCCACCATGTTCATGGCGATCGGCTTTACCGCCGGCCCGCAATAGCCGCCATGCGAGCCCTTGCCGTCGATGGTCGGCTGCGGCGCGAAGCTGTCGAGATCGACACCAGTGATCGAATTGATGGTGTTGATCAGCGACACCGCGTCGGTGCCGCCGGCATGTGCTGCGCGCGCGGGCTTGCGCACATCGGTGATGTTGGGCGTCAGCTTGGTGATGACGGGCATACGGGTGTTCTGCTTGCACCAGCGCACCACCATTTCGATATATTCCGGCACCTGGCCGACGGCGGCGCCCATGCCGCGTTCCGACATGCCGTGCGGACAGCCGAAATTGAGCTCGATGCCGTCGGCCTCCGTCTCCTCGACCACAGGCAGGATCGCCTTCCAGGCCTCCTCGACGCAAGGCACCATGAGCGAGACGACGATGGCGCGGTCGGGCCAGTCCTTCTTGACCTGCTTGATCTCGCGCAAATTGACCTGCAGGTCGCGGTCGGTGATCAGTTCGATGTTGTTGAGGCCGAGCAGGCGGCGGTCGGCGCCCCAGATCGCGCCGTAGCGCGGACCGTTGACGTTGACCACCGGTGGGCCCTCCTCGCCCAGCGTCTTCCACACCACGCCGCCCCAGCCGGCCTTGAAGGCGCGGATGACGTTGTAGGCCTTGTCGGTCGGTGGCGCCGAGGCCAGCCAGAACGGATTGGGCGACTTGATGCCGACGAAATTGTTTCTGATATCCGCCATGCTCATGCCCTCCCGTTCGAGGTCAGTGCCCGATTGATGCTCTCCGCAGCGTCGCGTCCCTGCGCGACCGCCGAGACGGTCAGGTCGTCGCCACCGAAGATGCAGTCGCCACCGGCCCAGACCTTGGCAAGCGACGTGCGCCCTTCCGAATCCACCTTGATGCGGCCGGCTTCGAGGCCGATCGATGCACCGCTGCCGTTGAGGGCGGCCGGGACAAAGCTCTGTCCAATCGCCTTGAACACCTGATCGGCAACGAGCGTCAGCGTCTCGCCGGTGCCGGCAAGCCTGTCGCCGTTGAGGGCGGTGTATTCGAGTTCGACGGCAGTGACCTTGCCGCTCTCGGCGATCACCCGCTTCGGCTGCAGCCAGTGACGGATGCTGACGCCATTGGCAGCGGCCAGATCCTGCTCGAACTCAGACGCATTCATGTGCTCCTGGCCGCGCCGGTAGCAGATCGTCACCTCCTCGGCGCCGAGCAGCTTCGACTGTACCGCGGCGTCGATGGCCGTCATGCCGCCACCGATGACGACGACGCGGCGACCAACCGGCAGGCCGGAAAGGTCGCTGGCCTGGCGCAGCTCGGCAATGAACTCGACCGCGTTGATGACGCCGTCAGCGTCCTCGCCATCGGCACGCAGCGCATTGACACCGCCAAGGCCCATGCCGAGAAACACCGCGTCGTAATTGCGGATCAGATCCGACAGCTGATAGTCGCGGCCGAGCGCCTTGCCGTTCTGGATGTCGATACCGCCGATCGCGGTCACGTAGTCGACTTCGGCCTGGGCGAAATCGTCGACGCTCTTGTAGGCGGCGATGCCGTATTCGTTGAGGCCGCCGGCCTTCGCGCGCGCCTCCAGGATGGTCACGTCATGGCCGTGGCGGGCGAGCCGGTGCGCGGCGGCAAGGCCGGCCGGCCCGGCGCCGACCACGGCGACCGTCTTGCCGGTCGGCTCGGCGCGCGGATAAAACTGCTTGTTCTCGCCCATGGCGACGTCGGTGGCGTAGCGCTGCAGGCGGCCGATCTGCACCGGCTTGCCTTCCGCCACCTCGCGCACGCAGACTTCCTCGCACAGCGTCTCGGTCGGGCAGACGCGGGCGCACATGCCGCCCAATATGTTCTGGTCGAAGATGGTCTTGGCCGAACCGATCGGATTACCGGTCGAGATCTGGCGGATGAACAGCGGAATGTCGATCGAAGTCGGGCATGCATTCATGCACGGTGCATCGTAGCAGAAATAGCAGCGGTCGGATTCGACCAGCGCCTCGTGGTGGTCGAGCGGCGGGTGCAGGTCGGAAAAATTATCCGCATACTGGTCGGCCGAGAGCCTGCCGCCCGCAATGCCTTCCCTGAATTGGCCTTCTGGCATCGTCAGTTCCCCATGTTTTCTTTTGGAGAAGGCTAGCACGTTTTATTTTTTTATCAATTGGTCAATTTTCGACGCAAGTCACTGAAAAGGCTCGGCAATAACATGATTTTTTTACTCATATTATTGCGACTGCGGTCGGGCTTGCAGTGCGAGCGAAAGGCCAGGCTCAAGCTTGCGGCCATGGATGGCCCTGACCTCCTGCGCCACCAATTCCTGCAATCGCCACAGA
Source organism: Mesorhizobium sp. Primo-A (assembly GCF_003997175.1). Classification (NCBI taxonomy): domain Bacteria; kingdom Pseudomonadati; phylum Pseudomonadota; class Alphaproteobacteria; order Hyphomicrobiales; family Phyllobacteriaceae; genus Mesorhizobium; species Mesorhizobium sp. Primo-A. The sequence continues at coordinate 46,250 of NZ_RZTG01000009.1, forward strand.
TTGCGGTCGCGGATGCCGAATGCTTCGAGATGGCTGACCGTGTTGTAGAGATATTCGGCGCCGGATCCGATATGCCCGCAGGCTCTGGCCAGCACGCTCGCCACTCTGTCCAGCGGCTGGTTCAGCGACGTTCCCCTGCCCTTCACGCCGACCCAGAAGCCGAGCGCGCGCAGCTTACCCTGCGGCGTATGCACCGGCAGCCAGCGAACCGTCTCGATGCTTTCATGGTCGCTGATCTCGCGCCGCAACAGCCTTTCGATCTGCGCCGGCTTCTCACCCTCCGGCAAGCGATAGATCACGCCGTTGCAGCGCCCGCCCCGCTCGAGCGCCATCATCAACCCAGGCTGCTCGGCGCTGCCGCGCCAGCGCACCATGTCGAGGCAGAAGGAGCGGTGCCAGCCGAAGGCTGTGGCGAGCTGTTGCTCGACCGACTCGAATTCCGGCTTCCAGATCAGCGACCCATAGGCGAACACCCATAACGGTCCCTCATCGGCTTCATTGGACAGTCGCAAGGCGAGGGTTCGAAAGTCCTCGTCGTTCATGTCTGTCCAGCTCGGGTCCGGACCGGGATCGGCCTCTTCCCGATGGCACAGTGCGACAAGCTCGGGCGTGAGCGACATCAAGCGCATGGACGACAACCCCTCATGACCGCAGAGAAATCGAAAACCGCTGGATGCGCAATCAGGGAACGCTTGGCACACACACCCATTGTTGTCCGGGCGGTGTCGGATTTCCGTCGTGAGGATCGTCCTATGGTGGACGACGATCGATCCATGAAAGGTGAGGAGACCGAAAATGCCAAAAACCCCGATGCCCTTCTTCTGGTACGAATTGATGACATCAGATCTCGACGCCGCCGAGGCGTTCTACACCCAAGTGGTCGGCTGGACGGCGCAGCCCTTCGATAAGGCACCCGGCATGCCGCGCTACATCGTCATGAATGTCGGCGAACGTGGCGTCGGCGGCCTGATGACCTTGCCCGAGGATGCCGCCAAGATGGGCATGCCGCCTGCCTGGCTCGGCTATATCCACACCAGGGATGTCGATGCCGCAACTGCATCGCTGGAGAAAGCCGGCGGCACCGTTCACCGCCAGCCCGACGACATTCCGGGCGTCGGCCGCTTTGCCGTCGTCGCCGATCCGCAAGGCGCGACCTTCATGTTCCTGCAGCCGAACGGTCCCGACCAGCCTGTCGTGCCGGCCAGCACGCCGGGCCACATCGGCTGGCACGAGCTTTACACGTCGGACTGGAAAGCCGCGTTCGATTTCTATTCCGACCAGTTCGGCTGGGTCGACGCCGGCGATTTCGACATGGGCCCGATGGGCACGTACCAGACTTTTACGGCCGGCCCCGAATCCGGCGGCGGCATCATGAACAAGCCCGCGCAGATCCCGGTCCCGGTCTGGCAATTCTACTTCAACGTTGCGGCCATCGACGCGGCGGCCAAACGGGTCACCGACAATGGCGGCAAGATCCTGATGGGGCCGATGGAGGTCCCCGGCGGCAGTTGGATCGTGCAGTGCCAGGACCCGCAAGGCGCGCACTTCGCCTTGATGGCGCCAGTCCGCTGACGGCGATCGAACACCGCTGACACAAAGTGCGGGCTTTCATCGGACCACCGATGAAGGCCTCTCCCCTGCCTGGCGCCGCCTCATTCCGGCGCCAGCACCGCAACCTTCAACTCAGCTTTTTTCGCGCCGCTGAACTGAACGGTGGCCGGGCCGGGCGCAAGCTTGAAGCGCACGCTCTTGCGGATGCCAGGGCATGTTTTCACGCCACTGTAGCCCGCCGACTTGATGGCCTGGCCATCCTGGATGACATCGATCCAGGCCTCCCCCGAGAGACTTATCTGGATGGCTCCCTCGGATGGCACCTCCACGCTGGCGACGGCCCCGAAACTGTCTGATGCCGGCGCACGTTCGGGCGCTACCGCAAAACCGGCTTTCTCTACCGGCACCAGCGCCAGGTCCGCAGCCGCACCAACCGCCAGTGCCGCTCCGGACGGCGTTGCCGGTGCCGCGGCAAACAGGGTCTGCTCCCGCGTCACGGGCCACTTGAAGGCCTCACAGCCGGCGTCCTCGGCCATGGCAAAGCTGGTGCCTGCAAGAATTGCGAAGAGGCTGATGGCGACTTTTTTCATGGCAAAGGGAACCCACATTTCTAGAGTGGCCGCACTAATACAACCGCAACGATAGAAATACAACCCTTGCGGGAAAAATGTGAAGGGTCAAGCTGGGGACATTTTCAATCACCGATTGTTGACGCCAGGCCATGGGAAGTGAATGGTCCATTCCTGGGCGATAATCTATGGCCGGACGGATTGAAAATGGAGTCATTATGAAGCTTTTCGAAAGCCTCTCCAGATACCAGCCGCAGGCGCTCGGCGTGTTGCGCATCATGACCGCGCTGCAGTTCATCGAGCATGGCAGCCAGAAACTGTTCAACTTCCCCGTCAGCGTCGATCCCCACGCCCTTTCCGGGCTGACCACGACTGCCGCCATCCTCGAATTCGCCGGCGGCATCCTGCTCGCGCTGGGCCTGTTCACGCGACCGGTGGCATTCCTTCTGGCCGGCGAAATGGCGATCGCCTATTTCATGGCGCACATGCCGCGCGACTTCTTCCCGGTCAACAATGGCGGCGATTCGGCGATCTCGTTCTGCTTCATCTTCCTCTATCTGGTGTTTGCCGGCGCCGGCGCCTTCGCGCTGGACAGCCGCCGCAGCGCCTGACGCCAGAAAGAGGATGCGGGCCTGGTGCATGTCGCCCAAAAGTGCCCGGCGGTTTTGGGACAACGACATCCACAAAACAGGAATCTGAAGCGCATCGGCGAAGCCGAAGCGCTTCAAGCACGCATCCGTTCGAAATTGGCGTCGAACAGCGGCACCGCCTGAATGCGCGCCGCATGGCGCTTGCCCAGCAGCTCGATCTCGAAGCCGTCGCTCTCATCAGCGATCTCCTTCGGCACATAGCCGACGGCGACGGATTTCTTCGAATGATGCGCATAGCCACCCGACGTCACCCAGCCGCGCACCGCACCATCGAACCAGATCGGCTCATCGCCAATGACATCGGCATCGTCGGCATCGACGATAAAAGCGCGCAGGCGCAATTTGCCGCCCTGCCTGCGCTCGGCCAGCGCCGCGGCCTTGCCTATGAAATCGGCGTCCTTGCCGTAAGCAACGAAGCGGTCGAGCCCCGCTTCCAGCGGCCCGTAGATCGGCCGGTACTCGCGCCCCCATGAGCCGTAATTCTTGTCCAGCCGCAGCGCATTGAGCGCGCGCGAGCCGAACAGGCCGATGCCGAATTCCCCGCCCGCCGCCATCAGCGCTTGATAGGCGACGCGCTGGTATTCCGGCGCCACCCAGATCTCGTAGCCGAGATCGCCGGTATAGCTCACACGGCCGACCAGGCACGGCGCCATGCCGATATCCATCCGGCCAATGGCCATGAAGGAAAAGGCCGCGTTGGAGACATCCGAGCGCGTCGCCTTTGCCAGCACATCCCGCGCCTTCGGGCCGGCGATCGACAGACCGGTGAGCTTCGCGCCCAGCGACTCGATGCGGACCGATCCATCGTCAGGCAGGTGCTTCTCGAACCAGCGCATATGGTATTGCTCGGCGATGCCGGAGCCGGCGAGGAACCAGCCCTCACTTCCGAGATTGGCGAGGGTGAAATCGCCGATCAGTCTGCCGTCTTCCTTCAGCATCGGCGCCAGCGTCATGCGGCCGGGCTTGGGCAGTTTGCAGGCAAGCATCCGGTCGAGCCAGGCGGCCGCTCCCTCACCCGTCACCTTGTATTTGGCGAAGCTCGAAATCTCCGACAGGCCGACACCGTCGCGAACTGTGGCGACCTCCTTGGCGACCTGCGTGAAATCGCTCGAGCGGCGCCAGGAGAATTCGTCCTTGACGCCTTCCGGCGCGTACCACAGCGGCACTTCCAGCCCATAGGCAACGCCCCATTGCGCACCCTTGGCCGACAGCAGGTCGTAGACCGGCGTCGTCTTCAGCGGCCGCCCGGCGGGCAGCTCCTCATTGGGGAAGCGGATCGAAAAGCGCCTGGAATAATTCTCGCGCACCTTGGCGTTGGTATAGGCCATCGTCGCCCAGTCGCCGTAGCGCGCGACATCCATCGCCCAGATGTCGGCGCCGGGATCGCCCTCGATCATCCAGTTCGACAAAGCGAGGCCGACGCCGCCGCCTTGCGAAAACCCGGCCATGACACCGCAGGCGACCCAGAAGCCCGGCAGCCCGCGCACCGGCCCGACCAATGGGTTGCCGTCGGGCGCGAAGGTGAAAGGCCCGTTGATGATCTGCTTGATGCCCGTGTTCTGGAAGGCCGGGAAATGGCGGAAGCCGACCTCAAGCGACGGCGCGATGCGGTCGATGTCGGGCGCCAGCAATTCATGGCCGAAATTCCATGGCGTCTGGTATTCGGACCATGGCTTGTTGGCCTTTTCGTAAGTGCCCATCAGCATGCCGCCGCGCTCCTGGCGCAGGTAAAGCTCGCCGTCGAAGTCGACCGCGTGGATGATCTCGGTGCCGGTCTTGGCGTTCCAGGCGGCGACCTCCGGCATATCCTCGGTGATCAGGTACATGTGCTCCATGGCCAGCACCGGCAGTTCGAGGCCGACCATGCGGCCGACCTCGCGCGCCCACAGGCCGCCGGCGTTGACGACATGCTCGGCCACCACCTCGCCCTTGTTGGTGATGACCCGCCACAGTCCGTCAGGGCGCCGCACGATGTCCTCGACCTTGGTGAAACGCTCCACTTCCGCCCCAAGTTTCCGCGCGGCCTTGGCATAGGCGTGGGTGACGCCGGAGGGATCGAGATGGCCGTCCTCTTTGTTCCTGACCGCGCCGACGAACTGCTTGGGATCGAGCAGCGGCATCAGTTCGGCCGCTTCGTTGGGCGAGATCTCCTCGAGCTCGATGCCGAGATAGCGGCCCTTGGCGACGACGCCGCGCAGCCAGTCGAGCCGCGCCTCGGTCGCTGCCAGAAGCACGCCACCGGTCAGATGCACGCCGGTCGCCTGGCCGGAAAGCTCCTCGATCTCCTTGTAGAGATTGATCGTGTATTTCTGCAGCTTGGCGACGTTGGGGTCGCCATTGATGGTGTGCATGCCCCCGGCCGCGTGCCAGGTCGAGCCTGAGGTCAGCTCGTCGCGCTCGAGCAGGACAACATCGGTCCAGCCGTGGCGGGCGAGATGGAACAACACGGAGCATCCGACGACGCCACCGCCAATGACCACGACCTTTGCATGCGATTTCATGGATTTTTTCTCTGATATCAGTGAGTTGAATGGGTGAATGGATTCAAGCTGGGAACGATCACGGCTCGCCCTGCCCGATCGCTTCCTTGCGCCTGGCCATGTAAGCCTCTAGCGCCTCGCGCACGGCGATATCCATCACCGGCTCGACATAGTCCTCCAGCGCTTTCTTCCACAGCCGCGTTGCGCGTGCCGTGGCGTCGAGGCCGCCGGCTTCCTGCCAGGCTTCGTAATTCTGCCAGTTGGACAGCATCGGCTGGTAGAAGGCAGTGGCGTAGCGCTCCAGCGTGTGCGGCTCGCCGAAGAAATGCCCACCGGTTGGCACCGCACCCAAAGCCTCGACGGCGAGTTCCGCCTCATTGACTTCGATCGGGCGCAAGAACTCCATCATATGCTGGATCATCTCGACATCGATGATGAGTTTTTCGAACGACGCCGTCAGCCCGCCCTCCTGCCAGCCGGCGGCGTGGTAGACGAGGTTGCCGTGGCCGAGCACCGCCCCCCACAGTGCCATCAGCGTCTCATAGGCGCCCTGCGCGTCGGCGGCATTGGAAGCCGAGCCCGGCGTCGTGCGGTAGGGCAGCCCGTAGCGCCGCGCCAGTTGCCCTGACGCAATGTTGGCCTTGGTGTTCTCGGGCGTGCCGAAGGCCGGCGCGCCCGACTTCATGTCGACATTGGAGGTGAAGGCGCCATACATGACCGGCGCGCCCGGACGGACAAGCTGCGTCAGCACGACGCCGAACAGCGCCTCGGCATTCTGCTGCGCCAGCGCCCCGGCCAGCGTCACCGGGCTCATCGCCCCCATCAGCGTGAACGGCGTCACCGCCACCGACTGGCCGAACTCGGCCATGGTCATCAGGCCTTCGGCCATCATCTCGTCGAAGCGGCGCGGGGAGTTGACCGAGATGATGGTGGTGATACCGGGATCGTCGCGCATCTGGTCGAGCGTCAGCCCACGCGAAATCGCCATCATCTCGATGCCGTCCAATGCCCTGCCCCGGCCGATCGCCGAGACATGGAAACTCTTGTCGGTCAGCGTCAGATTGGTGAAATAAGTGTCGAGATGGCGAGAGTTTGCCGGCAGCTCCACCGGCGCGCAGACCTGGTTGCCCAGCATGTGGATGCAGTTGAAATGCTGCGCCAGCCGTGTGAGATCCGAATAGTCGCGCAAATTGCCGGCGCGGCGGCCGCGCTCCATGTCATGGACATTGGGCGGCCCGGCAACGAGGGTGAAATTGATGGTGTTGCCGCCCAGATGAACCGCGTTGGCCGGGTTGCGCGGCGTCAACACATAGCTGGGCTGCGTGGTCTTCAGCACGTCTTCGATCAGGCCGCGATCGATGCGGACATTCGCTGAGGCATGATCGACCCTGGCGCCGGCCTTCTCGAACAGCGACAGCGCGCGCGGACTCATCACCTCGATGCCGAAATTCTCCAATATGTGCATCGACGCCTGATGGATCTGCTCGATCTGATCGGGCGACAGCATGGCCATTGGCGGATAGGGATTGGTCACCCGCCTGAGCGGCAGTTGCGGAATGGCCGATGGCCCCCGATTGCTGGTGCGCTCGGCGCCGCGTTTGCGTCTTGGTTCGTTCATGCCTGGCATCAAAGCCCCGGCAAACCAGGCAAGCTGTCATAAATACGCCGTTTGCGGGCGTGATTTTAGCCACGGCGGCATTTCCGCAGTATCCATTTATAGAATACGACGAAATATGTCGGATTGTTGATATGGGATTTCCTCGAGCGACCGCTCGGGCGAAGCGTTAATGGACGCTGCAAGATTCCCTTTATGATTTCGGCCTATTGCTCTGCCGATGCGTAGTTCGAGTTTTAGTAAAATTGGTGCGGTTTGCGTGCTGCTGGCGCTTTCGGCCTGCGCCACGCCGCCCAATCACATCAACAATGTCTGCGCCGTCTTCGACCAGAATGACGGCTGGTTCGACAACTGGCAGTCTGCCGCCGAGCGCACCCAACAGAAATATGGCATTCCCGTTCCCGTACTGATGGCGACGGTGCGCAAGGAATCGGGCTTCAAGAGCAATGCAAGGCCGCCGCGTACCAAGCTGCTCGGCTTCATTCCGTGGAAGCACGTCTCCACGGCCACCGGCTTCTCGCAGGCGCTGGACGGCACCTGGTCGCAATATCAGCGCGAGACCGGCAACTGGGCGGCGCGGCGGACGAAATTCGCCGATGCGGTCGATTTCGTCGGCTGGTATCATTCCAAGACATCTGACACCTACGGCGTCGCCCGCAACGACACCTACAATCTCTACCTTGCCTACTATCTCGGCTGGACCGCCTATGGCCGCGGCAACAGGGGCGATGCCGGTGTGCAGGGCTATGCCCGGGCCACCGACAAGATGGCGCGGGACTATGCCCAGCAGTTGAGCGAGTGCGGGAACTGAGCTTGCCGCATCGTTGATCTCGATCTTCGGACTGTCAGCTCGGCCTTTTGCCGCGCGGACGCTTTGGTGGCGTGCCAGCAAAACCGGGGCCATCGCCATGCGGCGCGTCGTCCGGCATACCTTCGTGCGCGGCGTGTTCCTTGTCGAACTTGATCACGGGCTCCATCTTGGCCAGCACGTCGTCGGAGAGCCAGCACAGGCTCATATGACCGTCGCCGAGATGCTTGACCGGCGGCACCTTGGTCTCGCAGAGATTGTCCGGCACCAGCTTCTTGTAGCCGCAACGGGTCTGGAACGGACACCCGGATGGCGGGTTCATCGCCGACGGGATGTCGCCTTCCAGCACGATGTGCTTCTTCACGACACTCGTGTCGGCGATCGGGATCGCCGACAGCAGCGCCTCGGTATAGGGATGATAGGGCGGTGCGAAGATCTGGTCGGTCGTGCCTTGCTCGACGATATAGCCGAGATACATGACGACGACGCGGTCGGCGATGTAGCGAACGACGGACAGATCGTGGCTGATAAACAGCATCGTCGTCTTGTTCTTGCGCTGGATGTCCATCAGCAGTTCGGTCACCGCCGCCTGCACCGACACGTCCAATGCCGAGACCGGCTCGTCGGCCACCACCACCTTGGCGTCACCGGCAAAGGCTCGCGCCACGCCGATGCGCTGCTTCTGGCCGCCCGAAAGCTGACGCGGCTTGCGGGTTTCGAATGCCCGCGGCAGCTTCACCAGGTCGAGCAGCTCCAGCATCCGCTTGCGGCGATCGGCAACCGTCTTGCCGACATTGAACTTCTCCAGCGTGCGGATGATCTGCGAACCGACCGAATGGCTGGGATTGAGCGTGTCGAACGGATTCTGGAACACCATCTGGATCGACGACACCGTGTCGACGCTCCGTTTGTCGATCCCCGTCGACTGGATTTCCGTGTTGCCCAGCGTCACCGTGCCGGCACTTGCCGTCTCCAGCCCGAGCAGCACCTTGGCCAGCGTCGACTTTCCGCAGCCGGATTCGCCGACGATGGCGACCGTCTCGGATTCGCGCGCCATGAACGAGATCGTCTCGTTGGCCTTGACGACGCGGCCCTCGCTCGAGCCGAACACCTCGCTGCCGCCGACCCTGTAATATTTTCTGAGGTCCTCGATCTTGAGCACCGGCGCGCCGGGCATGACGCGCTCATTGACCTTCTTGGCACCGGGTGGCAGCGCTTCCCAGTCGATCTCGTTGAAGCGCACGCAGCGCGAGAAATGGCCTTCATGACCAGCGACCTCGATCATCGGGATTTCGGCGGCGTTGCAGACACCCTCGACGAAATGGTGGCAGCGCGGGCCGAAATTGCAGCCCTTGGGCCGCTCGTGCGGCAGCGGCAGCTGTCCGGGGATGGAGATCAGCGGCCGTGAGTTCTTGTCGGCGCCCGGCAGCGGGATCGAGCGGAACAGCCCTTGCGTATAGGGGTGGCGCATCCGGTCGAACACGTCCTTGATCTTGCCGGTCTCCACCGCTTCGCCCGAATACATCACGGTGATGCGATCGCAGGTTTCCAGGATCAGGCCGAGATTGTGCGACACGAAGATCATCGACGTGCCGAACTTCTCGCCCAGCCCCTTGACCAGATCGACGATGCCCGCCTCCACCGTCACGTCGAGCGCCGTCGTCGGCTCGTCGAGCAAAAGCAGCGCCGGCTTCGACAGCAGCGCCATGGCAATGACGATGCGCTGCTGCTGGCCGCCGGAGAGCTGGTGCGGATAGGAGCGCATCATACGCTCGGGATCGGGCAATTTGACCGAGCGCACCATATCGAGGGCGCGTTTATAGGCCTCTTCCTTCGACACCTTGTCGTGGATCAGCGGCACTTCCATCAGCTGCTGGCCGACCTTCATCGCCGGGTTCAGGCTCGCCATCGGCTCCTGGTAGATCATGGCGATCTTGTTGCCGCGGATGGAACGCAACTCCTCGTCGGAGAGTTCGCCCATGTCCTTGCCCTGGAACTTGATCTTGCCGCCGACGATCTTCCCGATGTTGGAGAGGTCGCGCATGATGCCGAGCGACACGGTCGACTTGCCGCAGCCGGATTCGCCGACGATGCCCATCGCCTCGCCCGGCATGACGGTGCAGGAAAAATCCATGACCGCCGGTATCTCGCCCTTGCGGGTGAAGAAGGAGATCGACAGGTTCTCGATCTCGATGATCGGCCCTTTGGTTGGCCCGGGGGTCGGCTTGGCGGGATTTCGAACTGCCTCGTTCATGGGTCGCTCCAATCCTGGTTCTTCCAGGCCTGTTTCTCTCAGGCCCATCGGGTCGAAACCCGCGACATCAGTCTTTCATCGATTGTTCGCGCAGCGAGTCGGCGAGCAGGTTCAAGCCCAGCACGAACGACATCAGTGCGATGGTCGGCGGCAGCGCCGGATGGATGAAGGAGCGCAGCAGGCGGCTGGCGTCCTTGATCGCGGTGCCCCAGTCCGGACTTTCCGGCGCCAGGCCAAGGCCGAAATAACCGAGCGTGCCGAGCAGGATGGTGGTGTAGCCGATGCGCAGGCAGGCATCGACGATCAATGGCCCGCGCGCATTGGGCAGGATCTCCCACAGCATGATGTACCAGGGCGATTCACCGCGCGTCTGCGCCGCCGCCACATAGTCGCGCGTCTTGATGTCCATCACCAGGCCACGCACGATGCGGAACACGCCGGGGCTGGAGGCGAACACCACCGCCACGAAGATGTTGAGCTGGTTTGGATCGATATGGACGATGTGCAGCGGGTCCTTATCGAACACAAGGCCGAGATAGATCCAGCCACCGAGGATCAGGGTGATGCCGAGCAGGATGTAGAGCCGGTCGGGCCGGTTCTTGTAGCGGGTCCAGAACAGCACGCTGAAGAAGATGATCGGGAACAGGAAGAACACGCCGGCCATGCCGTACGGGATCGGCGTGTCCATGATACCCGGCGTCACCAAGAGGTAGAACAGCAGGATCACCGGGAAGGCGAGCACAAGGTTGGCCAGGAACGACAGCACGGTGTCGATCTTGCCGCCGTAATAGCCGGCGGGCAGGCCGAGCGTGATGCCGACCATCAGCGCGAAGCCGGTCGCGGCAGGCGCGATGATCAGCACGATCTGGCTGCCATAGACCATGCGCGAAAACACGTCGCGCGCCAGCTTGTCGCCGCCGAACAGATAGGTCAGCCCCGACTGCGGTTCGACGGCGCCCGGCAGCACGTCCTTCATGATCGGAATCTGGGCCAGCGGATCGAAGGGCGATATGGTCGCGGCGAAGATCGCCGTGAACAGCCAGAACAGGCAGATGCCGACGCCGACAATGCCGACACCGCTGTCGAACAGCTGGCCGTAGAGCGCCAGCTTCTTCTTGTAGGCGAAGCTCGCGCCCATGACGATGACGAGCGCGATCCAGACCGGCCAGAAGCGCGACAGCACTTCGAAAACGACGGTGAAGCCACTGATGTATTGAACCGGCATCGGCTTCGCTCCCTACTGAACTCTGATACGCGGATTGAGAAATGCGTAGCCGACATCGGAAATGAGCTGCGTGATCAAGACGATGAACACCGAGACCAGCGAGCAGCCGAGCAAAAGGTCGATATCGTTGTTGCCGGCCGCCTCGACCAGCGTGTAGCCGAAGCCCTGGTAGCGGAACATCACCTCGACGATGACGACGCCGGTGAGCAGCCAAGGGAATTGCAGCATGATGACGGTGAACGGTGCGATCAGCGCGTTGCGCAAGGCATGTTTGACCACCACGCTGCCGAAGGAGAGACCCTTCAACCGCGCAGTACGGATATATTGCTGCGTCATCACTTCGACCATCGAAGCTCGCGTCATGCGGGCGATATAGCCGATGCCGTAGATCGCCAGCGTCATCACCGGCAGTGTGAAATTGTAGAAGGTGATGCCCTGGCTGGCCGAAGCCGCCGAGCCGTTCAGCCAGCCTAGCCATGAGGCGAAGATGACGGTGAAGATGACGCCCGACACATATTCAGGCGTCGCCGTCGAGGCGATCGACGCCACGGACAGCACCCGGTCGGTTCGCGACCCCTCACGCATGCCGGCCAGAATGCCGATCAGCAGCGAGATCGGCACCATCACCGCCAGCACCCAGAACATCAGGATGCCCGTAGCGCCGAGTGCCGGAAACAGTTTTGAGGCGACGGTCGCCTTGAACTTGGTCGAGCAGCCGAAATCGCCCTGGAAAACGCCGGCAAAGGTCGGCACGAGCGGATCGTTGCAGAAGGAGAAACGCTGCGCCGGCTTGCCGGTCGCCGGGTCGGTTACCGGCTGCTTGGGCAAGACACCAAGCCACTGGCCGTAGCGGACGAAGAAGTTCTGCCGGTAGCCATGGTTGACCAGCCAGCTCTCGAGCTGCTCGGCCGACGTATGCATTTCGGTCTGGCTGATCGCCAGCTTCTTCAGATTGGGTTCGAGGTTGATCAGGAAGAAGACGACCATGGTCAGGCACAGCATCGTCAATGCCATGGTGCCAAGACGCCTGATAACGAAGGAAAGCATGGCGGCCCCCTGCCGATGGGTTGGGGTTTGAGCCGGCTATGAAAGCCAACCCTGCCGTGACCGGCGGGGCTGGCTGTCAAACAGGCCTTCGGATGCGATCAACCCTGTTTTTGTTGCATGGCCTTGCCCGCGAGTCCGCAACTTTTTTGAGAATGTGCGGACCAGCAGGGACGGACAATGCAAAGAGCGAGGGAAGGGAGCGAGCCCCTTCCCTCCATGTCGATGCGATATCAAGCCTGGTCGAGCCAGACCTTGCCGTAGTCGCGCTCGAAGGTCGGGTGCATCTTGTAGTTCTGCACCGCCTTCACCGAGTGGCTGTAGAGCTTGCGCCAGTACGGCTGGATCATGATGCCGGAATCCTGCAGTATCTGCTCGATGTCCTTCATCATGTCCTTGCGCTTGGCGGCGTCGGCAACGGCGAGCGCCGCATTGAGCTTGGCATCCCAGTCCGGATTCGACCAGCCGGCCTCGTTCCAGGCCTCGCCGGTGCGATAGGCGATGGCCAGAACCTGGACGCCGAGCGGACGCATGTTCCAGTTGGTCATCGACAGCGGATACTTCGTCCAGTCGTTCCAGAACGTGGAACCCGGCAGAACGGTGCGCTTCACCTTGATGCCGGCGTCGCGCAGCTGGGCGGCGATCGCATCGCCGGTGTTCTTATGCCAGTCTTCGTCGACGGTGATCAGCTCGTGTTCGAAGTCGGCTTGGCCGGCTTCCGCCATCAGCGCCTTCGCCTTGGCCGGATCACGGGCAACCTTGGGCAGCTCGTAATATTCCGGATGGATCGAGCAGACATGGTGGTTTTCGGCGACCGAGCCGGCATTGCCGTAGCCGAGCTGCAAGACGACATTGTTGTCGACCGCAAGCTGCAGCGCGTTGCGCACCTTCTGGTCGCCATAGGGCTTGTTGTTGACGTTGGTGCGGCAGACGATGGTCGACGCGGTGACGATTTCCGACTTCACCAGGTCCATGCCGTCGAGGATCGACACATAGTCGGCCGAAGTCTCGAAGTTGGTGTGCACTTCGCCGGCCTCGAAAGCGCTGACCATGGCTGCCGGATCGGTGCCGTAGTCGATGAATTCCAGGCCATCGAGGAACACTTCGCCGTCCCACCACTTGTCATCGGTGCGGCGCTTGTAGACCACCTTCTGACCGACATCGTAGGAGACGAGTTCGAACGGACCGGTGCCGATCGGGCAGGCCTTGAAGTCGCCGCCCTTCTCATCGAAGGTCTTGTGGACGATCAGCCCGGGATAGTCGCACATGTTCGGAATCAGCGCGATGTCCGGCTTGCTGAGCTTAAGCACGACCGTGTGGTCGTCCGGCTTGGTCACGGCGCTCTCGTCGAGCTTGTCGTCCTTGACCAGCGAGCCGAGACGGCCGGGCATGGAATTGCCTTCGGCTTTCTTGTCAGCCCAGCGCTTCAGGTTGAAGATGACGTCATCGGCGGTGAAGGCATCGCCATTCGACCAGGTGACGCCCTTGCGCACATGCAGCGTATACTGCGTGGCGTCGTCGTTGACGTCCCAGCTTTCCAGCAGATAGGGGCGAAACGTGTATTCGGAGGTGTACTTGACCAGCGGCTCGAGCGCCTGGCGCTCGGCATTGGCGATTTCCGACCAGTCGGCCTTGCGCGGGTCCTTGGGATCTTTGATCCACTGGGCGATCTTCAGCGTGCCGCCCTTCTTGCCCTTTACCTCTTCGGCCTTCGCCGGCGTCGGATCGGCGAGGCCGAGCAAGCCGTAAGCCATTGCCGTCGATGCGCCGAAGACGCTGGCCATGGCCAGGAATTCGCGGCGGTCCACCTTGCCTGCCTTGGCTTCTTCGGCCATGGCCAGGATGTGATCCGGAACGCGATCGCCATTACTCTTATAAATTGTCATGACTTAACTCCCATTGTTGGCTTTCCGCCTTTTAACATTCCGCATCCAGGCCATGATGTCAAAGACGGCGTGGATTGAGAACATGTTAGGGAATGTGCAACTTTGAAAGGGGAGCGGTTCGCGTGATAACGACAGTCTTGGCGCAAATTTGCTACTGTCCGACGGATTCTTCTGGAATCGCGATAGTCGATTAAACTGAGACATTTACTCTGGCCCGCACAGCACCAGAATCGATCCACCATGAGGCCAAAAGCCCCGCCGGACTGTCAGTATTCCTTCTCGTAGAAGATGCCGCCCTTGGCTTCGCCGGCATCGTTGGCCTCGCCGCGCAGCTTGACGCCGCGCCCGACATTGAGGTCGATCGTCGCCTTGCCCGAGCCAGGCTTGTCGCCCTTCTGGATGGTGACATAGGTGCGGTCGTTGAGGTATTTGCCGGCCGAAACCGCCGTGCCGCCCTGGTCGTCGGTGGTGACGTCGAGATCGTCGACGCCAATTGCGCTGCGCAGGTTTTCCAGCAGCGACGTCGAGCCGCCGACGCCGGCCAGCTGCCCCGCCGCTTCGGCGAGCTGGGCGATCTGCAGCGGCGACAGGTTCGACATCGAGCGGCCGAAGATCAATTGCGCCAGCACCTCATCCTCGGGCAGCGCCGGCACCGAGGAGAAGGTGAACTTCGGATTGGTCGCTTCGCCCGACACCACGATGGTGACGGTGGCGCTGGTCGTCGTCGTGGTCGCCGTCAAATTGAGATAGGGCACCAGCGAGCCGGAAAACCCGACCGTGCCTTCGGTGAAGGTCAGCCGCTTGCCGAGGATCGACAGTCGTCCGCGCTGCAAGGTGAAGGTGCCGACCGCTTGCGGCGACGAGGCCGGGCCGGTCAGCTTCAGCGAGCCGCCAAGTTCGGCATCAACGCCCCTGCCCTGGATGAAGATCTGATTCGGCGCGTTGACCGTGACATCGAGCGCAAGGCCGCTACCGCCGCCCTTGCCGCTGGTCGTCGGCGGCCGCAGCGCCTTGTCCTGCGCCTTGACCGCGCCCGGCGCGTTCTTGTGCTTGACGTCGAGCGCCGCCAGCGAGCCCGGCAATTTGTCGGGAACGGTGATCACCGTCTTGGCGAGATTGACGGTACCGGCGATGACCGGTGCGGAGGTCAGCGGTCCCTTGATCGTCAGGTCGCCGCCGAGATTGGCGGTCACCACCCTGCCGTCCGTATAGCGGCCGTCGACCAGCTTGATCGACAGGTCGGCCGGGAAACCCTGCGCCGGGTTGATGCCGACCGTGCCGCTGGCCGACAGGCTGCCGCGCGTCGACAGCGTTCCGGTCAGCCGGTTGATCCTGGCGACGCCGCCGGCAATCGAGACATCGGCGGCGAGATCGTTGACGGCGAGGCCGGAGCGCGCATCGACAAGGCGCGCACCCGAGGTGCTGATGCTGCCGCCGATGACGGGCGATGTCGCGGGACCGCGCACCTGCACGTTGACATTGGCGGTTCCAGACAAAGACAGACCCTGCGCGGCCAGCTTCTGGCTGAGCAGGCCGAACGGCACGACGCCATTGAAGTCGAGCACCAGTGACGGCGTGCCGGCCGTTGTCACGGTGCCGCCGCCCTTGAGGCCAAGGCCGGCGCCATCGCCGACATTGGCATTGAAGGTCAGCTTGTTGCCGCCGAAGGTGCCCGACGAGGAGACACTCACCGCACCGACACCGGCACCGCGCGTCTGCGAGGTCCGCACGCCGGCCGCGTCGAGGTTGAAGACAATGGCGGGGTTCGCCGGCGCACCCGTCACCTTGACCGTGCCTGAGATCGAACCGGCGGCGTCGAGCCCCGGCGAGAAACTGTTGGCGAGCGACATCGGCACCCGCGCCAGCGTCGCATTGATGTCGAGCGCCGTGCCGACCTTGCCGGTCACCGTCGCCGTACCACCGCCAAGGTTGAGCACGAGCCGGTCCAGCGTCGTTGTGCCGTTGGCAATGCTGACGGTCGAGGCCTGGGCGATGGCCGTCTTGATGCCCTGGACAGTCGCCTGGCCGGAGGCAAGCTCGATGGTCGTCGTGCCGTTGGCCACTTTCACCCGGCCGGCGGCCTGTGCCGGAATGCCCTTGACGGTTGCGCCGCCGGAGAAGCCGGTCCAGTCGCCGTCGCGCTTCAAGTCGACATCGATGCCGCTGATCACGGTGCCGCCCGACGTGACGGTGTCGGCGCGGATCTTTCCGGAGATCACGGGCGCCGCCAGATAGTTGGCGACCAGCGCATCGATCGAGACGGCTTTCGCCTGCAGGTCGCCGCGCGTAATCGATGCTGTCGCCGCCTTGATTGCGACCTGTGGCGCATTGCCGTTCTTCGAAAAGGCGATCGTGCCGCGCACATCGCCTTCGGCCTTCTCCAGGGCAAGTGCTGCCAGCGGGCCGATATCGGGCAGGTCGAGCGCGATGGTGCCGACCGGCACGAACTTTTCATCCAGCGCCAGATCGCCGGAAATCCTGTTCTTGCCGAGCGACAGCAGCAGGCCATTGATGGCGCTCTTGCCGTCCGCCGTCGCCAGCACGGCACTACCTTGCAGCGCCTGGCCGGCGACATTGCCGGTCAGCTGCACATTCGCCGCCGGATTGGCGGCATCGGCCTTGCCGGTGGCGGTCAGCTTCAGCCCGGTGATCTCTCGCGCCGCCACGAGAAGGCGGTCGCTGTCGATGGTCAACGACAGGTCCGGCGCCGCGGCCGGGCCCTGCGCGTTCAACGCAAAAGCGATGGCGCCCTTGGCGTCTTTCGACAGCAGCGAGATATCGCTCAGCGCACCCTTGATGTCGGCGGCCACCTTGTTGTCGGCAAGGCTGGCTTGCCCGTCTGCGGTCAGCGCGCCCGAGGTCAGCTTCAATCCGCCTATAGCGATACTGCCGTTGGGGTCGCGCTTCAGCGTGGCGCTGATCTCAGCGCGTTCGCCAAGCATGCCGCGTGCCGCCGCCGGCAAGGCCGACGATGGGGCATCCGCCTTCAGATTGAGGTCGATGGCACCGTCACGCAGCGATACCTGGCCGGCAACCTGGCTGTTCAGCGCATCGCTCTTGAGCGAGCCGCTGTCTATGGCAACCGCATCGGCTGTCAGGCGACCGCTGAGCGCCGCCGTGACCTTGCCGGCGATCAGCGGCGCAATCACCGGATTGTCGAGACCGACCTTGTCCACCGACACTGTGCCGGAAACTGGCCCTGCGCGGTTCTTCAGATCGAACGCATCCGAGTGCAACGCCAGGGCAAGCCCGTCCACCCTCGCTGGACTGGTGACGATCGAGGGCAGGATCGCAGAGACATCCAGGCGGGCCCGCGTGCTCTCGCCCGCCACCTTTGCCGACAAGGACCGGATTTCGATCTTGACCGGGCTCCCGGCGCTGCCGACAATCAGGGGCAGGCTGGGGCCGGATGAGATGAGATCGAGCGCAAAATCGCTGGCGCCGTTCGGATTGAGGGTGCCGGCTGCCTTGCCGGAAATCTTGTCACCGGTCAGTGTCGCCTGATGGAGCACCACGCCGCCGGCCATGGTGTAACTGCCTGCCGCGTCGACAGCCAGCGCTCCGAGCCCCGCCTGGCGAGTCTGGCTGGTTTCGACGCCAGCCAGTTGCGCATTGAAGCGGACATCGGGAGCGGCCGGCGGCCCGGTCACTCCAGCCGTGCCGCTGAGCGTGCCGACGGCGTCGAGGCCGGGCGAAAATTCATTGGCGAGCGCCGCGGGCAGTGCCGAAAATTGCGCCGCGAGGTCGAGCGTCTGACCGGCAGTGCCCGACAGCGTCACCGAACCGCCGCCGACATCGAGCGCCAGTTTCTCGATGCTGGCCGTGCCGTTGGCGATGCTCAGTGTCGACGCCTGAGCGATTGCGGCCTTGATGCCGCGAACCGTCGCCTCGCCCGAGGTAATCTCGACGCTCGTGTTGCCGTCGGCGATCTTCACCCGGCCGGCAGCGGTCGCCGGAATGCCCGCTATGGTGGCGCCGCCGGTGAAATTGGTCCAATCGCCGTCGCGCTTCAGGTCGACGCCGATGCCGCTGATTTCGGTGGTTCCGGAAGTGACGCTGTCAGCCTTTATCGAACCGGCGATCGCCGGCGCCTTGAGATAATTGGCGATCAGCGCATTGACGGTGATGGCCTTGGCCGTCACGTCGCCACGCGCGATCGAAGTGCTCTTCGCATCGATCGCGACGGAGGGCGCGTCGCCCTCCTTGGCAAAGCCGATGGTGCCGTCGATGTCGCCCGTCACCGCCTGGCCGGCGAGTGCGGCCAACTGGTCGATAGCGGGCGCGTCGAGCGTCAGCGTGCCGAGCGGCATGTACTTGTCGTCCAGCGCGAGATCGCCCGAGACCTTGTTGTCGCCCAGCGAGACCAGGAATCCGTTGATCGAACGCTTGCCCTCGCTTGTCACCAGTGCTGCCTTGATATCGAGCGGCTGGTCGTTGACGGAGCCGGTCAGCGATACGTTGGCGGCGGGACTGGTGATATCGGCCTTGCCGCTCGCCGTCAGCTTGATGCTCTTCACCGTGCGGCCCGATGCCGTCAGGCTGTCGCTATCGGCGGTAACGGTGAAATCCGGCGCCGTCATCGCGCCGCTTGCCGACAGCGCGAAATCGACGCCACCGGCAACCGGCACGCCGACTGTCGGCGACAGCACGGAAACGTCGCCCAATTTGCCCTTGATGTCGGCCCGGATGTCGGTGCCCTGCATGCTGGCCGTGCCGGCGGCGCTGAGCGTGCCGGACGTGAATTCGATCGAGTTGGCGGCGAAGGATCCCTGCGGATCGCGGGCCGCGGTGGCCGAGAATTTCACCCGAGCGCCAAGCACCGAGGCGATCTGCGGCGGAAAGGCCGTCGCCACGGCATCCGCGTTCATCTTCAGCTGCATCGACAGGTCGGCAAGCGCCACCGTCGCCGTCAGAGAGGCGTTGAGCGCGTCGGAGCGCAGCGTGCCCTGGTCGATGGCAATGGCATCCTTGCTGACCGACCCGGCCAGATCGACATCGATCTTGCCGGTGATCAGCGGCGCCAGCGTCGCCACGTCGGTGTTGAGGCCACCTGCCTGCAGCTTGACGGTGACCGGCCCGGCGCGGTTCTGGATGTCAAAGCCGTCGGAATGGATCTGCGCCGCCAGATCATCCAGCCGCGTGCCGCCGGCGACGATGGAGACGAAGGAGGCGCCGATGTCGATGATCGGTGCCTTGCCGTCGCCGAAGGCGCGGGCGGTGGCATTGCTGATCGCCAGCGTGATCGGTTGCGCCTTGCTGCCGACGCTGATCACAACGGGCGGACCCTTGGCGGCGAGTTCGATCGAGAGGTCGCTGGCGCCGGCAGGATCGACAATGCCGGTCGCGGTGCCGTGCACCGCATCGCTGTCGATGTTGGCGCGGTCGACACTGACGCCACCGGCCGATGTGGCGGTGCCGGCGACATCGAAGCTGGTCTTGCCGGCAAACAGCGGCTTGAGATTCTCAGGCAGGAAGCGAGCGAAATCGCCGTCGCCCTTGGCCTCAACATGATTACCCTTGTCGGTCAGTTGGTGCCGGCCTGTCAGCTGGGTGACGATCTTGCCGTCGACCGAGAACGTGCCGATGCCGTTCCAATTGGCGAGCGGCCCGGTGCCCGAGACAATTATGTCGACCGGCGGCGTATCGGGCAGCTTGAGCAGATTGGCGATGATGCCGCCTGCCGGCTCCGAGGCCTTGAGGTCAAGATCGAGCCTGTTGTCCGCCGGCGCAAAGTGGATCTTGGCATCGACATTGCCTTGCTTGCCGTCATGGCGGGTGGCGTTGAGCACCCCC
>NZ_RZTG01000009.1:66134-315801 GCF_003997175.1 Mesorhizobium sp. Primo-A
TCGACCGCCAGCGGCGCGGCGTCGGCCTTGAGCATGCCCCTGGCGGCAAGTTCGGCGATGCCGCTGCCGGCCAGTTGCTGGCCAAGCGCGATCTCGGGCAGGTCGATCTGCTTGATGTCGATGGAAACCGGCAGCGTCGTCGTGCCGCCGCTCGGCGCCGGCTGCGTGCTGGCCACCGGCAACCGGGCGAGTTCTATGCGCTCGGCAGCGATGCGGTCGGCGCTGAAGTTTTTCGACAGCAGCGCCAGCGGCGACCAGTCGACGGCCACCTTGCGCGCCACCAGCCAGGCACCCTCGCGATCCTCCAGCACGACATGGTCGACGCTGAGGGCTCCCGACCAGATGCCGTCTATGCCGCTGACCGTGATCTTGCGGTCGTCGGTCGATGCCAGCCGCGAAATGATGCCGGCGAGATTGTCGCGGCCGCGCTCGGTCTTGGTTAGCACCACCAGCGCGCCGATCGCTCCCGCAATCACGATCAGCAGGGTGTAGAGAACAATGCGGAGGATGCGCCAGACTGTTTTCATCGCTCAGAATGCCTGTCCGATGCCGGCATAGATGCCGAAATGCGGATCGCCCGGATCGCGGTTGAGCGGCACGGCCGCGTCGATGCGCAGCGGCCCGAACGGCGTGACATAGCGCAGGCCGACGCCGGCGCCGACCTTGACATCGGAGAAATCGGGAACCGATTTGGTCGACACGGTGCCGGCATCGACGAACGGCACGATGCCGATCGTGTCGGTGATGGCGATGCGCATCTCGACCGAGGTTTCGAAGAAGGACAGGCCGCCGATCGGCTGGCCGGTGAAATCCTTCGGACCGATGCCCTGATAGGCGTAGCCGCGCACCGAACCGCCGCCGCCGGAATAGAAGCGCCGGTCGGCCGGCACATTCTGAAGCCCGGTGCCCACGATCGAACCGATGGCGACACGTTCGGCCAGCACGAACTTGGAAGCCGAATCCAGCGACTGATAGGCCGACCCTTCGCCCCTCAGCTTCAGGAAGGCCGCACCATTCAAAATGTCGTAGCTCGGCTCGGCATAGGCCAGCACCCGAAAGCCGCTGGTCGGGTTCAGGCGGTTGTCCCTGTTGTCGTAGACATATTGCAGCGGAATGCTGGCGATCAGGTATTTGTGCTTGCCGAAAGCGTCGTGGATGCGGGAATAGTCGAGCGCCACCTCGGCGGAAACCGTCTGCTTCTTGGTCAGTTCGTAGGACAGTCCGGTGCTGCCCTTGATCGAGAAATGGTCATAGGCATCAGGATGTTCGAGCACCGTCTTGACGCTGGCGAAGAACTTCGATGCCGGTCCGATCACACCGGGTTTCTCGAACATGATGCCGGCATTGTAGTTGAGTTCGCCGAGATCGTTGCTGCCGATGCCGCTGATCTTGCCATCGATGCGCAGCTTCTCGGCCCGGCCGAACAAATTGCGGTGGCCCCAATAGCCCTCAAGGCCCAGCCCCTCGGTGTTGGAAAAAGTGCCGCCGACGCCGAAATAGCGTGGCTTGCGCTCGCTGACCTGGACGCCGATCGGAATGTTGCCGTCGGCATCGAGCGTGTCGGCTTCCTTGAACGTCACGCTGTTGAAGACCTCGAGCGCCAGCAACCGGTCGCGCGCATCGTCGATCTCTTGCGGCGAGTATTGCCGGCCGCGCTTGAGGCCGGTCATGTATTCGGTGAAGTCGCGGTCGACCTTCTCGGTGCCTTCCACGGTGGTCGGGCCATAGCCGGCGACCGGTCCGGCGGCGACCGTCAGCGTCACGTCGAGCGTCGAGGTGGCATGGTCGGCGACGATCTGGCGGTCCGTCACCTCTGCCAGCGGCCTGCCTTGCTCCTTCAGCGTCCGCACGATCAGCGCCTCGGCCTTGAGCACTGCGCCGGATCCGGCGTCGCCGCCTGATATCAGGCCATAATCGGCGCTCATCAGTCCTGCCGCGTCGCCTTGCAGCCTGATATTGCCCAAGGTGAATTTCGGCCCGGTAGCAATGTCGATCGCCACGGGAACCGGCTGCGGACCCTTGAATTCGGCATCCGGCGGCAAATCGTCGAGCGGCTTGCCGTCGATGGTGACGGTGACGACGCCTTCGTAGCGGGCATCGGCATAGAGCGCGGCGACAAGCTGTTCGCGGTCGCTGCGCGCCTTGGCCATCAGCCCGAGCGAGCCTGAAACCGGACGCTCCTCGTCGCTCTTCAGCGCCGAGGCATTTTCGAGCTTCTTGACCAGGTTCTTGTCGGCATCGGGGGCATTGATGGTCACGGCGTAGCGCAGCGGATCGACGATGTCGGCATCCTCGTCGCTGGACGATCCCCACAGCTTGATGCCGAAAAGCTCGAAAGCGGCCGCCGGGGACGATTCGGCGACGAGCACGGTCGAGCACATCATGGCCAGCAGCAGGGCGCGCGGAAGCGCACGCCCTGGCGCGCGACCTCCTGACATCTGCTCTTCATGCGCCGGCATTAAGACAACCTAGGTTACAAAACTAAAATTGGAATGAAGTTCTGAAGCGCTCGTAAAGGGGCCACAATCCAATTGTCTGAAATAGGACGGGCTTGGAATTCACACCTTTTGCGTCGCCGCAAGAAAGCGTGATCCCCTGTCCTATGGAGGTACTACCGGTCATCGACCGGAAAGGAAACCGTTGGCAGGCGGAACCCTGCCGCGTCCTTGTGTTGACAAGCCTGACTGAAGCTTGATCATGCCCGGACGTCAGCTGTGTCTGGAGGGGTGTTATGGCAATGCGCGCGGCTCGTGGTCTTTCGATTCTGATTCTCCTGTTTTTTGCCTGGGCCAATGTCCTGGCCTGGAGCAGCGTCTCGCAGGCGGCCGAGGCCCGGCGTATCGCGACAACGGACAATTCCGATTATTTCGGTTTTGATCTCAGGTCCGACCAGAATGTGACAATCGACCAGTGCAAGACGACATGCCTGGGAGACCCGGCCTGCCGCGCCTTCACCTACAATAAAAAAGCCAAATGGTGCTTCCTCAAATCCGACTACAACCAGTTGAAAACCTTCAACGGCGCGGTCGCCGGCAAGGTCGTCAACATCGATGGCGATCCTGATATCGGCGCGCCGCCGGAACTCGCCTTTTTCCCCAACTGGATGGCCGACCAGGCCCAGCAATACCGCAACAAGCTGCTCGGCCCGGCCTATGACAAGCCGACAGAAGGCATGGCTGCCTTGCTGAGTGCCGCCGAACAGGCCGTGCTGACCGGCGACCACCGCTCCGCCATGCTGAAATACGAGGCCGCTGTCTCGGTACTGCCCGATGATGGCCAGCTCTGGCTCAACCTGGCGCGTGAAACGCTGGCCGTGCAGCCCGCCGCCAGCACATCCGAAGCTTCCACTTTGCCGACGAACGGCACTTCGGCCGCATTCAATGCCTATAAACTACTGCGCACCACCAAGACGCGCGCCGAAGTGCTGGCGCTGCTCGGCAACGGCCTCGACAAGCGCGATCTCTACCGGCCGGCGCTACAGGCCTATGAGGCGAGCCTTGCCCTGAACCCGTCGCCGGCGGTCCAGGCCGACTATGCCGATCTGAAGGCGCGCAAGGGTTTCCGCGTTATCGACCACACCATCGACGCCGACACCAGCGCGCCGCGCATCTGCGCGCAATTCTCCGAAGATCTGGTCAAGACCGGCGTCGATTACGCGCAATTCGTCACCGTCGACAATGCACCGCCCAAGGGCGTCGAGGCCAAGGACAAGCAGATCTGCGTCGAAGGGCTGGAGCATGGCCAGCACTACGACGTCACCTTCCGCGCCGGCCTGCCGGCGGCAATCGGCGAAGTGACCGCGGCACCCGTGGTGCTGTCGATCTATGTCCAGGACCGCGCACCGTCCGCCCGCTTCACCGGTGATAGCTTCGTGCTGCCGGCCGGCGCGCGCCGCGGTATTCCGATCGTTACCGTCAACATGAACGCCGCCGAGATGAAGCTCTATCGCATCGGCGATCGTTCGCTGGCACAGCTTCTGTCGGGCTACCAGTTCCTGCACCAGCTGGACGGCTATGACATCTCCAACATTTCCGAGCAGATGGGCGCGCCGGTCTGGCAAGGCCAGCTCGACATCGCCAATGACCTCAACAAGGAGGTCACCACCTCCTTCCCGGTCGACGAGGCGGTGCCGCAGCGCAAGCCCGGCGTCTACGTGCTGACCGCCCAGGCCGTCAACAACAAGAGCGACGACTACAACTCGATGGCCACGCAATGGTTCGTCGTCTCCGACATCGGCCTGTCGACCTATACCGGTCAGGACGGGCTCAATGTCTTTGCCCGTTCGCTGGGCAGCGCCAAGCCGATCGCCGGCGCCGAACTGACGCTGGTCGCCAGGAACAATGAGGTTCTGGGCACGGCGACGTCGGATGCCGACGGCCATGCCGTCTTCAACCCCGGCCTGACGCGCGGCGACGGCGGCATGGTGCCGGCCGTGCTGATGGCCAAGCAGGGCGACAATGACTTCGTCTTCCTCGACATGGGCCGGGCCGGCTTCGACCTGTCCGACCGCGGCGTCACCGGGCGCGCGGCGCCAGGTGCGCTCGACGTCTATGCCTGGACCGAACGCGGTATCTACCGCGCCGGCGAGGATGTTCATGTCGCCGCACTTGCTCGCGACGGTGCCGCCAAGGCGGTCGAAAACCTGCCGTTGACCTTCATCTTCTCGCGCCCCGACGGCGTCGAGGACCGCCGTATCGTCAGCGACGGCGCATCGGCCGGCGGCCATGCCGTCGACCTGCCGCTCGCCCCCAACGCCATGCGAGGCACCTGGTCGGTGTCGATCTACACCGATCCCAAGCAGCCCGCGGTGGCCAGCCAGATGTTCCTGGTCGAGGATTTCGTGCCGGATCGCATCGAATTCGACATGAAGGCCGACAAGCAGGAAATCGCCCAGGGCGAAACCGCCAACATCGACATTGACGGCCGCTTCCTCTATGGCGCGCCGGCAGCAGGCTTGGCGCTGGAAGGCGAGCTGACGCTGTCGACTTCGCGCGACTGGGACCGTTTCCAGGGCTTTTCCTTCGGTCTCGCCGACGAGCAGTCGGCCGAACCCACGGTCACCCCCCTCGCCGATCTGCCGGTGGTTGGCGATGACGGCAAGGCGACCTTCCCGGTCTCCGTCGACCAACTGCCCTCGACCACCAAGCTGGTCGACGCCAAGGTGACGGTCAGGATGCGTGAAACCGGCGGCCGCGCCATCGAGCGCTCGCTCAACATCGGCATCCGCCCGCAGGGCCATATGATCGGCATTCGTCCGGATTTCGCCGACAATGAAGTGCCGCAGGGCGGCACGGCCAAGTTCAGCCTGATCGCCGTCGATCCCGACGGCAAGCGTGAGGCGCTGAAAGGCGCGCAATGGACGCTGGTCAAGGTCGAACGCAATTACCAGTGGTACCGCTCCAACAATTCGTGGAATTACGAGCCGGTGACCTTCACCAAGTCGATCGCCAACGGCCAGGTCGACCTCAACGCCGACGGCGACGCAACGGTCTCCGTGCCGGTCGATTGGGGTCAGTACAGGCTCGAGGTTGAAACCGCCGATCCGGAAGGACCGGCGACCAGCTACGAGTTCGACGCCGGCTGGTATGTCTCCTCGACCACCACCGAAACGCCTGACGGCCTCGAAATCGCCCTCGACAAGGACAATTATGCCGCCGGCGAAGTGGCCAAGCTGAAAATCTCGCCGCATTTTGCCGGCGAACTCTTGATCAACATCGGCTCCGACAAGCTGTTGAAGACCATCACGGCGTCAGTGCCGGCCGGCGGCAGCACCGTCGACATTCCGGTCGGCGACGACTGGGGCGCCGGCGCCTATGTCACCGCAACCCTGTTCCGGCCGGGCGATGCGCAGGAGACGCGCATGCCGGCCCGCGCCATCGGCGTGAAATGGCTGAAGGTCGATCCGGGTTCGAAGAAGCTCGCCATCACCTTGACGCCACCGGACAAGACCATGCCGCGCCAGCAGCTGTCGATCCCGGTTTCGGTCGCCGGCGTGCAGCCGGGCAGCAATGCCTATGTCATGGTTGCCGCCGTCGATGTCGGCATCCTCAATCTGACCAGCTACAAGGCGCCGGATCCGGAGAACTGGTTCTTCGGCCAGCGCATGCTGGGCATGGAAATCCGCGACATCTACGGTCGCCTGATCGACGGTTCTCTGGGCAACGCCGGCAAGCTCAGGACCGGCGGCGACGGCGCCAACATGCAGGCGCAAGGCAGCCCGCCGACCGAAAAGCTTGTCGCCTTCTTTTCCGGCGTCGTCGAGCTTGACGCCGACGGCAAGGCGCGGGTCGACTTCGACATCCCGCAGTTCAACGGCACCGTGCGCGTCATGGCCGTCGCCTGGACCAAGGACGCGGTCGGCCACGCCCAGTCCGACGTGATCGTGCGCGATCCCGTGGTCATCACCGCCGGCCTGCCGCGCTTCCTGGCGCCTGGTGACGCCGCCGTTATGCGCCTCGACGTCGCCGACACCGATGGTCCGGCCGGCGACTATGCGTTCTCGATCGAAACGACGGGCGACCTGTCGACGGGCGACAAGCCCCTGCCCCAGAAGCTGACGCTCGCCCAGGGCAAGCGCCAGACGCTAACCGTGCCGCTGATCGCTCAGACGGCCGGCAATGCCTCGCTCACCATCAAGCTTGCCCATGCCGACGGCACCAAGGTCGAGCAGACGCTCTATGTGCCGGTGCGCCCGGCGCAATTACCGGTCACCACCCGCCTGGTGGTCGACCTCAAGGGCGATGGCGGCGCGCTTCGCGTCGACAAGGAGCTGCTCGCGGCAAGCCTGCTCGACGGCGCCTCTGTCAGCGTCGGCGTTTCGCAGGCTGCCGCCTTCGACGTGCCTTCGCTGCTGATGACGCTCGACCGCTACCCCTATGGGTGCGCCGAGCAGACCACCAGCCGCGCCATGCCGCTTCTCTACGTCAATGAATTGGCGTCAGGCATCGGCATGGCCAGCGATCCAGATATCCATGGCCGCATTCAGGACGCCATCTACAAGGTTCTGAGCTATCAGGCCTCGGGCGGCAGCTTCGGCCTGTGGGGGCCGGGCTCCGGCGATCTGTGGCTCGATGCCTATGTCACCGACTTCCTGACCAGGGCGCGCGAGCAGAAATACGACGTGCCGAGCCTGGCCATGAACCAGGCGCTCAGCAACCTGCAGAACTCACTCGGCTACGACCAGAGCGTCCAGGACCGGGGCAGCGAGATCGCCTACGCCCTCTACGTTCTGGCCCGCAACAAGAAGGCCTCGATCGGCGACCTGCGCTACTATGCGGACACGCAACTCGAAGCTTTTTCCAGCCCGATGGCCGTTGCCCAGCTGGCGGCAAGCCTGGCGCTCTACGGCGATACACCGCGTGCGGAATCGACGTTCAAGACTGCCCTGCAGTTGGCCAAGTCGACCACCGACTACGACTACTACCGCTCCGACTACGGTTCGCGGCTGCGTGATGGCGCGGCGATGCTGGCGTTGGCGGCGGAATCCAAGCCGGTACCGACAATCGTGCCGGAGCTGATCAGGCTGGTGACCAGGGAACGCGCCGAAGCCCGCTGGACCAGCACCCAGGACGAATCCTGGATGCTGCTGGCGGCCCGCGCGCTGAAAGAAGGCAATGATACGATCACGCTGACCGTCAATGGCGCGGCACATTCCGGCGGCTACTCCGACCAGGTCGAAGGCTCTGACCTTGTCGAAAGCCCGCTGACCATCGCCAACACCGGCAAGACCCCGCTGCAGGCCGTCGTCACCACGGTGGCGTCGCCGGTCCAGCCCCTGCCGGCCGGCGGCGATGGCTTCACCATCAGCCGCACCTACTACAAGCTCGACGGCACCGAGGCCAATGTCACCGAAGCGACGCAGAACGAACGCTATGTCGTCGTGCTCAAAGTCAACGAGCAGAACACATGGCCATCGCGCCTGCTGGTCACCGACCTGTTGCCGGCCGGCTTCGAGATCGACAATCCCGGCCTGGTCTCCAGCGCCCAGTTGACGAACTTCTCGTGGCTGGCGCAGACCGATGCGGCCCATCTCGAATTCCGCGACGACCGTTTCGTCGCGGCATTCAACCCGGCCGACGGCGACCACGACCACAATCTGACCCTCGCCTATGTCGTGCGCGCCGTGACGCCGGGTACCTATGCGCACCCCGCGGCAACGGTGGAAGACATGTATCGGCCGCAATACTCGGCCCGCACCGCCACCGGCATGATGGAGATCAAGGCGCCGTAAGGCGCTGATGGTGATGGACGCGATGAGCAAAGTGCCCCCTCACCCGCCCTCCGCTTCGCTCGGTCGACCTCTCCCCGAGGGGAGAGGAGACGGCCAGCGCTGGCGCCAGTCTCTTCTCCCCACCGGAGGGAAGGCGGCCGCGAAGCGGCCGGATGAGGGGGCATCTTTACTGCCATGAAGATGCTTCGCAAATTCGCTGTTGGAGCGGCAGGGTGCGCCGGCATCCTCGCCCTTTCCGCCGCGTCCCTCTGGGAACTCGACCGCGCCTTCCCGCCCCCGCTTCCAGCCGAACTCACGGTCTCCACCGAAGTCCAGGACCGCGATGGCCAGTTGTTGCGCGCCTTCGCCACGCCGGACGGCTACTGGCGGCTCGAAACCCGGCTCGACCAGGTCGACAAGCAATTCGTCGACATGCTGGTCACCTATGAAGACAAACGTTTCTGGGATCATGAGGGCGTCGACGTGCTGGCGCTGGCGCGCGCCGCCGGCCAGTTCGCCACCAGCGGCCACATCGTTTCCGGCGGCTCGACGCTTTCGATGCAGCTTGCCCGGCTGATCGAGCCGCGCGAAAGCCGCAGCCTCGGCTCCAAGATCAAGCAGATGCTGCGCGCCATCCAGATCGAACGGCGGCTGTCGAAACGCGAAATCCTCGAACGCTACCTCACGCTGGCGCCTTATGGCGGCAATCTGGAAGGCGTGCGCGCCGCCTCGCTGGCCTATTTCGGCAAGGAGCCGAAACGGCTCACCGTTTCCGAATCCGCCCTGCTCGTCGCTCTGCCGCAGCTGCCGGAAAAGCGTCGGCCCGACCGCAATTTGAAGATCGCCCACGCCGCCCGCGACCGGGTGCTGACCCGAATGGTCTCCTCCCGCCTGCTCGGCGAGCGCGAGGCCGCACGGGCCGCCCTCGACGATGTCTCGGACCTGCGCCGCACGCTGCCGGCGCTCGCCGCGCACGCCGCCTATGCGATGTTGCCCAAGGCCGTCCCCGGCCAGCCCTTGCAACTGACGATCCGCAAGAGCGTCCAGGAGGGGCTGGAACAGGTGGCGAGGGACGCGGCCACCAAGCTCGGCCCTCGCCTGTCGGTCGCCATGGTGCTGGCCGACTCCCGCACCGGCGACATCCTTGGCGAAGTCGGCTCGGCCAATTTCTTCGACGCCAGCCGCTCCGGCTGGATCGACATGACAAAGATCGTCCGCTCGCCCGGCTCGACGCTGAAGCCGTTCATCTACGGTCTTGCCTTCGAACAGGGCCTGGTGGCGCAGGAGACGCTGATCGATGACAGCCCTGTCGATTTCTCCGGCTACCGGCCGAAGAATTTCGACATGGGCTACCAGGGCGATGTCAGCATCCGGCAAGCCCTGCAACTGTCGCTCAACGTGCCGGCGATCCGCGTGCTCGACGCGGTCGGGCCAACGCGGCTGATGGCGCGCTTCCGCCAGGCCGGCGTCAGCCCCATACTGCCGGTCAACGAGGCGCCGGGCCTGGCCATCGGCCTTGGCGGCGTAGGCGTCACGCTGCGCGACCTCGCCCAGCTCTACACAGGGCTCGCCAATGGCGGCAAGACGCACACGCTGCATGACGGCACCGAGCCGGCCAATGCCGAGCGCACCAGCGCCACCATCCTCGACGGTCAGGCCAACTGGCAGATCATCGACATACTGTCGGGCGTCAAGCCGCCCGAGGGTGCCCTGCAGCGCGGCATTGCCTACAAGACCGGCACGTCCTACGGCTACCGCGACGCGTGGTCGGTCGGCTTCGACGGCCGCTATGTGCTCGGTGTCTGGGTCGGCCGTCCCGACGCCGGCGCGGTGCCCGGACTGTCCGGTTATGTCTCGGCCGCTCCCATCCTGTTCGAGGGTTTTGTCCGCTCGGGCCTGGCCACCGTCCCCTTGCCGGGCAAGCCGCCCGGACTGTTCAGCCCCAGGCGCGAGGACCTGCCGGTGACGCTCGCCCGCTTCGGCGCCGGGGCGGACGGCCTGGTGCAGGCGACAGTGACCGAACCCGCACCGACCATCATCTTCCCGCCCGACGGCGCCCGCGTCGATCTCGGCACCAATTCGGTCGACGCCTCGCCGCTGGTGCTGAAGCTGCAAGGCGGCCGTGCGCCGTTCCGCTGGCTCGCCAACGGCAAGCCGCTGGTGGGCATCGACCGTCGCCGCACCGCGACCTGGCAGCCCGACGGCGCCGGCTATTCGACGCTGACCGTCATCGACGCCGCGGGACGCGCGGCGAGCGTGAAGGTGTTTGTCGAATAGACGGCTGCAAGCGATTCGTGGAATTGGCTTTCCACAGGCTCAGCGGATAGCGGGATACTTCACCCATGCCTGTTCCGAGGCACCCCCCTCTGGCCTGCCGGCGATCTCCCCCGCAAGGAGGGCGATCGGATGTCCTTGCCGCTTTCGCCAGTTATCAATGGTGGAGCAGGACGCCAAAGCTGACAATCTCCCCCCTTGCGGGGGAGATGCCTGGCAAGGCAGAGGGGGGTGCCTCGCGCGATCCTTTCCTGTCGGCAGCCTCAGCACTGGCAGCAACAATCCTTGTCACGGCAATCACCCTCCCTGCTCTCGCTGACCCACTCCCCGCCGGCTTTGTCCGGCTCGCCGATGTCGACCCCTCGATCCGCCAGGACATCCGCTACGCCGGATCGGATAATTTTCTGCACCGCAAGGTGAACGGCTATGGCGCCCCGGTCTGCATCCTCACCGAGGATGCGGCGAAGGCACTCTCCGCTGTCCAGAAAGCGATCGCGGCCAAACGCCTGACCCTGGTGGTGTTCGATTGCTACCGCCCTGCCCGCGCCGTCGCCGACATGGGCGAATGGACAAAACAGGGCGGGCCGCCCGATCCGCAATGGTATCCGGAGGTCAGGCGCAGCGACCTGATCGCCAAGGGCTATGTCGGAGAGTTGTCGACTCATTCACGTGGCTCGACCGTCGACGTCGCCGTCGCCCAGATGGACCGCAGGTCCAGCCCGAACCCGGCCTGCGGCACCGGGGATGCCGACACGCTCGATTTCGGTACCGGTTTCGACTGCTTTGATTCAATGAGCGAAACCGCATACCGCGGCCCTGCCAGTGAAGCGGCGGCAAATCGCAAGATGCTTGTCGAAGCCATGCGCGCGGGCGGCTTCAAGAACTATGCAAGGGAATGGTGGCACTTCACGCTGAAAAGCGAACCGTTCGCCAAACAGCGTTTCGACTTTCCCATCACCGCCGATTGAGGCACCGGATCAAATTCCACACCTTGCCTCGGCACTACCCATTGCTAGATAGGCTGAGTGGCAGGGCCATGGATTCTTCCTTTGGCCGCAAGAGGAAAATATTTCTCCAAAGGACGAAATGGCGCCGAACATTTTCTCAAGAGGGGCAAAAAAGGCAACATTGAATGCACCTAATTTCTACCAATTCGGTAGATTTGGCGCAGGTTCAACGGAGGCAGAAATGACCAAACCTCATTTCAGGAAACTGCTCGGCGCACTGGTCGCCACATCTGTCCAGTTCGGCACGCTCGGTTTCGCGTTTGCCGATACCACCATTCTCAACGTCTCCTACGATCCGACACGCGAGCTCTACAAGGCCTATGACGAAGCTTTCGTCGCCCATTGGAAGGCCGAGACCGGAGAGACGGTCACCGTCCAGCAGTCGCATGGCGGATCGGGCGCCCAGGCCCGCGCCGTGATCGACGGCCTCGACGCCGATGTGGTGACGCTGGCACTCGAAGGCGACATCAATGCCATCGTCTCGAAGTCGAAGAAGATCAATCCGGACTGGCGCACCAAATTCGAAAACAATTCGGCGCCCTACACCTCGACCATCATCTTCCTCGTGCGCAAGGGCAATCCCAAGGGCATTCACGACTGGAGCGACCTCGTCAAGGACGGTGTCCAGGTGATCACGCCCAATCCCAAGACGTCCGGCGGCGCGCGCTGGAACTATCTCGCCGCATGGGCCTACGCCAACGCCAATGACGGCGGCGACGAGACCAAGACCAAGGAGTTCGTCGGCAAGCTCTACGCCAATGCCCCGGTGCTCGACACCGGCGCGCGCGGCTCGACCGTGACCTTCGCGCAAAAGGGTCTCGGCGATGTGCTTATCGCCTGGGAAAACGAGGCCTATCTGGCGCTCGACGAGTTCGGCGCCGACAATTTCGACATCGTCTACCCGCCGACCTCCATCCTGGCAGAACCGCCGGTGGCGGTGGTCGACGCCAATGTCGATGCCAAGGGCACGCGCAAGATCGCCGAAGCCTATCTGAGCTGGCTCTATTCCAAGGAAGCGCAGACGATCATCGCCAAGAACCATTATCGTCCTGCCAAGCCCGATCTGGTGCCGGCCGAGGACCTCGCCAAGCTGCCGCCGATCAAACTTGTAACCATCGACGATCCACAGTTTGGTGGCTGGAAAAAAGCACAGCCTTATCATTTCGGCGATGGTGGTATATTCGACCAGATCTACAAGCCCCAGTAAGCAGTCGATATTCAGGACGACATGACCACAGCACCCGCCCAGGCGGGGTGGCGATTCAGGCAGCCGAGCGTCATTCCGGGTTTCGGATTGACGCTCGGCTTCTCGCTTGCCTACCTCACCCTCATCATCCTCATCCCGCTATCCGGGCTGCTCTGGCGCTCGGCCGCCCTTGGCTGGCCTGAATTCTGGGCGATCGCCACCGATCGCCGCACCATCAATGCGCTGAGAATCAGCTTCGGCACTGCCTTCGTCGCGGCTGCTGTCAACGTCGTCTTCGGCACGCTGGTCGCATGGGTGCTGGTGCGTTACCGCTTCCCCGGCCGCCGCATCGTCGATGCCATGGTCGATCTGCCCTTCGCCTTGCCGACGGCTGTGGCCGGCATCGCGCTGACCACGCTCTACGCGCCGAACGGCTGGATCGGCAAATTGCTGATGCCGCTCGGCATCAAGGTCGCCTATACCCCGCTCGGTATCGTCATCGCGCTGATCTTCATCGGCCTGCCCTTCGTCGTGCGCACCGTGCAGCCGATCATGGAGGAGATCGACAAGGAAGTGGAGGAAGCCGCGGCCACCCTTGGCGCCAATCGTTTCCAGATCATCACCCGCATCCTGTTTCCGGGCCTGGCGCCGGCCATCGTCACCGGCTTCGCGCTCGCCTTCGCGCGCGGCGTCGGCGAATACGGCTCGGTCATCTTCATCGCCGGCAACTTGCCCTACAAATCAGAGATCGCGCCGCTGCTGATCGTCATCCGGCTGGAGGAATATAATTACCCGGCGGCAACCGCGATTGCGGCGATCATGCTCGCCCTGTCATTCATCATGCTTTTGGTCGTCAATCTCGCACAGTCGTGGAGCCGCAAGCGCTATGGCTGATCCGGAGATCAAATCTTACGAACCGCACCATGAAAGCCAGTCGGCGGCGGTCACGGAAAGCCGCCCGGCGCGTCTGGCCCTGATGGCCGTCGCCTTTGCCTTCCTCGGCATTTTCCTGCTCTTGCCGCTGATCATCGTCTTCAACGAAGCCTTCGCCAAGGGCATCGGTGCCTACACCGAAGCGCTCGGCAATCCCGACACACGCTCGGCGATCCGGCTGACGCTGCTGGTCGCCGCGATCTCGGTACCGCTCAACATTGTGTTCGGCATCTCCGCCGCCTGGGCGATCGCCAAGTTCGAGTTCAAGGGCAAGGCCTTCCTGACCACGCTGATCGACCTTCCCTTCTCGGTCTCCCCGGTCATATCGGGCCTCGTCTATGTGCTTCTATTCGGCGCCCAGGGGCTGCTCGGCACCTGGCTGAAAGCGCACGGCATCGTCATCCTGTTTGCCGTGCCGGGCATCGTGCTGGCCACAATCTTCGTCACCTTCCCCTTCGTCGCCCGCGAGTTGATCCCGCTGATGCAGGAGCAAGGCAATGGCGACGAGGAGGCAGCGCTTTCGCTTGGCGCCAATGGTTGGCAGACCTTCTGGTACGTGACCTTGCCCAACGTCAAATGGGGGCTGCTCTACGGCGTGCTCCTGTGCAATGCGCGCGCCATGGGCGAGTTCGGCGCAGTCTCGGTGGTGTCGGGCCATATACGCGGCCTGACCAACACCATGCCGCTGCATGTCGAAATCCTCTATAACGAGTACAACGCCGTCGGCGCCTTCGCCGTCGCTTCATTGCTTGCGGGCCTGGCGCTCGTCACGCTGGTCTTGAAAACACTTCTCGAGATGCGCTACGGCGCCGAGATCGCCGCGACGCGCGGACACTGACAGAGGGATTTGCATGGAAGTTCGCGTTGCCAACGTGCGCAAGGAGTTTGACCGGTTTCCGGCCCTCCACGACGTGTCGCTCGATATCAAGTCGGGCGAACTGATCGCGTTGCTGGGGCCGTCCGGCTCCGGCAAGACGACGCTGCTCAGGCTGATCGCCGGACTGGAGCGGCCGACGCGCGGAAACATCTTCTTCGGCGACGAGGACGCCTCGCACAAGTCGATCCAGGATCGCAATGTCGGCTTTGTCTTCCAGCACTATGCGCTGTTCCGGCACATGACGGTGGCCGACAATATCGGCTTCGGCCTGAAGGTCCGGCACGGGCCGTCGCGCCCGCCGGCGCAGGAGATCCGCCGCCGCGCCTCCGAGCTTCTAGACCTTGTCCAGCTGTCGGGGCTGGAAAAGCGCTATCCGGCGCAGCTTTCCGGCGGCCAGCGGCAGCGCGTGGCGCTGGCGCGCGCCATGGCCATCGAACCCAAGGTGCTGCTGCTCGACGAACCGTTCGGCGCGCTTGACGCGCAGGTGCGCCGGGAATTGCGCCGCTGGCTGCGCGAAATCCATGACGCCACCGGCCACACCACCGTCTTCGTCACCCACGACCAGGAAGAGGCGCTGGAGCTTGCCGACCGCGTCGTGGTGATGAGCCAGGGTCGCATCGAGCAGGTCGGCACCGCCGACGACATCTACGACACGCCGAACTCGCCCTTCGTCTACGGCTTCATCGGTGAATCGAGCTCGCTTCCCGTCAAAGTCGAGAATGGCGAGATCTGGCTCGCCGACCGTCCGATCGGGCTTGCCGCGCCCAACGAGCCCTCGGGCGATGCGACGCTCTACTTCCGCCCGCACGATGTCGAATTGCTGGACGGCTGCAGCGGCTGCATCGCCGGCACGGTCGCCGCCAGCCGGCGCGTCGCCGGCACGCGCCGGGTCGAGCTTGAAATCGGTGGTGAGCGTCAGCGGGTCGAAATCGAGTTGCCGGTCGATCATCCCGCGGCGCAAAAAAGCCGGGTGGCGTTCCGCCCCGGCCGCTGGAAGCTTTTTCCGGCGGCTTGATTCTCGGCTCAAGCGCTACGCCAACCGGTTTTCGACCTTCAGATTCCTGATCCGGGTGAACTCTCCCGTGTTGGGCTGCGGTTGTTGCGAAACAGCTTCGCCTCCTTGGGCGGCGTTGAATGACGGTTCTGGGGCATGGCGGCAGCTCTTTGTATATGCCTTTTGTATATGCCATGCAGCACCGCAAACAAGGCGCAGAAAAACTCCGACGAAGGTAGCCATCTCCTGGAACAGAATTCCAACAGGTGCCAACTTAGGCGATATATTTTCCCACGACGAGGCCGCGAACCGAGAGCGCATGCCTCGTCGCGCATGATACGTCACGGCTATGGTCCGACCATCAACGCATTGCATCGGAGCCTGTTTTCATGAAACGATTTTTCCTCGGGCTTGCCACCGTCGCCGGCCTGTTCCTTGCATCCTCCCAAGCCTGGTCGGCCGACAAACTGCTCAACGCATCCTATGATGTCGGCCGCGAACTGTTCGTGCAGGTCAACAAGGCTTTCATCGCCCAGCATCCGGGCGTCACCGTCGACCAGTCGCATGCCGGCACTTCGGCGCAGGCACGCGCCATCGCCGAGGGTCTTGGCGCCGACGTTGTTACCTTCAACCAGGTCATCGACATCGACTTCCTGGTCAAGAAGGGCCTCGTCTCGGCCGACTGGCAGAAGGATTTCCCTGACAATGCCTCGCCCTTCTATTCTCTGCCTTCGTTCCTTGTCCGCGCGGGCAACCCCAAGCACATCAAGGACTGGAACGATCTCGTGCGCGACGACGTGCAGGTGATCTTCCCAAACCCGAAAACATCCGGCAATGCGCGCTACACCTATCTGGCGGCCACCGCCTACGCCAAGGAAGCCTTCAAGGGCGATGACGCCAAGGTGAAAGAGTTCATCACCAAGCTGTTCAACAACGTGCCGATCTTCGACACCGGCGGCCGCGCCGCGACCACCACCTTCGTGCAGCGCGAGATCGGTGATGTGCTGATCACCTTCGAGTCGGAGACGCGCGGCATCCGCAAGGAGTATGGCGACGACAAGTTCGAGCAGGTTACGCCTTCGGTCAGCCTGCTGGCCGAATTCCCGGTCGCCATCGTCGACAAGGTTGCCGACGATCACGGCACGCGCGATCTGGCCAAGACCTATCTCGACTTCCTCTACACACCGGAGGGCCAGGACATCGCCGCCCGCAACGGCCTCAGAGCCCGCGACGCCGCTGTGGCGGCGAAATACAAGGCTGATTTCCCCGATGTCCGGCTGCTGACGGTGGAAGACGTTTTCGGCGGCTGGGACAAGGTGCAGAAAGAGCATTTCGCCGCCGGCGGCCTGCTCGACCAGACCTACGGCAGCCGCTGAGGCAGCGAT
Source organism: Mesorhizobium sp. Primo-A (assembly GCF_003997175.1). NCBI lineage: Bacteria > Pseudomonadati > Pseudomonadota > Alphaproteobacteria > Hyphomicrobiales > Phyllobacteriaceae > Mesorhizobium > Mesorhizobium sp. Primo-A. The sequence goes on from NZ_RZTG01000009.1 coordinate 83,000, forward strand.
ACCTGCACAGCAGACGAAAAAGCCGGCGCGCTGCCGGCTTTTTTCGTTTTTGAACGCCGATAACCTGGTTATCAGCGGAATATCCGCGTTCTCAGTGCAAAACGTTACAAAGAATCAACGCGTTTATGCCTAACGTGCAATTTGGTGGCTGTTTCGCGAAACATCATCGCGCGGCGAAGACGTCATTATTTGCACACAAACAGTCGCCAGATGCGAGTGGTTGGGGCTTTTATGGGTTGATCTGGGCATGCTGACAAAAAAAGGCAAATACGGCCTCAAGGCCCTCGTGCATCTGTCTGGCCTGCCGGCCGGCCAATTGGCCTTCGTCAATGACATCGCTGTGGCCAACAACATCCCGAAGAAATTCCTCGATGCCATCCTGGGCGAATTGCGCAATGCCGGCTTCGTCCAGAGCCGCAAAGGCAAGGAAGGCGGCTACCGCCTTGCCCGGCCGGCCTCCGAAATCAAGATCGGCCATGTCGTGCGCGTGCTTGACGGGCCGCTGGCGCCAATCCCTTGCGCCAGCCGCACGCAGTATCAACGCTGCGAGGATTGCGACGAGGCGACCTGCCAGGTCCGCCACATGATGCTGGAGGTGCGGCAGGCAATCGCCGAAGTGCTGGATAATCGCAGCCTCGCCGCCATGCGCGATGCCGACAATGACGATTTTCCGGTCGAGCTGACGTCGCAGATCTAAACCACCGACTTCAAGCTGATCGCGTTCAGATAGAGATTCCTGCATTGAAGGAGAGGTTCTCCAAATCTCGGGTTGCGAAGCTCGAAATCACGGAGAACCTCATGCAGTTTTGGCCTATCCGTTCACGTTAGACGCAGCCTCGAATACAGCGCGTGCGGACGTCGTACCCGCTACGTGCTCCGTACCCGCCACACCGAGGTCCATCCATCCCGCATTCACGGCCTCGAACATTTCTTCGGCGGGTCCGGAGTGACCCTTCGGGATGCCGAATTGCTCGAACGCTTCCGCCCACCCCGCACGCGGAATTGCAAAGGCTTTCACGGCGAGATTCAGGACTTCACCCAACTGCTCGGCGACTTCATCCGCGGTGACCATCGAACCGATCTCGACGATGCGCTGCCCTGACCACGTCGACCCGGTCAAAAGGGTTGCGACCTCTGCGCCGATGTCGTTCGTCGCAACCATGGTCGATTTCCGGTTTGTCGGATTGTAGTAGACCGGTAGCATTCCGCCCTGCGCGACCTGCAAGCCGTAGAGGAAATTTTCGAAGAATCCCCCCGCGCGCACAAATGCGGTTGGTGATGTCAGGCCGCGAAACCCTTGCTCCAGAAGCGACAAGGCCGCGATCACCCCGTGCCCGCTTGTTCTGTTCGCACCCATCGACGAAAGCGCGACCACTCGCGGCGGCGCTGCCTTGGTCAGAGCCTCGACATAGCTAGCAATCACGCTCCTCGCTTCTTTGTAATCGGGCGACGGCGCCCAGACAGGGGGCAACATGACGAACGCGCCTTCGACGCCTTTGAGGGCTCGCTCGATGGCTGCCGAATCATTCCAGTCGCCGTCTACCAGTTCCACGCCCTGGTTCGCCCAATTGGCCGCCTTGTCGCGGTTGCGGACGAGTGCGCGTACCTCCTTGCCGTGCGCCAGCAGATGCTCTGCCGTTGCGCCGCCAACTTTTCCCGTGATTCCCATTACTAGGAACATGTGTTTTCTCCTGATGTCGGGGGACAGAGCTGCCCCTGTTGGTTCAATGGATGAGCGGCAGAATGGCCCGGATACGGGGATCGCGGAGATAGAGGCCGCCCCAGGTCATCGCGCCCAGAAACAGGGAGATGATTTCCGGCGGCGACCCCAACTCACCGATGCGGAGATGGGCGCAGATGGCACCTCCCAAAAAGCCCGTCACCAGGATCGCGCCGAGGACGGCGGTGACCGGGATGGCGTAGAGGATGGCGCAGGCGAGGATGATCGGACCCACGACACGGGTCAGGTCCATCGCAAACCCGGTTTCCTGCAACATGCTGGCGATCTGTGCCGGCGCGAAAAGCTGAACAGTGCCATCTGCCGTCAGGGCGATGACGACAAACGCGCTCATGATCCGGCCGGCCCACAGGGCGCGATGCAAGGTCATAATTTCCGGTGTCTGATGCAGGTTCACAGTTTCGGACACTTGTCATTCTCCGATGGGGAGATCCCATATTCGAAGCTTACTGTGCCTCTCAAATGTGATAAATGCCGAGAAAATGAACCAACTGTTCTCTTTTTGGGAAACAATCCGAGGCACGAAAATGCAGAATCTCGAACCCATCCTCATTTTCACAACGGTCGCGGAAATGGGGAGCTTCACCCGCGCGGCCGATAGCCTGGGCATCCAAAAGGGGAGAGCCTCAACGGCGGTCCGCAAGCTGGAAGAAGATGTGGGTGTCAGGCTTCTGCACCGGACGACGCGCAGCGTGCGGTTGACGGAGGACGGACGCGCATTTCATGCCCGCGCCCGCGATCTGCTTGCTGAAGTCGATGATCTGCACTCGATGTTCGCAGGCGACCGCGTGGCACTTCGCGGCCGTTTGCGGGTCGACCTTCCGACCGAAGTGGCGCGCACAACGATCGTACCGGCTTTGCCGGATTTCATGGCGGCTCACCCCGAGTTGGAGCTGGAGGTGTCGAGTACGGATCGGCAAGTCGATCTGGTTCAAGAGGGGTTCGATTGTGTATTGCGGCTTGGACCCATTCGCGACGAGACCCTGATTGCCCGCCCGTTGGGCCTGTTGCGCATGGCCAACGCAGCCAGTCCCGCCTATCTGGCGCGCCATGGCGTGCCTCGATCGCTGGAAGATCTCCAGCGTCAGGAACATAGGGCAATTCATTTTTCGACGCTGCTGGGCGCGCGACCCTATGGATGGGAATATCCGGACGGCGACAGCTACGCGACGCTTCAGTTGCCAGGTGCGCTACACGTCAACAGCGCACAGACCTACGAAGCAGCGGCCCTCGCCGGCCTCGGCCTGATCCAGGCGCCACTCTTGGGCATTGGCCGATACTTGGGGAGTGGAGCGCTTGTCGAGATCCTACCCGATTTTCGTCGCCGGCCGCTCGCCGTGTCCCTCGTCGTCGCACATCGGAGCAATCTATCGCGCCGGGTCCGCGCGTTCATGAAATGGATCGAAGATGTGCTGACGCCATATATGGAATAGCGATACGACTATCTTCGTCCGGCCCTCGAAATCAACACTTCGTAAGCGGCGCGCTTGTCTCAAGTCTAGGGCAAGCGAAATTTGCAGAAGTCTTGAGCGCGGACATGACCTTGCACGGCCCAAGCCGACGCAGTAAAGCGGGGTTCGAAGAACGGGCTGGACCGATGAGGCTGTGGTGGTTAGAAAAATCCCGCAAGGCCGCCCGCAAGCTGCCGTCGGCAGCCAGTTTCCGCACTGAAATCATCGCAGACGTCTTCGTCCCGGAACGGGCGGAGGATGTACGCTTCTTCAGCCGCAAGCTGGTTCGCCCTGGCCGGCTTCGCCGCTTTTCCAACAAGGATCTTCGCGAAGGCCTGCTGTCTATCTTCTATCTCGTGGTGGCGGCGGCACTGCCGGTGCGGTGGTGGGCGCCGATCTGCGGCCGCGTATCGAGGTTTCGCCTCAAGCGCCATATGCGCAAGGAATTCCCGGCCTACGCTGCCGCCACGCTCGCGGTGCTGGGCGATGGTATCGATGCACGCAAGCTGTTCGAGGGATTGCTGGCAGCGCGCCACCGCCGCCGCTTGCAGCTCGCCGCACATCTGGTGGCCGGCCGCTGGTCGCCGACGATCCGGCTGGAGGGGTTGGCGGGGCTGCGGTCGGCCTTGCAGCGCGGCCACGGCGCCATCCTCTGGTGCGATCAGTTCACCGCCCAGACCATCATCGGCAAGCGCGCGCTGTACGAGGCCGGTATCGAAGCGCATCAGGTGAGCGTCAACACCCACGGTATTTCCGAATCGGCGTTCGGCTTGCGTTTCCTCAATCCGCCGCTGATCGATGTCGAAAACCGGTTCCTGAAAAGCCGGGTCGTCTTTGGCCGCGACGACACCTATCAAGTCACCATCCGCATCCAGAAGATCCTGAAGCAGAATGGCGTGGTGACGATGACCAACACCGTCCATGCCGGCACGAGCTTCACCGAGGCAGCCATGGGCGAAAGCGGCTGGACGCATCTCGCCTCGGCACCGGCGAATTTCGCCGCCAGGGGCAGGACCGCCCTGTTTGCCATGTCGACCTTCGAAGTGGTTCCCTTCATCGAATACCGGGCCGTGCTCAGCCCCGAGCTGACGCCGGAGGCATCTGTCAGCCCGGCAACGGACATGGCCAGGGATGGCGCCAAGAACATGACTGTGCAGGCGCACTACATCCTGCTCAAGCGCGACCGCCTGCTGGAAGCGCTGAAGCTCTACCCCGAGCAGATGCTGACGTGGTCCCGCCGGCAGCGGCTGACCGAGGCCTCGGACAGCATCGGCATCGGAATGGATGAAGGCTCATGACCGGCGTATCAGACGGACCGCGGCGGCGACGAGCTCACCGACCGGGCGTGTGGCATTGAGTTTCGAGGCGCGCTCATCCGCAGCCGGCGGCTCGAGGATGGCGAACTGGCTGTCGACCAGGCTCGCCGGCATGAAGTGGCCCTTGCGGCTGCCGACGCGCTGCCTGGCCGTACCAGGGTCGATCTCCAGATAGAGGAAGACGATTTCCGGGCAGAAGCCGCTCAGCCGGTCGCGGTAGCTGCGCTTCAGCGCCGAGCAGGCGGCGACCACGCCGTTGCCCTGCCCCACCGACGCGGCGATGCGCTCGCCGATCGCGTTGAGCCAGCCTTCGCGCAGCTGATCGGTAAGCGGCTCGCCGCTTGCCATGCGTGCGACGTTTTCCGGAGGATGCAGCCTGTCGCCCTCGATAAAGGTAACGCCCAGAGCGGCGGCAAGCCCAACGCCCACCGCCGACTTGCCGCAGCCGGCGACGCCCATAACCACGATGGCCGGCACCGAGCCGGGGGCGCTCGTCGGCGCCTGTGCTGCCGCTTCGTCCACTGTCAGCGGCTTGCCGGCGCGCGGCCGTAGAGCAGCAGCATGGCGACGATGACGACACCGTAGATGATCTGCCGCCCCGCCTCCGGCATCTGCATGACCGACAAGATGGATTGCAGCAAAGTGATGAGGATGACACCGGCGACAGTGCCGAGATAGGAGCCGCGCCCACCCAAGATCGAGGTGCCGCCAAGCACCACCGCGGCGATCGACGGCAGCAGATAAGCGTCGCCCATCGACTGCGCCGCCTTGGAGGCATAGCCGGCCAGAAGCACGCCGCCGAAAGCCGAGAGCCCACCGGAGACGGCGAAGGCGATCATCACCACGCGCCTTGTGTCGATGCCGGAGAGATAGGCCGCGCGCTCGCGGTTGCCGATGCCGTAGACGGTGCGGCCGAAGCCGGTCCGCGTCAGCACGAACACCATCGCGGCCCCGATCAGCGCCCAGATGATGACGGCGTTGGGCACGCCCGGAATGGCGAAACCGGTCGCCAGGTAGCGCATCGCGCCCGTCGCCGAATCCTGCGGCGAGAAGCCGCCGGTGTAGACCACCATCAGCCCTTGCGCGACAGCGTTGGTGGCCAATGTGATGATCATCGAGGGGATGCGCAGATAGGCGACGCCGATGCCGTTGACGACGCCGATCAGCATGCCGCAGATGATGCCGAACGGGATGGCCAACGCCACGCCGACCGGGCCGTACGCCGCCGCGGCGCAGGCCATCATGGCGCCCGCCGCCACCGCCCACGGCACCGACAGGTCGATCTGGCCGAGCAGGATGACCAGCATCATGCCTGTCGCGATAACGCCGAGGAATGAAGCCACCTTGAGCTGCTGCAGGAGATATTCAGGCGACAGGAAGCTTCTGGAATAGAGGCTGCCGAAGAACAGCAAAAGCACGATGCAGGCAAAGGCCGTCAGCACCGCCGGATCGGCGCGGCGGATGAATCTTGGCATGCGGCCGGCAATGCCGCCAAGCGTCGTTTCGCTCACAGGAACCACTCCAGCCGGTTGCGGACCCGAAACAGGGCGAAGGCGCCGAGGCTGACGGCGACCAGCAGGATAACGCCCTGGAACAGCGGCTGCCAGAGCGGATCGAAATCGAAGACGAACAACAGGTCGCCGATCGTGCGGAAAGCCAGTGCGCCGAAGATGGCGCCGATGGCGCTGCCCTTGCCGCCGAACAGCGAAACCCCGCCGAGCACCACGGCGGCGATCGAAAACAGCGTGTAGGAGTTGCCGCTGGCATAGGCCGCCTCACCCGTATAGGTGAAGAAGGTCAGGAACAATCCGCCGATCGCCGCCAGCAGGCCGGCCAGCGTGTAGGCGGCGAACTTGCCGCGCCGGATCGGCACACCCGACATGTAGGCCGCCGTCTCCGATGAGCCTGCCGCGTAGGCGGCGCGGCCAAGCACCGAGCGGCTGAACGGCACCCAGATCACCAGCACGATGGCCAGCAGCACGACGAGACTTGCCGGCACCACGCCGAACACACGACCGGTCAGCGCATCGGCCAGGTCCTCATTGACCGAGCCGCCCGGAAATGGCCGCAGCAACAGGCCGATGCCGTAATAGACGGCGCCTGTGGCAATGGTGGCGACAATCGGCTGCAGCCGGCCATAGATGACGATGGCGCCGTTGATGGCGCCGCACAGCAGTCCCACCGCCAGCACGGCGATGACGCCGAGCGTCGTCTGCATCGGCGTTCCCACCACCAGCCACGAAGCCAGGCAGTTGGTGAGGAGAAAAATCATGCCGACGGACAGGTCGATGCCGGCGGTGATCACCACCAGCGTCTGCGCCATGGCGACGAAGGCGAGCAGCACGCCCTTGTTGGCCGCCGTCTGCACCACATTGGCGGTGAAGCCGGCCGGATGGTTCGAGGTGTAGATGACGAACATGACGATGAAGATGCCGAACGCCAGCAGCGTTCCGCGCTGCTCGGCCAGCCAGTAGCGCCAATCCTTCATGCGCCCACTCCCAGGCCCACCCGGCTCTCCTCGCCATGGATGTTGAGCGCGCTTGATATCAGCGCCCGCTCGGTGATCTCGGCGCCGACCAGCTCGCGCTTGACCGCCCCGTCATAGAGCACAAGCACACGGTCGCAGCAGCCGATCAGCTCGTCATAGTCGGTCGAGTAGAACAGGATCGCAGCACCCGCGTCGGCCAGTTTGCGCATCAGCTGGTACAGCTCCTGCTTGGTGCCGACGTCGATGCCGCGCGTCGGATCGTTGAGCAGGATGATGCGCGGCTGGCGCATCAGCCATTTGGCGATGACCACCTTCTGCTGGTTGCCGCCCGAAAGCGCGCCGACCGGAATGTCGAGGCCCGCCGTCTTGATCGCCAAAAGACCGACCATGTCGTCGATCAGCCGCTGCTCGGCGGCACGGTCGATGATGCCGGCTTTCGACAACCGGTCGAGCGCGGCGAAGGACAGGTTCTCGCGCACCGTCATCGGCAGCATCAGCCCTTCGGTCTTGCGGTCCTCGGGAATGAGCGCCATGCCGATGCCGTCGTCGCGCGCAACGGATGGACTGGTGATCGACACAGGCTTGCCGTCGATCAGGATCTGGCCGCTGAGGCCGCGCAGCACGCCGAAGAAGGAGAGCAGCAATTCGCGCTGGCCCTGGCCGTCGAGGCCGCCAAGGCCGACCACCTCACCTGCCCTGACGGTCAGCGAGATGTCGTGCAGCCGGTCGGCCCATGAGAGCTTGCGGGCCTCGAGCCTGGGGGCCGCGGCGGCAGGCACGGCCGTCGGCTTGGGCGGAAAGATATGGCTGTATTCGCGGCCGATCATCAGTTCGACCACCTCATTGTCACTCTTCGAGCCGGCTGGATAGCTGGCGACATTGCGGCCGTTGCGGAACACCGTGCACTGGTCCGCCAGTTCGGCGATCTCGTTCATGCGGTGCGAGATGTAAAGCAGCGCCAGCCCTTCCGCGCGCAGCCGCTTCAGCACCGCGAAGATCTTCGAGACATCCGCGGCAGTCAGCGCGGAGGTCGCCTCGTCGAGGATGAGGATGCGCGGCTTGCGTGCCAATGCCTTGGCGATCTCGACCATCTGCCGGCGCGACAATGGCAGGTCCTTGACCAGCGCCAGCGGGTGGATGTCGGCGGCGCCGGCACGAGCAAGTGCTTCTTCGGCGATGCGGCGTTGCGCCTTGCGGTCGATCATGCCGAAGCGTTTGGGCGGGTCGGAAATGACTATGTTGTCGGCAACGCTTAGCTCGGGGACCAGCGACAGTTCCTGGAAGATGCAGACGATGCCGGCCTTATTGGCGGCACCCGGAGAGGCGAAGGTCGCCTCGCGCCCATCCAGAGTCATGCGCCCCTCATCGGGCGCCACGACACCTGCCATGACCTTGATCAGCGTCGATTTGCCGGCGCCGTTTTCACCGAGAATGGCGTGAATGCTGCCGGCTTCGACAACAAGCTCGGCCTTCTCCAGCGCGCGTACACCGCCATAGCGCTTGGATATGCCTTCCATACGAAAGAGCGGAGCCGCACCGTCCATCGGCCCTCCCAGGGCGATTGTGGAATTGAGACAAACGCCGCGGCTCAAGCCGCGGCGCCAGGTGACAGCCAGCGATGATTTACTGGTTTTCCTTGGTCTGACCCATGATTTCCTGGGCGCTGAAATTGATGCCGCAGGTCGGGAAGGAATTGCCGACGAAGAAATTGTCGGATTCCTTGGGGAAGTAATCCGTGCCTTCCTTCATGTTCGGGTCTTCGGCGATCGCCAGCGGCAGCTTCACCTCTTGTGGCACGACTTCGCCTTCGAGTGCGGCGATCGCGGTCTTGATGGCGACGGCGACCTGAGCCGGGCCCGAGCCCGCGGACGAGCACTTCAGCCCGTCGGCTGAATGCGCGGCGCAGAACTTGCGGAAGCCGTTCTCGGTCTCGCCGCCAAACGGCACGAACGGATGCTTGGCGTCGATCATCGCCTGCACGATGCCCGTGTCGCCGCCCTGCCCGGTGATGCCGTCGAACGGACCGTTGGTGGCGATCGCATCCGCGGTCACCTTCTGTGCCACGCCGTCATCCCATTTGCCGGCGACTTCGGTCACGTCCCACTTCTTGCCGGACGCATCGAACACCTCGTGGATGCCGTTGTGACGATCGGTGTCGACGGAGGTGCCGGCGACGCCGCGCACTTCCAGGATCTTGCCGCCGTTCGGTATCTTGCCGACCAGCCACTTGGCCCACAATTCGCCAAGACCCTTCTGATCGACATTGACGTTGATGGCGTCCTTGGTATCGAGAATGTTGTCGAAGGCGACCAGCACGATGCCCGCTTCCTTGGCACGCTTGATGACCGGACCGAAGGCCGTCGGGTTCTGGGCGTCGGTGACGATGGCGTCATAGCCGGAATCGATGAAATTGTTGATCGCCGAGATCTGTGCCGGCACGTCCTCGCCCGTCGAGACGACCTTGAATTCCTTGATCTTGGCTTTGACTTCAGGTTGCGCGGCGTAGGCCTTGGCCGTCTGCACCATCTGGATGCGCCAGGTGTTGGCGATATAGCCATTGGCGAAGGCGATGCGGAACGGCCCTTCCTTCTTGGGATATTTGAAGAATTTGGTCTCTGCGCTCCACGGCGCGAAACAGTCCGCCTGAGCGGCGGGACCCGACACGATTTCGGGTCCGGCGGCCATGGCGGCCGAATTGAGCATGACGAATGCAGTGGCGGCAACGACGCCACCAACGAGTGACTTGATCATCGATAATCCTCCCGATTGCAGTTCTGATTGTTCGTTTCGCAATGCGAATTTTTCGCGCGATGGACCGGCACCTCCCGCCTTGCCATGCGCTTCCTCGGCCGCCCGTGATGGCCGACCCGGTACCTCCCTTGTCGCCGCCAGCGGGGCGAAAACTATCATATTATCCATAATAAACAAGTATTAGTTGTCGCTTATGTATAATAAACAGGTGCGACCTATCGTTCATGCAACTGCCTGTAGGAGATGGTAGCGCTACCAAATCGGCGTGTAAACCGGCATTCGCACAGTCGCTTCTGTGCGTTTCAACGCGCCGTGCTCTCGCGGCGCTTGAGCTCGAAACCGAGATCTACGATCCGTTGCTCCGGTCTTTTGCCGGCGATCGCAGCAAGCGCCATGGCGACGGCACGCCGGCCGATCTCATAACGATGGGTGCGGATGCTGGTGACCGAAGGAAACGCCACCTGCATCATGTCGAGATCGTTGAAACCGACGATGCCGATCGTCTTCGGCACCGCGATCGAGGCGCGATGGCATTCGAACAAGACGCCGAGCGCGATGTCGTCATTGTTGCAGAACACCCCGTCGAGTGTCGGCACCTTGGCCAGCGCGTCGCGGAACATCTCGCGGCCGAGCGACACGCTGGACAGCACCGGCGTGGTGGTGACGAGGCGCGGGTCGAACAGGCCCGCGGCCTCCATCGCCGCGCGATAGCCGGCAAGGCGCCGCTGCGAACGCGGATCCATGCGCGCGCCGATGAAGCCGATGCGGCGATAGCCGGCCTCGATCAGATGCTCGGTCGCCGCCCTCCCGCCATCGAGATGCGAGAAGCCGACCATCATGTCGACCGGATCGGGACCGGTTTCCATCACCTGCACCACAGGGCAGCCGGCACTTTCCAGCAGCTTTCGCGAAGCCGGCGTCTGATCGATGCCGGCGACGATCAGCGCCGCTGGCCGTTGCGAACCGAACAGCTGCAGCAGCCGCTCTTCCTCGAGGCCGGAATAGTGGGTGTTGCCAAGCTGGATGCGGAACGGGCTGGCCGACAGGCTGTCATAGATGCCGCGCACCACCTCGGCGAAGACGTTGTTGGTAAGCGACGGCACCAGCACGCCGAACACCTCGGCGCGCGCCGAGGCCAGCGCCCGGGCATTCGGGTCCGGCACGTAGCCCAGTTCGTCGACAGCGGCCTGGATCTGGCGGCGCAACTCTTCGGAGACACGCTCCGGCTCACGCAGGGCGCGCGACACGGTGATGGCGCCGACACCGGCCTTGCGCGCGACATCCGCGATGGTCGGGCGGCCGCCGCCCCGGCGCGTGCGCGGCTTGGTCAAAATCGAGTCCTCGCAAGATACAGATCGGAAGCCATCGCGCCCGCAGCCGTCATATGTTGGTCAAAGTGGGATATTTATCCGCGCGCTTCCTTCTCGACGCTAGGTCAATGTCCGCTCCCCAAAGAGAAAAATCAGCAGAGAAAGAAGACCAAACGAGACTAAAAATCCGGCCCATGCTCCAAACAGGAGCTTGCGAAGCGATCGGAATTCGTCAGCAACAAGAAATCTGTTGAAACGGCTATTCCTGCGGCCGGCTCGCTCGCTCCAACCAAGTGATCTTTCCTCAGTAGTGTCTACAAGCGCCCCGGTTCTGCCGAGCACCAGGATAATCGAATAGAAAATTGCGGCGGCGCCTGCGAGGCATCCCGCGGCGCAGGCCCACACCGCTATTGTTAGAAGAATGGGCTTACCGTGAAGATCGAGATGCATTTTGTGCGCCCGGAATAAGGCTTAAGCTGCAACCGTCAATGATCGCCGCGACCGCCACAATAACAGAACGATCGCCAGTATATTCAAAATATTCCAGGCAATGCCGTTCAGGAACGCAGCCGCATAAGAGCCGGTCAAATCGTAGATCCAGCCCGACATCCAGCCGCCGATCGCCATGCCGAAGATGGTCGCCATCATGACGATGCCGATACGCTGGCCGGCCTCTCTGGCCGGCATATAATCGCGCACGATGATCGCGTAGCAAGGCACGATGCCGCCCTGCGACAAGCCGAACACCAGTGACACCACATAGAGCGAGGCAAGCCCGTCGAACGGGATGTAGAACAGCAGCGACAGGCACTGCAGGACCGAGCCGATCATCAATGTCCACACGGCGCCGATACGGTCGGCGAGGAAGCCGGACGCCAGCCGGCTGACGACGCCGCCCGCCATCATGATCGACAGCATGTCGGCGCCATGTGCGACGCCGTAGCCAAGGTCCATGCAATAGGCGACGATATGCACTTGCGGCATCGACATCGCCACGCAGCAGCCGAGCCCGGCGACGACCAGCAGCACCTGCAAGGCCGCCGGCGACAGCGAGATCGGCTGCACCGACCGGCTTCCGGGCGAACCCGCGACGGCCGCCGCCGGGGCACCGCGCCGCAGCATCAGCACCAGCGGCACCATTGTCACCAGGCAGAAGATGCCGATTGCCGCATAGGTGAAGCGCCAGCCCTCCGCCTTCATCAGCGTCGGCATGATGGTCGGCCACAACGCCCCGGCAAGGTAATTGCCGGCCGCCGCCGCCGTGACCGCAACACCGCGACGGCGGTTGAACCAGTGCGAGATATCGGCGATCAGCGGCCCGAAGATCACCGACGTGCCGATACCGATCAGCACCCCCTGGGCAAGCGTGAATTGCAGGATCGAGGTCGACAGCGCCGCGAGCAGCAGGCCCGCGGAAAGCGCAATCGAAGAGATCAGCGCCGGGATCCAGTAACCCATCCGGTCGATGGCGCGGCCGACCAGCACGTTGCCGGCGGCGAAACCGACCATGGTCGCCGTGTAAGGCATGGACGCCGCGGCGCGGTCGACGCCGAACTCGGCCTGCACGGCGGGCAGCACGACGACGACAGCCCACATGCCCACGGCGCCGATCGTCGCCAGCAGCATCGAGATGGCAAGCCGCATCCAGGCATAGGAGCTGTCGATGCCGGGGCCGGGCTGGAGGCTGTCGGTTCGGGTCAAGGCGTTTCCTGTCGGCGGTCTCGGAGATCGGCTGCCGTTTGCGCCACTATCGGCGCATTCTCAGGCCGCAGCAGCGCCACAGCGGGCAAATCCGTGGCTCCAGAGCCAGGGCGGAACCGATACCGATGTGCGGAGTTTCCCGGCAACCCACCCCGCAAAGGAGTCCTGCGATGACCGCCACCAGGAAAAAATGGTCGGCCGAGGTGACCGAGCACAGCAACGCAATGGATCTTGAGGATCACGTCTTCGAATCCGACGACGCCAGGAAGATCGCCGCCTCGCTGAAACGATCCGCCGAACACAGCCACAGGCGCAAGGCCGAGCCTTTCCAATCCGCCATGTCGATGCTGAATTTTTACATCAACCGCGCCGGCAAGAACTTGCCTGCCGCGCGCAAAAAAGTGCTTGAGGACGCCAAGGACGAACTGCGCAGCGCCTTCGGACGGGACAAGGATGATTAGCGGCCGGTCCGGCCTTACCGGGCGCGGATGACGCCGTCTGTGTTGGCGAGCAATTTGCGCACAGCATTGCGCGCCGCGTCGGGGCGCTGCAGGCGGATGTTCTTCTCGATCGCCTCGTGCAGCTTCTGCGCGTGGTTGAGATCGTCGATCTCCCGTGTCGTATAGGCAAAGAGATGATCGAAGGCGGATTCGATCAGTACGCCGAGCGGCACCAGCAGGTCGTTGCCCGAAGCCCGCAGGATGGCGAGATGGAAGCGCGTGTCGGCGCGGGTCCGCTCCTGCAGGCTCGTCGCCGCGCCCATCTCACGGCAGGCCAGGCTGATCTCGGCCATCTGCTCGTCGGTTCTTCGCATCGCGGCGAACGCGGTCGCTTCCGGCTCGATGATATGGCGGAATTCCTGCACCGTCTTGAGGAACACTTCGCGGTCCGGCGACGTCGCGTACCAGGCCAGCACATCGCGATCGAGCAGGTTCCAGCGTTCCTTCGGCTCGACCCAGCTGCCGATCTTGGGACGTGAGGCCAAAAGGCTCTTGGCCATCAGCATCTTGATCGCTTCGCGCACCGCCGAGCGGCTGACGCTGAAGGTCTCCGACCATTTCGCTTCATTGGGCAGGATGGTGCCAGGCGGATAATCGCCGCGCACGATCCTGAGGCCGATTTCACTGGCCAGCGAGGCGTGGACGCTGGAGCCGGGAATACGCGCGGCGTCCGCCCGGCGAACGCCGCCCGGACGGTCCCCGGAGGCCGCTTTCCCCAACGATTTTTCCTTGTTCGGCTTCGCGTCCCGCATGGGGTCCAGAAAGTCCGTATTAAGCAGGCTGTCAAGCGCAGCAAGCGGCTTGCATCGCAAAGCTGCCCGCTGTGCACAGATCAGCCCCGATCCGCCGCTTGATTGGCATGTCGATATTCAGGTCAGGCCGAGCCGAGAATGACGGATTTCGAGAACCGGAGCGCAGCGTACTTTTGGGTACGTGAGCATCGGCCTACGCCGGCCGTAGCCTTGACTGCCACGACCACTCATAAGTGCTTCGGCCGGCGAAGGCGGAAGCGCAGAAAGCCGTCATTCGCAGGCCGGCATCACCTGAGTGTCGACATGCCTAGGCCTGCTTGACGTATTTGCGCCAGCTATGCTCCGGGCGGAAGCCCAGCACGTCACGCGCCTTGCGGTTGGAGAGCAGCGTCTCGTATTCGCCGAGTTCGGCCTTGACCGGCACGCCGGGGTAGAACCGCTTCAAGAGTTCGGCTGTCGGCAGGTCGGACGAGGTGTCGTCATTGGCCGCGTTGAACACCTGATAGCCGAGCCCGTCCTTCTCTATGGCGCGCAGCGTGATCTGGCCAAGGTCGCGCGCGTCGACATAGCTCCAGGCGATGCGCTTGCGGAAACCCGGATCGGCGAACCATTTCGGAAACAGCGAATGTTCGTGCGGCTCGATGACGTTGCCGATGCGCAGGGCATAAATGTCGGTGCCGTTGCGCTGCGCGAAGGCCCGCGCCGTCTTCTCGTTGACGACCTTGGACAAGGCATAGCTGTCCATCGGATCGACGTCATACTCCTCGTCGAGCGGGAAATATTTTGGATCGCGCGGCTCGTTGGCGAAGACCAGCCCATAGGTGGTCTCGCTGGAGGCGATGATTACCTTTCGGATACCGAGCTTAACTGCCGCCTCGATGACATTGTAGGTGCCGAGCGCATTGATGCGGAACACCTCGTTGTCGGTGGTGATCATGATGCGCGGGATGGCGGCGAAATGCACCACCGCATCGACCGGCTGCGGACGCAGCGAGGGGTCGAATTCATGCAGGCCCATATAGCTCGACAGTGCGTTGAACACCTGCCCGCTGTCGGTGATGTCGGTGATCAGCGTGCGCACCTTGGGGTTGTCGAGCGGCCTGGTGTCGATGTTGAGCACCTGGCAGCCTTGCTCGACCAGATACTGGACGACATGGCGTCCGGCCTTGCCGCTGCCGCCGGTGAACATGATCCGCTTCGTCATTTTGCTCTCCACATCCTCAGGAATTTATGTGTATTGTCAGACAATATCGCCATCCGCAACCACCCTCGCCTGCAAAACGGCAGCGCCTGACATCAATCATTGCAACAGGACTTGAAGACATGAACACGACTGCCGCGAGCGAAAAGATCGGCTTCATCGGGCTTGGCCTGATGGGCCACGGGATCGCCAAGAACATCGTCGACAAGGGCTACAGCCTGACCTTTCTCGGCCGCAAGAACCGCAAGCCGGCGGAAGACCTGCTTGGCCGCGGCGCCACCGAAGCATCGACCTCGCGCGATGTGGCGGCGGCATCGACAATCGTCTTCATCTGCGTCACCGGTTCGCGCGAGGTCGAAGCCATCATTCGCGGCCCGGGCGGCCTCAAGGAGGGTTTGAAGAAAGGTTCCGTCGTCGTCGACTGCTCGACCTCCGACCCCGTCTCGACCATTGCGCTTGCCGCTGAACTCAAGGCGCTCGGCATCGATTTTGTCGACGCACCGCTCAGCCGCACGCCGAAGGAAGCCTGGGAAGGCACACTCGACGCCATGGTCGGCGCGCCGGACACCCTCTTTGCCAGGGTGAAACCGGTAATCGAAACCTGGGCCGGCCGCATCGTCCATATCGGCGACACCGGCGATGGCCATCGCATGAAGCTGCTCAACAATTTCATCTCGCTCGGCTACGCCGCGATCTATTCCGAGGCACTGGCACTGGCTGAGAAGGTCGGCATCTCGCCGCCGCGCTTCGACAGCGTCATCCGCAATGGCCGCATGGATTGCGGCTTCTACCAGACCTTCATGCGCTGGACGCTGGAAGGTGACCGCGACGCGCACAAATTCACCATCGCCAACGCCTTCAAGGACCTGACCTATCTGGAATCGATGGCGGGTGCGGCCGGCATTGCCAACCCGCTCGGCAACGCCACCAAGAACGCCTTCGCCGGTGCCCACGCAACCGGCCCGGCCGAGCAATTCGTACCGATGCTGGCAACGCATATCGGGAAGGTGAACGGCGTCGACCTGATGCCGATGAAGGATGGCAAGAAGCAGACCATTTAACCGATTGCCCAACGCAGGCGCCGATCACCGCCTCCAGCGCCCGATCCCTTCATCGGTATCCGCAAGCAGCTTGTGCACGGCGTTGCGCGCGGCGGCCGGGCGCTGCAGGCGGATGTTCTTTTCGATCGCCTCATGCAGCTTCTGCGCCTGGCGCTGATCGGCGACCTGCTGTGTCGTGAATGCGAAAAGATGGTCGAGCGCCGACTCGATCAGCACGCCGAGCGGCACCAGAAGGTCGTTGCCGGAGGCGCGCAGGATGGCCAGATGAAAGCGCGTATCGGCGCGGATACGCTCCTGCAGGCTCAAGGCTTCGCCCATCTCGCGGCAGGCCTGGCTGATTTCCGCCATTTGCTCGTCACTGCGCCGTATGGCTGCAAAGGCCGATGCTTCCGGCTCGATGATATGACGAAACTCCTGCACGGTTCGCAGGAACGCCTCGCGGTCGGGCGCCGTCGCGTACCAGGCCAGCACGTCGCGGTCGAGCAGGTTCCAGCGCTCCTTCGGCTCGACCCAGCTGCCGATCTTGGGGCGTGAGGCCAACAGGCTTTTCGCCATCAGCATCTTGATGGCTTCGCGCACCGCCGAACGGCTGACATTGAAGATCTCGGCCCATCTGGACTCGTTGGGCAGGATGGTGCCGGGCGGATAGTCGCCACGCACGATCCGCAGGCCGATCTCGCCGGCCAGCGAGACATGGACGCTCGCTCCCGCAAAATGCGCGGCACCGGCCTTGCGCATGACAGCCGGGCCGTGGCTGGCTTGTGCCTTGGCCCGGTCGGTTCGCTTGCTTGACTTCTCGTCCGGCATCCACGTTCCAATGCGTCGACCGTCTGTCGTCCGGACTGGTCCGAACCGCACGGGCGCCGATCTCGTTGCCGAAAAATCCAGATCACGGGCGCAGCAAAGCCGGAGCCGGTTGCCCCAACCATTGCGTCCGTTCGGGAATTATCGCTTCCGTCCAGGAATGACGGGGCGCCCGCAGCCGGGCGCCCCGAAATCGAGAACCTACTTCTGGATGCAGGTGTCGACCGTATCCTTGGTGCACTCGTCGAGGCCGGTGAACACCGGATCGGCGACCGCCTTGCCTTCGATCAGGTCGATCATCACCGACGGTGCCTTGTAGCCCATTTCGAACGGCCGCTGGCCGACCAGAGCCGTTACAAGGCCGTCACGAGCGATCGCAATCTCGTCGCCGATCGTGTCGGCAGCGCCGATGACGAAGTCGTTGCTGGCGATCCGGTCCTTGAGCGGTCCGAACAGATCGCGATAGGGCTGCGGCGCGCCGAACAGCGGCCAACCGCCCATGATGCCGAAGGCGTCCAGCTTGGGGTTGGCGGCGAGGATGTCGGTCATCGCCTGCACGCCCTTGGCGCCATCGTCGTTGGTGAACACCGGGCAGCCGGCGACTTCGGTCCAGCCACCTTCACCGGCAAGTGCGGCGAGGCCCTCCTTGCCCGACAGTGCGTCACGCATGCCTTGCGCACGGCGCAGGATGTTGTCGGCTGCCGGGTTGCCTTCGATGGTGCAGATCGTGCCACCATTCGGCTTGCCCTTCTTGATGTACTCGCCGATCTTCTTGCCCATCAGGTAATTGTCGGTACCGAGATAGGTCTTGCGAAGACCTGCGTCTTCCTTGCTGAGATCGGCATCGACCGTCATGATCGGGATCGACGGATTGGCACTCTTGATCGTCTGCGCGATCAGCGGCGCGTTGGACGGCGAGATCGCCATCGCCACCGTGTCGGCCTTGCTCAGCATGTCCTGGACGATCTGCGCCTCGCCGGCCTCGTCCGAAGTCGACGCCGGACCGGTGTAGAAGCATTCATATTCCGAGCTGGCGTTTTCCTTGTTCCATTTCTCGCAGCCCTGGTGGATGGCCTCGAAGAACGGATTGTCGAGACCTTTCACGACAATGACGAGCTGTTTCTTGGCCAAAGCCGGCCCGGCACCCAACGCCATGGCGGCGACGGCGGCGAGCAAAAGTGTTTTCCTCATGTCAGTCCTCCCTTGAAACAAACGGACACGGCGTGCCCGCCATACAGATCGACCGGATGCGTGATGACCGAGGGTCGTTTCGCGAGCGCTCGTGTCGCCAGGACAGATCGATAAGCATTTCCAGATTCGGCTTCAGATCAGCTCACACACAGGTGCCGCCGGATCCTGGACCGTCAAACCTCCGCCAATTCCGGCCGGCGACCGCCAGCGGGGATCGGCATAATCTCCTCCGACGCTTAGCTAATATCGGCTTGGCGCCAACGTCAATGCTATTTGTCCTACAAAACGGATTTTTAAAATAGTCCTGGCCCAATTCGTCCGACAATTGATTGACGTGCGCCGGCTTTTGCGTAAAAGAACGCTAACGCCGTCTTCGGGAGGAGCCGGGGAGAGCGAGGCCAAAGCAGCGTCGGCATCCACGCCGGTAACAGCTGCAGGTCGCAAAGCACGGGGAGGCAAAGGCTGGTGGCGGTTCTCGAACTCACCAACATCTCAAGGCATTTCGGCGCCATCCAGGCCGTCAACGACGTTTCGCTGTCGATCGAGCCCGGACAGGTGGTCGGCCTGATGGGCGACAACGGCGCCGGCAAGTCGACGCTGGTCAAGATGATCGCTGGCAATTTCCGCCCGAGCCATGGCACCATGCACATGGACGGCAAGGAATTGATCCTGCACAAGCCGGCGGAAGCCCGCCAGCACGGCATCGAGATCGTCCACCAGGACCTTGCGCTCTGCAACAATCTGACTGCCGCCGCCAATGTCTATCTCGGCCGTGAGTTGCGGCGCGGCGTCGGGCCGTTCCGGATCCTCGACTATGCCTCGATGTACAAGCGTGCCGGCCAGCTCTTCGCCGAATTGAAGTCCGAGACCCGTCCGCGCGACCTCGTCAAGCAGATGTCGGGCGGCCAGCGCCAGGCGGTGGCGATTGCCCGCACCATGCTGTCGCAGGCCAAGATCGTGCTGATGGACGAACCGACGGCGGCGATCTCGGTGCGCCAGGTCGCCGAAGTGCTGAACCTTATCCGCCATTTGCGCGATCAGGGCATCGCCGTCGTTCTGATCAGCCACCGCATGCCTGACGTGTTCACCGTCGCCGACCGCGTCATCGTCATGCGGCGCGGGCGCAAGGTCGCCGACAAGACGATTGCGTCGAGCTCGCCCGAGGAAGTCACCGGGCTGATCACCGGCGCTATCGAACAGGTTTGATTTCAAGCGAATTCCACCACGCACAGCAGATGAAGGTCGACGATGGCACTGACAATTGACCAGCCGATCGAGCATAAGCAGCAATCCTTGGCCGCGAGACTGTTTGCCAGCCAGACTTTCTGGGTGGTGATCGCGGTCATCCTTGCCTGCGTGTTCCTGTCGTTTGCCACCGACGCTTTCGCCACCTCGAAGAACCTCTACAACATCACCCGCAACATCACCTTCGTCGCCATCATCGCGCTCGGCATGACCTTCGTCATCATCACCGGCGGCATCGACCTGTCGGTCGGCTCGGTGCTATGCCTGTCGTCGATGGTGCTGGCCGTCACCATGCATGCCGGCTACTCGATCGAGGTCGGCATCCTGGCCTCGATTGCCACCGCGCTCGCCATTGGCGCCTTCAACGGCGTGCTGATCGCCTATCTCGGCTTTCCACCCTTCGTGGTGACGCTCGGCATGCTGTCGATCGCCCGAAGCCTCGCCATGGTCGCCTCCAACAACACGGTGGTCTTCCAGTTCGGGCCGGACCATGCCAAGCTTCTGTCATTGGGCGGCGGCGCCTGGGTGTTCGGCATCGCCAACCCGGTGCTTTACATGATCCTTCTGGCGCTGATCACCGGCTTCATCCTGCGCTGGACCAAGTTCGGCCGCCATATCTTCGCCATCGGCGGCAATGAGCACGCGGCAACGCTGACCGGCGTTCCGGTGCGCCAGATCAAGGTTGCCGTCTACATGATCTCGGCGCTGTCGGCGGGCATTGCGGGCATCATCCAGACCGGCTGGCTGGGTGCCGTCACCACCAATCTCGGCACCGGCATGGAGCTGCAGGTAATCGCCGCCACCGTCATCGGCGGCGCCAATCTGGCCGGCGGCGTCGGCACCGCCTTCGGCGCCATCGTCGGCGCGGCCCTGATCGAGGTGATCCGCAACAGTCTCGGCCTGCTCGGCATCAATGCCTTCTGGCAAGGCGTCTTCATCGGCGGCGCCATCCTGCTGGCGGTGCTGTTCGACCGCATCCGCAATTTCCGCCGCAGCGACTAGAACCATGATCCCGAAAAGTGGAAACCGGTTTTCTCGGACAAACGGAACCGTTTGTCCGGAGATCATGGTCAAACAAAAGACGGTTTGATGGCCAACTCCCTGTTCAGCCTCGAGGGCCGGCTGGCGCTGGTGACCGGCTCCGGCCAGGGCATCGGCTTCGCGCTGGCTCGGGGCCTGGCCGAACATGGGGCAAGCGTGGTGCTGAACGGCCGCGACGCCGCCAGGATCGACAGCGCCGTCGAAAAGCTGCGCAACGCCGGCTTCAAGGCGCACGCCTCGGTATTCGACGTCACCGATTTTCAGGCGGTCAATGAGGACATTGCCCGCATCGAGGCCGAGATCGGCGCCATCGACATCCTCATCAACAATGCCGGCATACAATTCCGCGCCCCGCTCGAGGACTTTCCCGAGGAGCAATGGGAGCGCCTGTTCAAGACCAATGTGTCGGGCGCCTTCCATGCAGCCAAGGCGGTCGCCCGCCACATGATCCCGCGCGGCAAGGGCAAGATCATCAACGTCGGTTCGGTGCAGAGCGAACTGGCAAGGCCGAACATCGCGCCCTACACCGCCACCAAGGGCGCGATCCGCAACCTGACAAGGGGCATGTGCGCCGATTGGGCCAAACACGGCCTGCAGATCAATGCGATCGCGCCCGGCTATTTCCGCACCGAGATGAACCAGGCGCTGGTCGACAATCCCGAATTTTCCGCCTGGCTGGAAAAGCGCACGCCGGCCGGGCGCTGGGGCAATGTCGACGAGTTGATCGGCGCCGCCGTGTTTCTGGCGTCAGATGCCTCGTCCTTCGTCAACGGCCATACGCTGTATGTCGATGGCGGCATGACGGCTTCGGTTTGAGGTTGGCAATTCTCCCGACCGCCATTCGTTCCAGTGCGTATCGCTCAGTCTGAAAATCCGGCCTCACTGGCCGTCATTCGCCCTCGCCGCCCGCGCGCGTCTTGACGCGGCCCCGAACTCGGCCGCACAATCCCCACTGCAGGCGAAGGGAGGCCAGTCGCCTGCGGGAGGATATACCCATGACGGAAGCGATCAGGCTCTACTGGGGCCGGTTCGGACATGTTTCTATCCTGAATGTCGCAAGCGACTTCGTCACCCATGCCCATGTCGAGGCCCATCTCATCATCTGGCTGGAAGGTACGGCCGGCGAAATGACCATCGGCCGCGAGACCGTCCGGCTTGGGCCTGGAACGGCCGCCGGCATCAACTCCTTCCAGCCGCACAGCCATGTTCTGTCGCAAAACGGGACGCCCGGTCTGTTTCTCGCCTTCTACATCGATCCCGACTGGGCGCGGCGCCGCCGCGACCTGCCTTCGTCGGCGCCGCTGTTTTCACAAGCCGCGATCACGCTGGAACCGTGGCTGCATCAGGCCGCCGCCAATCTGCTCGACCACCTCAGCGACAATGAGAGCGTCGACGATATCGCCAACTACGAGATCGAGCGTTTCATCGATAGCGTGCTCGACGCCGCCGACGCCTCGGCGCCGCAGGAGGCCCGTGTCCGCATCAACACCATGCAGGATTTTCGTGTCCGCAAGGCAATCCAGTTGATGAGAGCCAATGTCTGCGAGCGCATCTGCTTCGACGACGTGGCGCGCAGCGTCGGCCTGTCGCGACCGCATTTCTTCGCTTTGTTCAAGGAACAGACCAATCTGACGCCCAATGTCTACTGGAACACGCTGCGCATGGAGGAAGCGGTGCGGCAGCTGCAATGGTCGCAGGAACCGCTGATCTCCGTCGCCTGCAATCTCGGCTTCACCACGCAGGGCAATTTCTCGCGCTTTTTCCGCGACCATGTCGGCGTGCCGCCGACGCTCTACCGCGAGGCCGCGCGGGCGATCGCCTGAACCAGCCGCCCTTTTTCAGACTCCCCGCCCTTTTTCAGACTCCTTGATAGGCGCTCAAGACGCATTGATAAGCGTCGCTGAAATGGCCGCCCTACCCTTGCACCGGATCGCTTTTGCAAGGGAACATTTTGAATGGCCAAAGTCACCATCTCCAGCGTCATCGACGCGCCGGTCGAAAAGGTCTGGGCGCGCATACGCGACTTCAACGGGCTGCCGGGCTGGCATCCGCGCATGGTGGAAAGCCACATTGAAGACGGCAAGGATGCCACCACAATCGGCTGCGTGCGCAATTTCCAGCTCGCCAGCGGCGCCCGCCTACGCGAAAAGCTGCTCGACTTCTCCGATCAGAATTTCCTGGTCAGCTACTCCATCCTCGAGACGCCGCAGCCGCTGACCAACCACAAGGCGACCCTGCAGCTGCGGCGCGTCACCGATGGCGACCGCACCTACGCCGAATGGACCGCTAGCTTCGACGCCGCGCCTGAGGAGGCAGACAAGCTGGCCGAGGGCATGGGCGCCAATGTCTTTCAGGGCGGCTTCGACGCCCTGAAAAGCCATTTCGCCGGCCAGAGCTGACAGGAGCCAGACCATGGCGCTGGCACTGCAGACTTTTGCAACGGTGAAAGACGCGAACGCGGCACTGAAGGCGGCCGGCACCCGCTATCTCGGTGGCGGCACGCTGGTCGTCCGCGCGGCCAATGAAGGCGACGTTTCGGTTTCCGGCCTTATCAGGTCGACCGAGCCGTCCCTGTCCACCATCGCCGTTGCCGGCGATAAAGTCTGCATCGGCGCTTCGGTGACCATGGCGGCGATCGCCGGCCATCCGGGGCTCGGCACGCTCGCCAAGGCCGCCCGTGCCGTCGGAGGCCCGGCCATCCGCAACATGGCGACCGTCGGCGGCAATCTTTTTGCCCCGAGCCCGTATGGCGATTTCGCTGTTGCCCTGCTGGCGCTCGATGCGACGGTCAGCACCGATGACGGTGAAACGCCGATCGAGACTTTTCTGGCCAATCGGGGCGGCAGCCGCGTCGTCGTCACTTCCGTGAGCTTCACGCTTCCGAAGGCCGACAGTTTCCGCTTCCTGAAAGTGTCGAGGGTCAAGCCCAAGGGCGTCTCCGTGCTCAGCATAGCCGGTGCTCTGGAACTGTCGTCGGATGGCTCGGTGACCTCGGCGCGGATCGCACTCGGCTGCATGGCGGATCGGCCCATGCGCGCCAGGGCGGCGGAAAAAGCGCTGATCGGCCGAACGCTAACCGCTGACGGCATCGCGCCGGCCTTGGCCGCGGCCGGTGATGGCACCTCGCCCATCACCGACCCGATCGCCAGCGCCTGGTATCGCGCCGAAGTCCTGCCGGTTCATCTCGGGCGGTTGCTGCTCGCATAATATTTGTTCGGGGGCGCGCGTCTGTCCGCTGGTTCGGGCAGGCGCGCTGGGAGGAAAACATGGCAAAGGTTCCGGTTCAATTCACGCTCAACGGCTCGGAAAAGGCCGAATTCATCGACAGCGGCACGACGCTGCTTCAGGCGCTGCGCGACAAGATCGGCGACACCTCGCCGAAGGGCGGCTGTCATCAGGGCACCTGCGGCGCCTGTTCTGTCATCATAGACGGCGAACTCCGGCTCTCCTGCCTGACGTTGGCCGAGACCTGCAATGGCGCCGTCATCAGCACGACATCAGGGCTTTCGGAAAGCGGCGTGCTGCACCCGCTGCAGCGCGCCTTTCTCGACACGTTCGCCACGCAATGCGGCTTCTGCACGCCGGGCATGATCATGGCGGCCAAGGTGCTGCTCGACCACACGCCCAATCCCAGCCGCGACGAGGTGGTCGAGGCGCTGTCGGGCAACATCTGCCGCTGCACCGGTTACGAGCCGATCATCCAGGCGGTGCTGACCGCCGCCCGCGCCAATTCGCAGAACGCGGCCTGAAGGGTCCAAAACAATGGAACTGCGCAAGAACTACTTCGCCGATGTCCGCAAGGACGATCTGCACGAGATCGGCCAGCCCCGGCCGCGCTCGGATTCGCCCGGCCATGTCACCGGCAAGACCGCCTTTTTCGCCGACCGCAACTTTCCCGGCATGCTGCACCTGAAGATGGTGCGCAGCCCGCATCACCATGCCCGCATCGGTTCGATCGACACCTCAGAGGCGGAAAAACATCCGGGCGTGGTGAAAATTCTGACCGCCAAGGACGTACCGCACAATGTCTACACCATCCTGATCCTGATCCAGATCGGGCCGGAGGACGAGACGGTGCTTGCCGACGGCAAGGTGCGCTGGAAGGGCGAGGCCGTGGTGGCGGTGCTGGCCGAAACCGAGCGCGCGGCACAAGAGGCCGCAGCCAAGGTCAAGGTCGACTATGAGGTGCTGCCGGCCGTCTTCGACATGGAAGAGGCGCTGAAACCCGACGCGCCGCTGGTCAACGAATATCACGGCCAGAATTATTACCTCTATGATAGCGGCGAGTGCCGCAAGGTGCGCTTCGGCGATGTCGAGGCGGGCTTCGCCGGCGCCGACCACATACTGGAGCAGAGCTACCAGTCTTCGCCGATCGAGCACGCGCCGACCGAGACCACCGGCTGCGTGGTGGCGCCCGAGGGCAATGACCGCTTCACCTGCTATACCAACACGCAGGCGATGTTCTTCACGCTCGACAACACCTCGATCATCCTGCAGATGCCGGGCAGCAAATTGCATTTCGTCGGCGGCACAGTCGGTGGCGGTTTTGGCGGCAAGGTCGACGTCATCGTCGAGCCGATCGCCATCCTCGGCGCAAAACTAACAGGACGACCAGTCTGTTTTATCTACAGCCGCGAGGAGGAGATGCAGATCTCGTCGCCGCGCGCCGCTGAAAAGGTCGTCATCAAGGACGGCGTCATGAAAGATGGCCGCATCGTCGCGCGCAAGGTCACCGGATACACCGATGCCGGCGCCTATTCGCGCCACTCGCCCTACGGCGCGCAGAAGGGCGCGGGGCATTATCCCGGCCCCTACACTATTCCGAACGTCTGGATCGACACCTATTGCGTCTACACCAACCGCACGCCGTCGTCGGCCATGCGCGGCTTCGGCGTCACCATCGGCGATTTCGCGCTGGAGGTGCAGATGGACAAGCTGGCGCGCCTGATCGGCATGGACCCGCTCGAATTCCGCTTCATCAACGCCTATCGCGACGGTGATATGAAAGCGCACCGCCAGCCGACAGAGGGCGCCGCGCTGATCGAATGCATGCAGGAAGCCTCGCGCGCCGCCAACTGGCCGGTGGCGGAAAAGTACCTGGCGATGTCCTCCTATACGAAGGGAGCTTGAGATGGCGATCAGGCGTGGGCGCGGCGTTGCCGCGATCAACTATCCCACCGGTATGAACCTCGGCGGTGACCCGACGCAGGCACTGGTGCACTCGACGCCAACAGGCAATTTCATGGTGACATTGTCCTCCGTCGATCTCGGCCAGGGCATGAAGCAGATCATGGCGCAGATCTGCGCCGAGACCATCGGCGTGCCGACAGACCGCGTCGTCGTCGACACCGCCGACACCGACACCGGCCCGCACTGCATGGGCACCTTCGCCTCGCGCGGTACGCACCGCGCCGGCAACGCCGTCATCCAGGCGGCAAGGGAAGCGCGGCAGGTGATGCTGGAAGTGGCCGCCGAGGAACTGGAGGTGAACGCCTCCGACCTCGAGACCGACGGCCAGGGCAACATACTGGTCAAAGGCGCGCCGCAAAAATCGATCTCGATCTTCGATGTCGCGCTGTCGGCGCATTTCAAGCGCGGTCGCTCGATCTCGGGCCGCGGCATGTTCCTGATTCCGCGCTCTTATCCGGAGAAAGAGACTGGCGCGATGAAGCCATCGACCTGCTACGCGCATGCCTGCACCGTGGCCGAGGTCGAGGTCGACGACGAGACCGGCGCGGTCACCGTGCTGACTGTGAAGAACGTCTTCGAGATCGGCCGCGCGCTGAACCCGAAAATGGTCGAACAGCAACTGGTCGGCGGTTCGTGGATGGGCATCAGCCATGCGCTCTACGAGACGACCGAGCCCTATTATCCCAACCGCGACCATGGCGGCACGGACTTCAACCAGTATCTGATGCCCGGCCCCGGCGACCTCGCCGAGACCGAGATCATCGTGCTGGAGCGTCCATCGGCGGACGGGCCATACGGTGCCAAGGGGCCGGGCGAAATGTGCGCCAACCCGCAGATCCCGGCGGTCGCCAATGCCGTCTTCGACGCCGTCGGCGTGCGCATCGACACGCTGCCGATCACGCCGGAGCGCATCCTGCGCGCGCTGAAGGCGCAAGCGGCGAACTGAGGGCCGAAATGACCGGGACAAGCGCCGAGACATCAGCGACCTCGCCGGAGGCGGTGGCGCAGCATCTTGCCGCCTCGCGCTATCTGGCCGACGACAGTCTTGCGACCGCGATCTTCCTGGCGATCCGGCTGGGGAAGCCGCTGCTGCTCGAAGGCGCACCAGGCGTCGGCAAGACGGAAGCGGCCAAGGCGATCGCCGCGCTGCTCGGCCGCGATCTGGTGCGGCTGCAATGCTATGAAGGCATCGACGCTGCGCACGCGCTCTACGAATGGAATTATCAACGCCAGCTGCTCGCCATTCGCCACGCCGGCGAGCACGAGATCGACATCTACGAAGACCGTTTCCTGATCGCCCGGCCGCTGCTGCAGGTGCTGAAGGCGCCGGAACAGCGCGTGCTGCTGGTCGACGAGATCGACCGCTCGGATCATGAATTCGAGGCGCTGCTTCTGGAATTCCTCTCCGATTTCCAGATCAGCATTCCCGAACGCGGTACCGTCCGCGCCACGGCACAGCCGATCGTCATCCTGACCTCGAACCGCACCCGCGAGCTTGCCGAGGCACTGCGCCGCCGCTGCGTCTACCACTGGATCGGCTATCCCGACGCCGAGCGCGAGGCCGCCATCATCATGCTGCGCGCCGGCGATGTGGCCGAGGTAACGGCGCGCGCGGTGGCGGCGGCCGTGCAGACCATCCGCGCCCGGCCGCTGGCCAAGCCGCCGGGTATCGCCGAGGCCGTCGAATGGGCCAATGCCGCCACCATCCTGGAGAAGGGCGGCAGCCCGTGGCCGGAAGCCTTCCGCCGCGCCATCGGCGTGCTGATCAAGGACGAGGAAGACCTTTCCTACATCGCACCGGAGCTTGGCCGGATCGTCGAGGAGGCGCTGGCGTGACGCGGGAGGTCATTTCGCAAGGCTGGCGGGACAGCGCCCCCCTCTGTCCTGCCGGACATCTCCCCCTCAAGGGGGGAGATCGGATGTCATCCCCGCTTTCGCTAATCGCTGACGTCGCCGAACAGAGCGAAGCGCCGAAGCTGCCAATCTCCCCCCTTGAGGGGGAGATGTCCGGCAGGACAGAGGGGGGCGACACAGAATGATGCGGGAAACAAGCTTCCCCCGCGCCGCCTCGCCATTCCTGGGTTTTGCCAGGCTCTTGCGCCGCTACGGCTTTGCCATAGCCCCCGAGCAAGTCTCCGGCTTCATGCAGGCGGTGACGTTGCTCGGTCCACGCTCGATGGCCGACATCCGCGAGGCGGCCCTCGCCACCCTGGCGCCGCCGCCCGACCGCCGCGACGAATTCGAAGCGCATTTCCAGAGCCATTTCTATGGCAACAGGTCCGCCGTGGTCGAAGGCGACGCCGACGAGGAAACCCGCATCAAGGATGATGGCGGTGCGAGCCAGGAAGAGATCGAGGTCATCAGCCATCAGGAAGGTGGCGAACTCTCTTCCGGCGCCGAACAACTGAGTACCCGCGATTTCAAGCGCGACGACGACAACCTTGCCGCTTTCCGCCGCAGGCTCGCTTCAGCCTTGCCCGCCCGCCGCTCGTTCCGCACCGTGCGCACGCATTCGCGCGGCAAGCTCGATCTGCGCCGGTCGCTGCGGGAAATCGTCAGCGCCGATGGCGACGTGCCCTCGCCGCTGCTGCGCCGCCGCCAGACCGTGCCGCGCAAGCTGCTGCTGCTGATCGACGTTTCCGGCTCGATGAAGCTGCACACCGCAGACTATCTCAAGCTGGCGCATGCCGCCGTGCAAGGCGCGGACCGTGCCGAGATTTTCACCTTCGGCACGCGGCTGACCCGCATCACCACGGCATTGCGCATCCGCGACGGCGACCAGGCATTGGCCCGCGCCGCTGTCCAGGTCGACGATTGGGACGGCGGCACCCGCATGGGGCCGACGCTGCTCGCCTTCCTCTCGGTGCCGCGCTTTTCAGCCTTTGCACGCGGTGCCGCTATCGTCATCCTATCCGACGCGCTGGAACGCGGCGATCATGCCGAGTTGGAGACAGCCATGCGGCGGCTGAGCGCCCGCGCCTTCCGGCTGTCGCTGGCCACACCTTTGGCCGGCGACCCGCGCTTCCGGCCGGCAACGGCGGCACTTCGCGCCATCCTGCCTGACCTCGACGATCTCGTCGACGGCTCGTCGCTTGCCGGTCTCACCGATTTCATCCTGTCGCTCGCCCGCCCTGCTCCGGCGGCGGCGACAATCTGGAAGAGGGTTTCATGATGCAGAAAACCATCGACGCACATTTTCACATCTGGCGCCAACAGGATCAGCCATGGCTGGTCGGACCGATGGTGCCGCGCATCTTCGGCCCCTACGAACCGATCCGGCGCGACTATCCGATCGAGGAATTTCTCGAAGACCAGAGGGATTCAGGCGTCGAGAAGGCCGTCTACGTCCAGACCAACTGGGCCAAGGAGGATTTCGAGAAGGAAGTCGCTTTCCTGCAGAAGACGTCCGACGAAACCGGCTGGCCGCATGCCATCGTCGGCTACACCGACATGACCGTCGACGATATCAGGCCTCAGATCGATCGCTTGATGAAATACAAGCTGCTGCGCGGCCTGCGCATGCAGTTGCACTGGCACGAGACCCCGGCCTTCCGCTTCGCCGCCTCCGCCGATCAGGTGATCGACCCGAAAGTGCGCGCCAATGTGGCGCGGCTCAAGGATTATGGCCTGTCCTTCGACCTGCAGCTCTTCCCCGCCCAGATGAAGGACGGCCTGACGCTGGTCGGCGAGAACCCCGAAACGAATTTCATCCTCACCCATGCAGGCATGCTGACCGGCATGGAACCGGAAACCACCGAGGCCTGGAAGGCAGGCCTGCAAACGCTGTCGGCGGCGCCCAATCTTTACGCCAAGCTGTCGGGCCTCGGCACCTTCGTCCACCGCAACGATCCCCTGCTGATCGCCTATGTCGTAGACAACGCGATCGATATCCTGGGCGCCGACCATCTGATGTTCGGCTCGAACTTCCCGATCGAGAAGCTGTGGACCAGCCACGCTGAGCTGATCAAGGCGCACCGCGACGCGGTGGCCAAGCATGGTGCGGTGGCCGAGGCGGATATCTTCTGGAACACGGCGGAGAAGGTTTACCGGCCGGTGTGACGCCTCACTTCACCTCGAACTGCGGATCGACTGGAATCTGCATCGCCGTCACCAGATGGTTGGTCTGGCCGGCGAGCCCGATGATCGACACCAGTTCGCCATGCTGCGCATCGGTCATGCCCTTGGCGCGGGCTGCCGCCGTGTGCGAGTGGACGCAGTAGGAGCAGCCATTGGCGGTCGACACCGCGATGTAGATCATCTCCTTGGTCAGCGGATCGATGGCGCTGTCGGCGACCATCACCACCTTCAACTGTTCCCAGATCCGCTTCAGCGCCGGAGGATCATTGGCCAGCCCGCGCCAGAAATTGTTGACGAAATCAGATTTGCGCGTCGCGCGGATGTCTTCGAACACGGCTTTCACGGCGGGAATCTTTTCGACCTCGGCATCGCTGAGGAGTTTTGTGGTGGCCATGGGGTTTTTCCTTCGTTGGATCGTTGCGTGAATTGAATCAGGTCTTGAGCAATTGCGGCCAATCCACTCGTCCGATTCACTTTTCCAGCGCCGGCGTCTAGATTCAGGTCAGGCCGAGTCGAAAATGGTGGGTTCCGAGAACCGGAGCGGAGCGTACTTTTCGTACGTGAGAACCGGAAGCGCAGGAAACCGCCATTTGCAGGCCGGCCTCACCTGAATCTAATGCACGGCCGCGTACATGATCTTCTCCTCCGTGGCCTCCGCCGGCGAAAACTCCTCGACGATGCGGCCCTGGCGGCAGACCAGGATGCGGTCGGACAGGTTCATGATCTCCGGCAGGTAGGACGAGATGACGACGACGGCCAGCCCCTCATCGGCCAGCCGGTTGATGATCTGGTGGATCTCGGCGATCGCGCCGACATCGACGCCACGTGTCGGCTCGTCGAAGATGACGATGCGCGGCTTCTGCACCAGCCCCTTGCCGATCACCACCTTCTGCTGGTTGCCGCCTGACAGCTCGACGACGCGCGCATTGTCGTTGATTGCCTTGATGTTCAGCGTCTTCGTCCATTCGGCCGAGAGCGCGCGCATCTCCTGCGTGTTGATCACCCAGGCCTTTTCGCGGCCCGCCGCCAGCAGTCCGCCGAACAGGTTTTCGGCAATGCCCATCGTCTCGAAGATGCCTTCGCTCTTGCGGTCCTCGGTGACATAGACGATGCCGTCGGCCACCGCTTCGCTCGGCACGAGATAGCGCACCGGTCTGTCATCGAGTTCAATCGCGCCCCCGCGCAGGAAATCCCGTTTGTAGATGCCTGAGACGATCTTGAATGTCTCGGTGCGGCCGGAGCCGATCAGCCCAAACACGCCGGTGATCTGGCCCTCGAAGATCGAAAAAGAGGTGTTGCGCACGACATTGCTCATCGAAATGTCCTGCACCGACAGCACTTTCTTGCCCGCCTTGCGCAGCTTCGCTTCGTCGCGCTGGCGGTAGATCTGTCCCGATAGCGTGCGCCCGACCATGGCGGAAACGATCCTGTCGCGGTCGAAGGCGGATGTGTCGTCGGTAATGACCAGCTCGCCGTCGCGCAGGATGGTGATGCGGTCGGCGATATCGAGCGCCTCTTCCAGCGCATGGCTGATGAAGACGATCGAGACGCCGCCCGCCTTCAGCCGGCGGATCAGCGCGAAGAAGTGCCGCTTCTCCTCCGGCGTCAGCGTCGCCGTCGGCTCGTCGAAGATGATGATCTCGGCATTGTGGTGGACGGCGCGCGCGATCTCGACCATCTGCCGCTTGGCGGCGCCCAACGTTGCCACCATGGCGTTGGGGTCGACCGGAAAATTCAGCGACTGCAGGAACTGCTGCGCTGAAATGTAGGTGCCGCGCAGCCGGTTGAGGAACTTTTCGGTGCCGAGATAAAGGTTCTGCGCCACCGTCATCGACGGCACCAGGCTGGTCTCCTGGAACACCATGGCGATGCCGGCTTCAAGCGCTGCGTGCGGCGAGGCGTAGGCGATCTCTTGCCCATTGTGGAACATCTTGCCCGAAGTGGCATCGACCACACCGGCGATGATCTTGGTCAGCGTCGATTTGCCCGCGCCGTTCTCGCCGAGCAGCGCATGGATCTCGCCCTTGCGCAATTCGAAGCTGACGTTCTTCACCGCAGGCACGCCACGATAATTCTTGGTGACGTTTTCCAGCCGAACGATCGGTTCCATCAAAAACCTCCCGCATCGATCGCCAGCACGCAGTCGCCGCCTCTGGAGGCGACAAACAGCCGGCCATCCTTTTCCGCAACGCTGCAGATGCCATGACGCGTTCCATTGGCGCGGCTGTGCAGGCTGAACAGCGGCTGCATCTTCTGGTCGAGCCTGACCACCAGCCCATAGGAGCGGCTCGGCGACCACGGCTTGTGGATGCCCATGGTGCGGATGCCGCCGCATTGCAGCGGCTCGAGGAAGCTGCGGCTGGACGCCAGTGCCGGCGCGATCCAGTAGGCCGGCGGCACTTGGCTCAGCATGTCCTGCCGGTAATGCGTTTCCTGCAGCACGAATTCGATCAGCCGGTTGCGCGGCGCAAACAAGGTCAGCCAGGCCCCACCATCGGCGGACGGCGACAGCCGCGCGGGATATCCCGGCAGATGTGCAAGCACCGTCGAGCGGTTGCCGGTAGCGCCATCGAAGCGAACAAGCTGGTGACGCCAGCTTTCGCTAACCAGCAGATCCTCGCCGACAGGATGCAGCCCGTAGGGAAAGGCAATGTCGCCGGCGAGTTTGCGGAAATCACCGCCTGCGGCGCCTCGCTTCCAGAGCGAACCGGACACGCCCTTCTTCATCAGATCGGCGGCCCATTGCGATGGCGCATGCTCGGTCGAGCCGTTGGCCAGCCACAGCGTGCCGTCATCCGCATAGGCTAGTGCGGTGATGCAGCTGATCCCGGCCGGCAGTGAAACGTCGCTGCCGCCAATCAGCAACTTGCCGCTTTCCAGCCCGACCGTCAGTTCGCCCAATGGCGACAGCGCCAGCGCGGTGACGGCAGACGGAAAGGTCTCGACCACGACAGGTTGCGCTCCAGCAGCAATCGAATGGATGGCGTTGCCGCTGGAGACCAGCAGCCTGTCACCGGTAACCAGCAGATTATCCGGTTCCGTCAGCTCGGCAAAAGCCGGCGCATCATCCAGCCGCGTATTGGGGCGAAAAGCGCCGTCGAGCGGCGGGATGGTCACCGCCTTACCGCGGAACAGGTCGAGCACCGGGTCGAGGATCATGGCTTTGCTCCCCAATAGGAAGCGGGGCTGGTCCAGTTCGGGTCGGCGCCTGCAATCTTGTAGCGGCCGATACGGTTGTTGAGGATGCCGCCGACGAACAGATACCCCTTGTGCTCGCGCATCGAGGTGACCATCGGGTGCGCGCCGCCGGTGAGGTCGCCCATCGCCTCGACGATGCCGCCCTTCTCTGTGAATTTCACCACACCGCCGGTGTTGATGTTGGGGAACAGCCATTCGTCCTGCGGCAGCCGGCGCGTCATGCGCTTGCGCATGTCGGGATGGCGCAGCGACAGGTCGAAGCTCGGCGTGCGCATG
The DNA here is from genome assembly GCF_003997175.1 of Mesorhizobium sp. Primo-A. Taxonomy (NCBI): domain Bacteria; kingdom Pseudomonadati; phylum Pseudomonadota; class Alphaproteobacteria; order Hyphomicrobiales; family Phyllobacteriaceae; genus Mesorhizobium; species Mesorhizobium sp. Primo-A. The sequence goes on from NZ_RZTG01000009.1 coordinate 116,291, forward strand.
CCGAGCCACGCCATCCAGTAATTGCCGTCGGAGGCGCGGTTGATGTTGTCGGGATAGCCCGGCATGTCGCGGATGACGCATTCGGCGGTGCCGGCCTTCGGCCCTTCCAGCCAGTAGCGGTGCACGCGGCAGGCCCAGCTTTCGGCGAAGAACAGCGACTTGCCGTCATGCGCCATGCACACACCGTTGGTGTAGCGATAGCCGTCGAGCAGCGTCTTCGTCGAGCCGTCCTTCGGGTCGTAGACCAGCAGCCGGCCGGTGGCACGGTTCTCGATCGAATCCAGCGCCCAATCGTGGGCGTCATATCGCTTAGTTGAATCTGTGAAATAGATGCGGCCGTCCGGTGCGATATCGCAGTCGTTGGGGTCACGCAGCCGTGCATCGTCGACGATCGAGGTCCACGAGCGCGACGTCTCCGCCGAGAGGCGTTTGACCTCCCGATCCGGCGAGACCGAATAGAGACCCATCGCGCCGACGCAGCTGATCAGATTGCCTGATTTGTCGAAGGCCAGCCCCAGCGGGAAACCGCCGATGTGGGCAAACACCTCCGACCTGACATAGTCCGGCGCGAAGAAGCGGACGATCTCGCCATGACGCGTGCCGCAATAGAGATTGTCGTCGCGGTCGAGGATGACGTCTTCCGGCCCCTCCAGCTCGCCAAGCCCGATATGCTCTGCGGCCGACAGCCTGTTGTCGAGTTCGTATGGCGTGCCCGAGCCGGGTGCGGCCGACTGTGTCTCGCCCATCTTGAGATAGACCGGCGCGACATAGACCTCATTCAGCACCTTGTGCCGGTTCTTCAGCCAGCGGATGTCGATGGTCACCGCCACCGCCAACATGATGCCGAGCACCATCTGGTTGGTGCCGGTGCCGTAGCCCAAGCGGATCAGACCGTTGGTCATGGTCAGCACGATGATTGCGCCCATCAGCCCCTTGATCACCGAGCCGCGCCCGCCGCCGAGGCTGACGCCGCCGACCACCGCCGCCGTCAGCGCCATGATCTCGAGGTTGAGGCCGGTTCCCGGCCCTGCCCCGCTCAGCCGGCAAGCAATGAGGAAGCCGCCGATCGAGGCGCAGAAGCCGGAAAAGACATAGGTCATGAACACGGTGCGGCGCACGCGGATGCCGGCATTGTGCGCCGAGCGCCTGGAGCCGCCGACCGCCAGCACGTGCCAGCCCGGCCGCGAACGCGTCAGCGCGATATGGGTGACGATGGCCAGGATGATCGCCAGCCACACCGAGACGGACAGCCCCCAGAAGGTGCTGTCGCCGATGAAGTCGAGCACATCCGATGTCGCGGTCGAGAGCTGCACATCGGCGGCATAGGTGGTGACCAGGATGTCGAACAGCGCCCGGCCGAAGATGAAGGTCACCAGCGTGGTGAGAAAGGCGCGCAGCCTGAGATAGCCGACAAGGTAGCCGTTGATGGCGCCGAAGATGAGGCCGGTGGCGAGCGATGCGGCCAGCGCCAGCCAGATCGACTGTTCGAGGATGAAGAAGACATAGACGGCGGAAAAGCACGACAGCGCGAAGATCGAGCCGACCGACAGATCGATGCCGCCACCCAGCATCACCACCGTCATGCCGGTGACGACCATCGAGAACTCGCCGAGCTGGCGGGTCGATTCCTGCAAAGCGGTCAGCTTGAAGAAGCCGGGAATGACCGAGCCGAAGGTCGCCAATGTCGCCACCAGCGCCAGGAACGGAATGGCGTTGTCGGTCCAGCGTTTGGTCAGTATCTCGCCGACGACATGGTCGGGCACGAGATTGTAGCGCCAGGACTGGAGGCGTTCGCGAAAGGACATCGGCTGCTGCTATTCCATGAGGGGACGAGGTGACCGGATCCTTCCGGTCACCTCGCTTGTACTTCAGTCGAAAAGGTGCGGCTTACTTTGCCGCCGCCGCTTGTGCCTGCAGCGCCTTCAGGTCCCAGCAGCTGTCGGGCTTGAGGTCGGCCTTGGTCGTCGCCTTCTCCAGCGTGTAGATGTAGGTGTGCGAGGTGCCGGCCGGCTGGCCGCTCTGCAGCAGGAACTTGATGATGGCGTTCATGTCGCCCGACTGGCGAGCAAGATCGGTCATCACCACAGCGCCATAGGTGCCGTCGACCAGCTTGTCGCAATCGGCCGCCTTTTCGCCGCCGCCGGTGGTGACCAGGAACACCTTGCCGTCGAGTTTGGCATCGCGGATCGCGGCGGACGCGCCGGTGGCGTCGCCATCCCAGAAATCGATGATCGAGCAGATATCCGGGTTCTGCTGCAGCATCGTCGTCGTCACGTTGCGCGAGGTCGTCGCATCCCAGTTGGAATCGGGCTTGGCCACCACCTTGAAGTCGGGATTCTTGTCCAGCACCTTCATGATGCCGGCATACTGATAGAGGCTGGAGGAGTTCGCCTGGTCACCCTGCACAAGGCCGATCTTCTTCGACGAGTTCGGGCCGCAGCCCTTGATCGCCGCTTCGGCCTCGAGCTGGCCAAGCCGGTCCCAGTCACTGCCGATAAAGGCGTCGGCCGGGAAGTTGGCGGGATTGTCGACCAGGATGACATAGGTGCCGGCGGCCTGTGCCTTCTTCATCAGCTTGGAATAGGAGTTGAGGTCCGGCGCGTGGATGATCAGCACATCCGGCCTGGTGTCCGAGGAGATGGCGTCCGTGATCGCCTGCGCGCCGGCATCGACGACCCAGTTCGGGTCGCGCGTCTCGAACACGCCGCCCCAGGCCTCGACTTCGGTCTTCAGATAGTGCGCCCAGCCCTGCGCCAGGTCGAAGCCCATTGCCAGCGGCACCAGCATGACGCGCTTGCCCTTGAGCGCCTGCGCGTACGCAGTCGGCCCCGGATCGTCGGCGGCGAAGGTTGGCGCCACGAAGGCGGTGACGGCGAGCGCCGTGGCGGCGGCCATGAGTGTCTTGATCAGTTTCATGTCGGATCCTTTTGCTTTGGTCGTTGTTATCAGCGGCCGGCCCCAACCGTCCGCCGCAGTTCAGGTCTAAATGTCGCCCTGCTGGGCGGTCTGCTCGTCACGTGGATTGATGATGCCGTCGACGATGATGGCGCCGAGCAGGATCGCTGCCTTGATCAGGTTCTGGTAGAGCAGCGGAATGTCGATGATGGTCATGGCGTTGAGCAGGATGCCGATCAGTGCCGCACCGACCAGCACGTTGCGCACCCCGCCGCGCCCGCCGGACAGGCCGATGCCGCCGATAACCGCCACCAGCACGATATCGTAGAGCAGCGTCGAATTGACGACGCGGGTATTGATCGAATGCAGGCTGGCCGCCGTCAGCAGGCCGGCGACCAGTGCGACGAAGGCGGAAAGCACATAGCGCAGCACCAGCATCGGCCGCACCGGCATGCCGATGTTGCGGGCGGCCACCGGATTATCGCCGGCGAAATAGATATAGCGGCCCCATTTGGTGTAGCGAAGGAACAGGAAGAACAGGAAGGCCAGCCCTGCGAAGACGAAAACCTCGATGGGAATGTCGAGGAAGCGCAGGCCGCCGAGCAACTCGACCCAATGGCCCTGCGGCACCGGCACGGCATCCTGCGTGATCAGTTGCGAGCGTACATAGCCGAAGACGAAGGAGCCTGTCGCCAGCGTCACGAAGATCGCCGGCACGTCGGCATAGGCGACGAGAAAACCATTGAGCAGGCCGATGGCCAGCACACCGGCCAGCACATAGGCGAAGGCAAGCCCGTCCGGCGTCCCCGAATTCAGCAGTTGCAGGTACCAGGCGACCGACATCGCCATGATCGCGACGGCAGAGAGGTCGATGCCGCGGCCGATGATGACCACGGCCATGCCGAGCGCAAGGATGCCCAGCACCGACACGGAGCGGACGATGGCGACGAGATTGTTGGGGTCGATGAAACCTGGCAGGCCTATAGCCGCTGCAACGAACAGCACCACGGCGATGGCAAAGACAATGCCTTCCTGGTTCAGGCTCCTGAAATTTGGCCAGCCGATGGTGTTCATGTCTGCGTTTGCCCCGATGGCAGCGCTGCCATCCCTGGGAAAGAACGCTAATCGGCCCAACGCCGGTTCGTCAAATGAATCCGCGCCCGGAACCCAGGCCGGCTGCGATATTTATCGAGTGGACGATCGATTGCCGAAGCTGGCGCAATGCGCGGAAAACTCTGCGCTTTTGGCAATTGGTTGCGCCATTGCGGCCGCACGCGAAAGCGCTGCACCAAGGCAAAGGGACAGGACGGAATTTATCTCCGCATCAGGCGGAAAAATCGATCTGAATTTCCCGGCGAGTGCCCGGAAACCTCCGCGCCCGCACCTGGCGGGAGCACGAGAAAACGCAGCGCCGCCACCAGCCCGATGGCGCCGATCACCAGAAAGGCTACTCGAAAATCCACAAGATCGAGAGCGGGGCGATCCCTGACGATCTGCGACAGATTAAGGATCGCCGCCGCCACCGCGACGCCAAACAGCATCGCCACCTGCTGCAGCATCGAGGACAGCGTCGCCGCCGAGCTTCGTTGCGACGCATCGATGTCGGCGAAGGCCAGCGTGTTAAGGGCGGTGAACTGCATCGAGCGCGACAGGCCGGCAATCAGCATCAGCGCCACCACCAGCGCTTGCGGCGTCTGCGGCGAGATCGCTCCGCAAGCCATGATCGAGGCCGAGGCGATGATGCCGTTGACGACCATCACTGAGCGGAAACCGAAACGGCGCAGCGTCGGCGTGGTCACCGTCTTCATGCCGAGATTGCCAAGGAAATAGGCCAGGATCATCAAGCCGGCATCGACAGGCGAAAGGCCGAAGCCAACCTGGAACAGCAGCGGCAGCAGGAACGGCGTGGCGTTGATCGCCACCCGGAAAATGGTGCCGGCGGCAAGCGTCGAGATGGCGAAGGTCAGCACCTTGAACGAGGAGAGATCGAGCAGCGGATGCGGCGCGCGCCTGAGATGGCGCACCGCCAGCCAGCCGAGGACGATGCCGGCTACGATCAGCAGCGCTGTCGGCAGCACGCCGTCCTCGGGATGCGCGATACGCTCGAGACCGTAGAGCAGCAAGGCAAGTCCCGCCGATGTCAGGAAAAAACCGGGCCAGTCGAGCGGCTTGGGGTCGGCCTCGCGGTCGCCTGGGATGAAACGGGCGACCAGCGCCAGCCCGATCACGCCGAGCGGGATGTTGATGAAGAAATTCCAGTGCCAGGACAGATAGGTGGTGATGAAGCCGCCGAGCACCGGCCCGACCACCGGCGCAAACAGTGCTGGCCAGGTGATCAGCGCCGTGGCGTTGAGCAGTTCGGATTTCGGCGCATTGCGCAGGACGAGAATGCGCCCAACCGGCGTCATCAGCGCGCTGCCGAGCCCTTGCACGACACGTGCGGCGACGAACTGGGTCAGGGTTTGCGAGAGGCCGCAGGCGAGCGAAGCCAGGGTGAACAGGACGATCGCCAGCAGGAAGATGTTGCGCGCCCCGAACCGGTCGGCGAGCCAGCCCGACAGCGGCACGAACACCGCCATGGTCAGCATGTAGACGGTGATGCCGATGCTCATCGCCACCGGCGACACGCCGAAGGAGGCGCCCATCTGCGGCAGCGATGTCGAGATGATCGTCGAATCCAGCAACTGCATGAAGAAGGCGATGGCGACGATCAGCGCCACGCGCCGCGCATGGATGGCCGTTTCGGACAAGGTTGCGGTCTCGGGAATGGCAGTCATGACGGAACCGGTTTGAACAGCATCTCCCCGGCGGCGTCCAGAGACGTCGCAACAAACTTTCGTGTGCCGCCATGGCCTGCTATGGAATGGATGGGGCCGTCGAGGAGAGTATACGCGTAACATGAAGCCCATCTACATCGACTACCTCAATGCCCTCGACATCGATGCCCTTGCCATGACCGATGGCGAAATCATCGCCGCCGTCGAGGCTGGCCTGGTGGCGCAAGGCAAGGGCCAGACGGTGATCGAACCGCGCGTCCATCTCGAGCCGGACCCGTCCTTCCACGGCCATTTCAATGTGTTGCGCGGCTACGTCGCGCCGCTCGACACGGCCGGCGTCAAGATCGTCGGCGACTATGTCGACAATTACCTGCATGGCCTGCCTTCCGAATTCGGCATCCTCAACCTGTTCGACCCGCGCACCGGCGCGCCGCGCGCCATCCTCGACGCCACCGTCATCACCGACATGCGAACCGGCGCCGTCACCGCCATCGGCGCCAGGCATCTGGCGCGCAAGAATTCCAAGGTGCTGGCCCATATCGGCGCGCGCGGCACCGCCTACTGGAATGTGCGCCTGCTCGACCATCTCTTCGACTTCGACGAGATTCGCGTCCATTCGCGCCGCCCGGAAAGCCGCGACGGTTTTGCCGCCGAACTCTCCGCCGATCTCGGCAAGACGGTCACAGCGGTGGCCGACTGGAAAAGCTGCATCGAGGGCGCCGACATCGTCGTCGAGGCCTCGCGGCTGCCGGAGCCGCAGCCGCTGCTGAGGACCGAATGGATCAAACGGGGCGCACTGGTCGTGCCCTATGGCACGATGAGCGCGGTCGAACTGTCGTTGACCGACATCATGCAGAAAATGGTCGTCGACGATTGGGGCCAGTGCAAGGGCGGCAAGTTCGGCTCGCTACGCGCCCATGTCGAGACCGGGCGGCTGAGCGAGCAGACGCTGCATGCCGAGCTCGGCCAGATCGCCGCCGGCCTGAAAGTTGGGCGCGAAAGCGACGACGAAACGATCCTGTTCTGGCATCGTGGCCTGTCGCTGTCTGATATCGCATTGGGCAAGGCGATGCTGGCCAAGGCGCAGGCGCAAGGCATCGGCCAGAGACTGCGCTTCGCATGAGCGCGCTCGTCCTCACCGGAACCGGCGTCGGCGTTGGCGATGTCGCTGCGGTCGCCCGCGATGGGCGCAAGGTGGAGATCGGACCCGATGTCATCGGCAGGCTGGAGAAGGCACGAAAAGTGCTCGACCAGGCTGCAGCGTCCAGCCAGCAGATCTATGGCTTGAACACCGGGCTCGGCGCCAATCTCGGCACTGCTGTAGAGGGCGATGCCGGAGCCTTCCAGCGCCAGTTGCTGGAGGGACGCAGCGGCGCCGTCGGCGAAGGATTGCCGGTCGATGCCGTGCGGGCAAGCATGGCCGCGCGTGCAGCGATGCTGTCGGTTGGCGGATCCGGCCTTTCGTCTTCCGTCTTCGTTGCTTTGCTCGACGCGCTCAATGCCGGCGTCCATCCCGTCATGCCCTCGCTCGGTTCGATCGGAGCCGGCGACCTGGTGCTGATGACGGCACTCGCCCGCATGCTCACCGGCGAAGGCGAAGCCGACTATCAGGGCCGTCGCATACCGGCGGCCAAGGCGCTGATGATGGCGCGCCTCGCCCCGATCAGCCTGGCGCCCAAGGACGGGCTATCGCTGATCAACGCATCGGCGGTTTCCGCCGGCAGCGGCGCACTTGCGGTGACGGATGCCCTCACTGCCCTGGCCCAGCAACAGCATGCCGGGGCTCTGACCATGGAAGGTTTTGGTGCCAACCGCACCATCCTCGACCCGCGCCTGCATATGGCGCGCCCGGCGGCCGGCCAGCAGGAAGCAGCCAAGGTGCTGCACAATCTGCTCGTCCGAGACGACGCGCCGGCACCGACCACCTTGCAGGACCCGCTGTCGATCCGCTGCATGCCATCGGTCCATGGCGCACTGATCGAGGCGATCGGCCAGGCGAGACAGGCTGTCGAGATCGAGCTCAACGCCGCCGCCGACAACCCGCTGGTGCTGGGCGATGATGAACTGGTACTGTCGACCGGCAATTTCCACACCGCCGCACTGGCGCTCGCCTTTGAGACGCTCGGCCTGGCGATCGCCCAATGTGCCGCGGCCAGTGCCGCGCGCTTCATTCAGCTCACCGGTTCGGGCCGCAATGGCCTGCCGAAATATCTGTCGCCGGTCGGCGGCGCCTCGGCCGGCTTCGTGCCGCTACAGAAGACAGTGACCTCGATCCTGGCCGCCATCCGCCACAAGGCCAATCCGGTGATGCTCGACTTTCTGGCCGTGTCGGAGGGCGTCGAGGATCACGCCACGCAGACACCTCTGGCGGTTGCGAAATGCGCAGGGATGATCGCGCTGTGGCGGCGGCTGATCGCCTTCGAATTGATGGCCGCGGCACAGGCCGTCGACCTGCGCGACGGCTTCACACTGGCGCCGCGCACGGCCGCACTTCACGCGGCGATACGCTCGCTCGTCCCCATGCTGAAAGAGGACCGGCCGCTCGGCATCGACGCCGAAGCGCTTTACGCCGCGCTCGCCGGCGGAAATTGGCCGGCCTGACGCGGCTTCTCAGAAGACGACGGTCTTGTGGCCGTTGAGCATGACGCGGGCTTCGAGATGCAGCTTGACGGCGCGCGCCAGTACCCGGCTTTCGATGTCGCGCCCGACGGCGACGAAATCCTCGGCGCTCATCGCATGGGTGACGCGTTCGGTCTCCTGATCGATGATCGGGCCCTCGTCGAGGTCGGAGGTGACGTAATGCGCCGTCGCACCGATCAGCTTGACGCCGCGGTCGAAAGCCTGGTGGTACGGCTTGGCGCCCTTGAAGCTCGGCAGGAACGAATGGTGGATGTTGATCGCCCGTCCGAACAGCCGGTCCGACAGACCTTTTGAAAAGACCTGCATGTAGCGCGCCAGGATGACCAGTTCGGCCCCTGTCCGCTGCACCAGGTCCAGCAGTTTCTGTTCCTGTTCGGCCTTGTTCTCCTTGGTGGTCGGCCAATGGTGGTAGGGAATGCCCTCCAGCTCGGCGAAGCGGCGGGCATCCTCGTGGTTGGAGACGACGGCTGCAACCTCCGCGTTCAGCCAGCCGACCCTGATCTGGTACAGCAGATGGAGAAGCGCGTGGTCGAACTTGGAGACCATGACGATGATCTTCGGGCGGCGTCCCTGATCGACCAGCGCGGTCTTCATGCCGAAGCGGTCGACGCTCGATTCCAGGGCCCGCTCCAGACTGTCCCCGGTCGAGCCTAACGGGCTGATGAAGGCGATCCGCATGAAAAAGCGATTGGTCTGCCGGTCCCAGAACTGGCTGCTTTCGGCGATGTTGGCGCCGTTCGCGGCAAGCTCCGCCGTGACGGCGGCGACGATCCCCGGCCGATCCTCGCAGGAAAGCGTGAGAATATGAACCGGCGCGGCCTCGCCCGTCGCATCATTGCCTTGAGATTTCACGCCCCGTCGACCCTCTTCATGAACAGGCTGAGTTCAGCCGGATCCATATGCACCACATGCTTGTCTTCGGGATAGGCGAGACTGTTCACGTCGGCAACATATTCCGAAAACGCGGCGATACGCTCGGCCTGCAAACGATCATATTCGGCGGCGAAATTGCGATAGACCTTGGAATGACGGGGCATGTGGCCACGGTTCTGGCCGAGAATGTCGTCGGCGAACAGATATTGCGCATCGCAACCGGTACCCGCTCCCATCGACAGCATGATCAGCGACGTCCGCTCCGAGATCGCCTTGGCCACCTCGACCGGCACCACCTCGATCTCGGCGCCGATGGCGCCGGCGGCCTCCAGTTGCTTCACCGCCGCGAAGATATCCATGGCGGTGTCGGCGGTCTTGCCGACCGCCTTGAAGCCGCCAGTCCAGGTCGCCCGTGACGGGATCAGCCCGACATGGCCGATCACCGGGATATTGTCATCGGCCATCCGCTTGATCGTGGCGTAGCCGGCGCTGCAATAGACCGCGTCGGCGCCGGCCTTGTAGAGCCGGAAGGCCCAGCGCACGAAATCGTCCGCCGTGCCGATCTCGTAGAAATTGTCGCCCGGCATGGTGAACAGGCTGGGCGCCGCGTCGCGGTACTCAGGGTTGAGCACCAATTCGGGCGGCACCGAGACGATGTCGACCCCTGCGCGCTCCGCGGCCTCGGCCTCGTCCATCGTCAGCACACGCAGCATGGTCAGCTGTCGCTTGCCCTTCATGGCGCGCAAATCCGCCACCGTCGGTCTTTTTCGGCTCATCAAAAGGGTTCCCTCAGTTGCATTCGGCGGCAGGTCAGCCGATCTGGATCATCACTTTGCCAGCCTCGACCTTCACTGGATAGGTGGCGAGATTGACGCATACCGGTGCGCCTCGAGCCACGCCCGTCTTGTAGTTGAAGCGGCCATTGTGCTTGGGGCATTCGATGATGTCGTCCATCACCAGCCCATCGGCCAGATGCGCCTTCTCATGCGTGCAGTATCCGTCGGTTGCGAAGTACTCGTCATCGGGACTGCGATAGATGGCGAAGGTACGGCCGCCATGATCGAAGCGGATGACATCCTCTTCCTCGACATCGTCGACGCCACACGCTTCAACCCAGTCGGCCATCTGCTTCTCCCCTATTCCGCCGCCGCCGGAACGGTCAGTGCATGGAATTCGTCCCGGTACGGCCGCGCCGTCGGCGGCAATTCACGTTTGAGGAAATAATCCTCGTACTGAAGCTGCTTCAGCAGCACCGGCCAGACCTCGCGATAGGCATGCCACATCGAAGGGTTCGGCTCGGGCAGATCGTGCTTGATCAATTCGTGCAGCCTCGGCAGCGCGTGATAGGGCACCATCGGGAACATGTGATGTTCGACATGATAGTTCATGTTCCAATAGATGAAGCGGCTGATCGGGTTCATGTAGACGGTGCGCGTGTTCAGCCGGTGGTCGGTGACATTGTCGGCCAGCCCGATATGCTGCAGCAGGCCGGTCAGCACCATGTGCCAGCTGCCGTAGAGGCGCGGCAGGCCGATCAGCACCAGCGGCAGGAACGACCACAGATGAAGCGCTAGCCCGATCGCCCCGACATAGATGGCGACATGCCAGCGCGCGGCTGTGACCACCTTGTGAAGCTCCATCTCGGGAATAAAGCTTTTCTCGTCCGGCGAGATGCTGCCGAACGCATTGCGCACCAGCGTCGGCAGCGAATAGCGGAAATCGAGAACACCGGTGAAGGCGAGTGCGGCGCGCAGCAGGTCCGGCGGACGCATCACCGCGATCTCGGCGTCGCGGCCGACGATGATCGTGTCGGTGTGGTGGCGGGCATGGCTCCAGCGCCAGGTCACCGGATTGCGCATCAGCATGAAGCTGGCGATCTGGTAGACGGCATCGTTCATCCAGCGTGTGCGGAAGGCGGTGCCGTGGCCGCACTCGTGCCAGCGCGAGTCGCTGGACGAGCCGTAGAGCACGCCATAGACGAGCAGGAACGGCACCACCCACCACGTGCCCCAGAACCAGGCGATCCCGGCGGCGGAACCCAATATGGCAACGATCCAGATGATCGTGTCGCGGATCGCCGGGCCGTCCGAGCGCTGCATCAGCTCTTTCATCGCCTTGCGCGGCACATCGGTGTGATACCACTCGGCCGAGGCCAGCCCGGTCTCGATCGCGATGCGCGTGCTTTCCCCGACCAGGCTGTAGTCGCGCTTTTTCTCCATCACATCGACCTCCGATTTCCGGCCCGCCAGCCGGAGCATTCGTTTCGCCTCATGCCCTGTCCGCCAATCCCGGAAAATTACCCGACGGTACAGGATAATCCTGTTGCGGCTGCCTGGCGATCGACGCGATCTTTGCTTCGGCCTCGGCGATCGCGCCGGCGCCGTCGAGCACCCGGAACACTGCGTCGTAAGAACGGCTTTCACTATGCTCCAGCCAGATCATCTCGCCCCGCTCGCGCGCCGCGAGATTGCCGAGCACATGATGCGTCGAGGGTTCGATGCCCAGCGCATACTGCCCCGCCTGAAAATTCTGCCATTGATATGCGCAAGGCAGCTGGTCCTTGCGCGTCACCACTTCGAAGCCGAGCCCGAGCTGATCGTTGACCACTGCCACCGGCACCTCGCCATTGGCGTCCGCCGCCATCTCGTGCTGCCAGACCTGCTCGCTGAAACCCGATTGCGGCGCCGGCATCGTGCGGTAACCCACCTTCTGCGCCTGGTAGCGCTCGCCGGCATGGCCAGCCCAGACGACGTCGCGGATCGGCGCCAGATAGCGCGAACCCTCGTCGAGCAAGGGATGGCTGACATTGACGTGGTAAAAATACATGTGCGGCGTGCGGTTGAAACCGTGGTTGACGACGCGATCCGACAGCCGGATCTCGTTGCCGCCGACATCGGCCTCGATACGCCGGATCAGATGCAGATCCTCGCCGAACACTGCCGATTGCTGCACGGTGCCTTCGGCCCACAGCACGCAGCGGTCGCCGTCCCAGGTCTCGCCATAACCGGTCAGCCGCGCCGGAATGGTGCCGACGCGGCCATGCAGCGAATGGATCACGGTCTTCCTGCCCGGGTAGTTGTAGCTATCGGCCGGCACTTCTTCCCGGCCCAATATGTGGTCGAGGCCGCAGGTGACAAGCAGCCCTGAAAACGAACGCGCCCAGGCGAGCCCCCCTTCCCCCTCATAATCGTGCAGACCGGGGTTGCGAAAGCCGCTCGGCGAATGCCAGCCGATCGCCTGGCCCTTGAAGTCGCAATCGGCGATGTCGAGCGCCCGGTCGACCAGCGCCGTGAAACGCAGCCCCGTGCCGGTGCGGAACTCCAGCATGCGGATGCCGCGTTCCACGCCGTCGCCAAGCGTCATCAGCCGCACGCCGGCAAATTGCGACAGCATGCCCGAACGTTCCGACACCTGCCGGCGCGAAAGCGTCTTGCCGTAGAGTTCTACCATGTGACGGCCAACTTCTTCACTTCGCTCTCGTCTCTTTCAGCAGGGCCGACATATCGGCGCCGGTGATGATGCTTTCCACGGTCAGAAGATCGGTATCGGCAACCGTCTGCTCGGCGACGATCTCGCCGCGGCGCATGACGATGATGCGGTCGGCGACCTGGAACACGTGATGGATGTTGTGGGTGATCAAGAGCACGGAATGACCGGCGTCACGCACCTCCTTGACGAAGCGCAGCACGCCATGGGTTTCCTCGACACCGAGATTGTTGGTCGGTTCGTCGAGGATGATGACCTTGGCGGCGAACTGCATGGCGCGAGAAATCGCGATCGACTGCCGCTCGCCACCCGATAGCGTCGAGACCAGCGCATCGGCGTCGAGTTTTTTCGAGATGCCGACGCGCTTCAACAGCGCCGACGCCGCGTCTCGCAATTTGGCGAAATCGAGCGGCGCGAACACGCCCAGCCATTTCAGCTTGACCGGCTCGCGCCCAAGGAAAAGATTGCGCGCGATGCTGAGATCCGGCGCAAGAGACGTATCCTGGTGGATGGTCTCGATGCCGAGGTCCATCGCGTCGCGTGTCGAACGGATCGAAACCTTTTCACCGCGCACATAGATGTCGCCACGGTCGATCGGAAACACACCGGAAATCGCCTTGATCAGCGTCGATTTGCCGGCGCCGTTGTCGCCGAGCAGGGCCACCACCTCGCCTTCCTTGAGGGCAAAGGACGCATTCTTCAGTGCGCGGACGCTGCCGAAGGATTTTTGCAGATTCTGCAGCCGGAGAACTTCCATCGTCAGCCCCTTGCGGCGTTCTTCTGCAGCAAAGCGTGCAGGATGAGCATGGCGAGGATGATCAGGCCGACGAAGATGTTGTAGGCGAGGCCCGGCACGCCGATCAGCACAATGCCGTTGCGGATCGCGCGCAGCATCAGCGCACCGACGATGGTGCCGAGGATCGTGCCGCGTCCGCCGGTCAGCGCCGTGCCGCCGACCACCACCATGGCGATCACTTCGAGCTCGTAGCCGGTGCCGGCCACCGGTGAAGCGGCCGAAATGCGGAAGGCGCTGATCATGCCGGCCAGCCCCGCCAGAACCGAAGTCAGGATGAACAGCCACACCTTGACGGCGTCCGCCGGCACGCCACGCGCCACCGCCGCGTTGCGGTTCGAGCCGATGGCGCTGATCCAGTTGCCGAGCTTGGCATAGCGCAGCACGTAGATTGCCAGCAGCGAGAGACCGATGAACCACCACAGCGAGGTGTAGAACCGGAACGAGCCGACATTGAAGCTGCCGGCCAGCAGCGTCACGAAAAAACCCGGCTGGTCCCAGGATTTCAGCGGAAAGCCCTGCGTGATGTAGAGCGCTGCCCCACGCACCACGAGCAGCATCGACAGCGTGACCAGGAAGGACGAAATGCCGATCTTGGTGACGATCAGCCCGTTGATGGCGCCGATGGCGATGCACAGCAGAAGCCCGGCCAGAAGGGCGACACCTATATCCACGCCGCCGTTCTGCACCAGGAGCATGACGATGACCGGCGCCAGCCCGAACACGGCGCCGACCGACAGGTCGAACTCGCCCGCCGTCAACAGCAGCGTCATGCCGAGCGCGATGATGCCGAGCTCGGGCAGGAACGCCATCATGTTGGAGATGTTGAGCGGCGACAGGAAATTGGCATCGGCAACGGCGAACACCGCGAGCAGGACAATGAGGATGACGAGCGAGGAGAATTGCGGCGAGCGCATAAGGCTCGATCTGCGTTTCCCGACAGGCATTTCGTCTTCTGCGGCGATCATCATGACTGCTTGAACCATGCTTTGAAGAGACGCCCGCAGCTTACGCCGCGGGCACCGTTTTCACTTCGTGTCGTAGAGTTTCAGGATCGGTTCGACGCTCGAGGCGTCGTAGAGGCTGAACGTATGGATGTCGTAGCCGATCGGCTCACCCGAAGCGGCGAGCCCGAGCAGCGCCACCGGCATGAAGCCCTGCGCAGACGGGAACTGCCAGGCGGCCGCGTTGACGAAACCGGATTTGACGGCTTCCGCGGTTTCCTTGGAATTGCCCCAGCCGACGACCGGGATCTTGCCGGCCGGCACGCCGGCGCCGTCGAACACCCGCTTGACGCTGGCCGCGACGGAATCGCCAAGCGCGATGATCGCCGGCGGATTGTTGGCCACCATGTAGTCGGTCATCTTGGCAATGATGCCGGCCGGGTCGGTGCCGCAATCGACCACATCATATTTGATCCCCAACGGATCGAAGACGCTGGCGATGCCTTCGGTCTCCAGCTGCTGATAGCTGGCGCCGGGCACTTCCACCGGCAGGAACACCTTGTCGCCCTGCTTCACCATCTTGTGGTCGACAAGATACTTGGCCCAGATGACCCCCGCCTCCTTGAGATCGGCGCCGACATAGGCCTGCCGTCCGGTCGCCGGATCGTCTGTGTTGAAGAACACGATCGGGATGCCGGCTGCCTTGGCCGCCTTCACCTCTTCCGTCCACAAGCCCGGCTGGGCCGACGTGGTGGCGATGCCGTCGGGCTTGGCCGCAAGCGCGGAATTGAAGGCCTCCTTCTGCGCCGCCATGTCGCCGCCGCTGAATGAGATCTTGCAGGTCACCTTGAGCTGGTCGCAGGCTTTGGTCGCGCCGGCATTCCAGTCCAGCCAGAACGCATCCGACGGACCGCCATGCGACAGCAAGTAGAACGTCTTCTGGCCATCCTGCGCCATTGCCGGCGCGCTCAACGAGACGCCGGCGAGCAGCGTTACGGCAGCCGCCAGTTTCAATGCGAATTTCAACATTTTTTCTCCTCCCTTACTTTGGAACCGAACCGCGCCGCCGCGAACCAGCGGCGCGAGAAGGCCGTCACAGACCGTTGGCGCGGAACTTCCCGTCGAGGAATTTCTTGGCCCTCGGCACGTCGTCTTCCGAGAGATGCTCGATGATCACCGGGATGTTCGGATGCTTTTCCGCCAGCCGCTGGAGATAGAGGTCGTAGTTCAGCGAACCGAGGCCCGGTGCCGGCAACTCGATCTCACCGACGCCACGGAATGTATGGCTCTCCAGCGCGTCCTCGTCGCCGATATCGGCGTGCTTCTCGGACTTGTCGCCGCCCGAACGCTTGACGTCCTTGGCGTGAGCTATTCTGATCTTGTCGGTCAGCGTGTCGAACACCTGGTTCAGGATCTGGTCCATCCTGTCGATGTTATGCGTCTCGAAATAATTGGTCGGGTCCATCAGCAGACCGAGGCCGGGGTGATCGACCTGCGCGAACATCTTGACCGTCTCCTCGACCGAGCCGACGACGTTGTTGACATAGGTTTCGAGCAGGAAGACCGCGCCGTGGTCATAGGCCGTCTGGGCAAGGTCGGCGACCACCTTGCGGCATTCCTCGAACCCTTCCTCGGTCTTGTTCTTGGGGTGATGCACCCAGTCGGATTCGGTGTTGTAGGTGCCGGTTTCCGAGATCACATACGGGCTGCCGAAATGGCGGGCGTTGCGGATGATCTCTTTGAGGTAGCCGACGCGCTTGTCGCGCTCGGCCTTGTCCGGGTGGATGATATTTGTGTAGCCGGAAATGCAGCACACCGGCAGGTGATGATCGCGGAAGACGTCGCGCACCTTCTTGGCCTTGTCCTTGGTGATCTGCCCGGCCGACAGGTCGACATCCTTGAAGTGGAGGTCGAGTTGCACCGTGTTGAAATCGAGCCCGCGGATCTTCTTCGCCGTCTCTTCGAGGCCGTACGGGAAATAGCCCGTGAAAATACCTGCCTGCATCATGGTGTGAATTCCTCCCTGTAAGCGATTCAGTTGTTTGGTGTTTCAGCTGCGGTGATCAGGTAGCGATTTCGGAAAGCTTGACCGTGCGGGCCTCGTCGATCGAGCGGTAGCCCGCCTCGACCAGCGCCATGGTCTTGACGTTGTCGGCGACCGACAGCGCCGGCGGCGTGCCGGTCTTCACCGCGTGCTGGAGCTGCTCCATCACACCGATAAAGGCATGCGGGAACCACATCGTGTCCCAGCTCGGGCTGACCCATTCGCCGCCGGTCGTCTCGGTCGAAGCGTAAGTCAGCGTCGAGGCAGCGCCCGTCGGCCAGCCGATGGTGCCCTTCGCGACCCCCTTGCTGCCGTCGACGCGCCAGTTGATGTGCTGGTCGTCCTTGTAGCCATCCTGGCGCGGACCCGACCAGACATCCTCCAGCGACACGGCAAGCACGCCGGACGGGAAGCGCAGCGTCGACACGGTGATGCCGTCGGAGTGGTCGAATGTCGTGCGCGGGTCTTTGCGTGTCAGCGTGGTGATCTCGTCGGGATCGCCGAACAGGAAGCGCAGCACGTCGAGATGATGCACGCTCATATTGGCGAGCGTCAGCCGGTCATAATCCTCGAGAAAGCTCTGCCAATGCGGGATGGCGTGCATGTCGATCTGCGCGAAGACGATGTCGCCCAGCGCGCCGCTGTCGATGATCTGCTTCAAGACGCGCATCGATTGGTCGTAGCGCATGTTCTGATTGATCGAGAGGATCTTGCCGGCCTTGGCCGCCTCATCGCGCAGCTTGACCGCTTCCTCGACTGACAGCGCCAGCGGCTTCTGCGCCAGGATCGCCTTGATATGCTTCTGCCTCAGCGCGTGACGGATCAGCGCCGGCTGCAGGTCGGGCGGGAAAGCAAGGTCGATGATCTCGACATTTTCGTCCTCGATCAGTTTTTCCGGTGTGTCGTGGACGGTCGGAATGCCCCAGCGCGTCGCCACCTTATCGGCGCTGGCCCTGGTGCGCGAGGCGATTGCCACCACCGGGAACCCGGCTTCCTTGTAGGCGGCGAGATGGCACTCGGCCATGATCATGCCTGCGCCGACACAGCCGATCTTGTATTCCTTCGTGCGGACCTTCACGTCCGGCTCGAAGCCTTTGCTTGCCATCTCTTCCTCCCGAAACTCTTTCCTTGCGGCGGCCGTCATCGTGCCAACGCCCCGCCGCTCTGTTCGAAATAATGCACTCTGGCCGGCTCGCAGGATATCGCCACCATGGCATCCGGCCGGATGTCGGGCTGGCCGCGCAGCAACGCCTTCAGCCGCGCCTGCCCGGCAGCGAGCGTCACCACGGTGTAGCCGCCAAGCGGCTCGACCTCGAACACTCGCGCCGGGCGGCCCGGGCCCCCGTCCGCCCACGGTCTGACCTTGATGTCCTCCGGCCTCAGCCCGATCTCCACGGCATCGGCGGGCGCTGTCTTGTCGTCGATGCGGATCGTGCCTTCAGCCGCTTCGACACCGCCCTCGCCACGCGCCGATCTGAGGATGTTCATCATCGGCGAGCCAAGTAGCCTTGCCACATAGGTGCTGGCCGGGCGGTCGTAAATCTCTGCCGGCGTACCGATCTGCCTGATCTTGCCGTCCTCCAGGATGGCGATGCGATCGGCGACCGACATCGCTTCTTCCTGGTCATGCGTGACGTAGATCAGCGTCTTGCCGAGTTCGCGCTGGATGCGCTTCAGCTCGACGCGCGTTTCTTCGCGCAGCCTGGCGTCGAGCGCCGAGATCGGATCGTCCATCAGATAGGCATTGGGATCGCGCACCAGAGCCCGGGCGATCGCCACGCGCTGCCGCTCCCCGCCCGAAAGCTGTCCCGGCGGCTTGTGCAGGATATGGCCGATATGTAGCTTCGCCGCGACGTCGGTGACCCGCCGCTTGATCTCGGCCTCGGCGACCCGGCGTTCGACCAGGGGAAAGCGGACATTTTCGAGCCCGCTCATATGCGGGAACAGCGCCAGGTTCTGGAACACCATAGCCACGTTGCGCTCGGCCGGCGACATCGCGTTGACCGGCCTGCCTCCGATCAGGATTTCGCCGGTGTCAGGTGTCTCCAACCCGAGCACCAGGCGCAGGATGGTCGACTTGCCCGACAGCGGCGGACCGAAGAAGCAGAAGAACTCATTGTCGTTGACGGTGAACGAGGCGTCGTCGACGGCGAGTGTATTGCCGTAGCGTTTGGTCACATTACGGAAGACGATATCGGCCATCTCAACCTGCCTTCATCGCAAGGCCGGTAGCGGCGTCGAAGACGCGCACCGACGACGTAGTGGGAGCGATGACAGCGGTGTCGCCGATAGCCAGCCCGACATCATTGTCGAACACCGTTTTCACAGCCGCCTCGCCCTGGCCGAGATGAACGATGGTGCGCGCACCGATCCGTTCGACAAAGGTCACCGGCATTGCGAGGCCCTGCCCATTCTGCACCAACGTCGCCTGTTCAGGCCGGAATCCGTAAAGCACCTCGCCGCGTGCACCACGCATGGCCGCTGCGAGTTCGCCCGGCAGCGGCGGCGTGACGCCCAACGGTCCGAGATCGACGACCAGTCCGCGGTCGCTCTCCGCCGGCCTGCCCTTGAGCAGATTCATGCCCGGCGCACCGATAAAGCGGGCGACGAAGACATTGGCTGGATCGTTGTAGACCTCGAGCGGCGTGCCGACCTGCTGCAAAACCCCATGATCCATGACCGCGATGCGGTCGGCCATGGTCATCGCCTCGAGCTGATCGTGGGTGACATACACCATGGTCTGGCGGAACTGCCGCTGCAGCTGCTTCAGTTCGGTGCGCATGACGGCCCGGAAAGCGGCGTCGACATTGGAGAGCGGCTCGTCGAGCAGGAAGATCGCCGGCTCCATGATCGCCGAGCGGCCGATCGCCACCCGTTGCAATATATTGACCGACAGCCTGTCGGCCTTGCGGTCGAGCAGCGGCGAAAGCTGCAGCATCTCGGCGATGGCGCCGACACGGCGATCGATCTCGGCTTTGGCAGCCCCTCGCATTTTTGGTCCATAGGCAAGGTTCTGGCGCACCGTCATATGCGTGAAGATGGCGTAGTTCTGGAACACGAAGCCGACGCCACGCCGGCCCATCGGCACGCCGGCCATGTCGCGCTCGCCAAACAGGATCTTGCCGCCGGTCGGTTCTTCCATGCCGGCGATCATGTTCATCGTCGTCGACTTGCCGCAGCCCGACGGGCCGAGCAGCGCCATGAACTCGCCATCTGATATTGCCAGGTCCATGGTCTTCAGCGCGGTGAAGTCGCCGAATTTCTTGACCAGGTTTTGCAGGTGGATGGCGCTCATGCCGGTACCTCGCGTGCACGCGCCATGCGCTTCATGGCAAACACTGCGACGATCGACAGCACGACCAAAATGGCCAGCGCGATCGCCGCCACATAGCCCCAGATCAGGTCCTGCGTGGTGAGCTTGTAGATGTAGACCGAGATGGTTTCGGTAGCGACGCCTGGACCGCCGCCGGTCATGATGTAGAGCGTGTCGAAGATCTTGAAGTTCTCGATCACCCGGATCGCCAACGCGATGATGATGATCGTCTTCATCTTCGGCAGCACGATGGTGACGAAGCGCTGCCACGGATTGGCGCCGAGCAGCGTCGCCGCCTTGATCTGGTCCTCCGGCACGCCGACCAGGCCGGCAAGCAGGATAAGGAACATCAGCGGCGTCCATTGCCAGATGTCGGCGACCATCACCGCAATCAGCGCCAGAGTCGGATCCGACAGCCAGGCGATGGTGACGAGAGATCCGGTGAGCGCCGACAAGATGTCGTTCACCGGGCCGCCCGACTGGAACAGCATGAAGAACATGTAGCCGGCCACGGCAGGCACCACCATCATCGGCATCAGCAGGATCGAATAGAAGACGCGCTTGCCCGGGAAATCGTCGGCAAACAGTGTCGCCAGCGCCAGCCCGAGCAGGAATTCCGCCGGCACGCAGACGATCATGACGATGGCCGTACGCTTCAGCGCGCTCCAGAAGCGCGCGTCGGCGGCGAGATCGGTGTAGTTGGCAAAGCTGTTCCACATCGACCAGGCGTTCCACCAGCCGGTGCCCGACAGGGGCGACCAGTCGGTGACGCTGATGTAGAGCTGCATCAACAGCGGGAAGGCCGAGATGAACAGCACCAGGATCTGCGCAGGTAATGTCAGCCGGAAACCCAGCCTTGCGCCCTCATCGCGCGAAACCGGCTTTGCTCCGACGGCTTTCACCTCATCCTTGGAAGTCATGACAGTCACCGCGCTCATTGCTTGAGCGCCCCGAATGTCAACCCGCGCACCAGATGGCGTTGGATGGCGATGCCCATGATGACCGGCGGCACGGCCGCGATCAGGCCAAGCGCTGCCTTGGCGCCATAGAGCTGCCCGGTCATCGAGGAAGAAAGAGAGGCCATGTAGACCGGGATGGTCACCCATTCGCGCGTCGTCAGAAGCAGCGCGATCAGATAGTCCGACCAGTTGAGGATGAAGACGAAGAGCGCGGCACTGGCCAGCGGCGCGCGCATCATCGGCAGCGTGATGCGCGTGAAGACGCGCAGCCGCGAACAGCCTTCGACAAGCGCCGCCTCCTCGATCTCGCGCGGCATGTCGTCGAAGAAGGTCTTCATCAGCCAGAAGGCGAACGGCAAGGTGACGATGCCGTAGATCAGCGCCAACCCCCACCAGCTATCGGTGAAGTTGAGGAAAGCCCACATGATCATCACCGGGATCATGACCGCCATCGGCGGAAAGATCCTGAGTTGGATCAGCGCCAGCGGCAGGTTCTGGCCGGAGCCGAAACGCGACAGCCCATAAGCCGCGGCAGTGCCCGCCGACATGGCGATCACCGTGCCGAAAACCGCCGACAGCAGCGATGCGAGGATCGGCTTCAGCGCGGTACGGTCGAGCGCGACGATCAAATTGTTGGTCGACTCGCCGAAGACGAAACGAAAATTGCTGAGCGTCGGGTTCTTCGGCCACCAGGTCAGGTCGGCGCCGGTCGCCGACCATTCGGCGATCGGCTTGAACGCCATCGATACCATCCACAGGATCGGCACCAGCGTCACCGCCATGGCCGCGAAGATCGCGGCATAGCGGAATATCAGGAAAGGAACGGAACGCTTCATCTGGCGGCTTTGCTGGTGGCGCTGTGGGCGGAGGGGAAAAGCAGGCTCCTCCCCTCCTTCGATGTGATCCAGGGAGATGGATCAGACGATCGGGTCGAGAACTGTCGGCCAGGCCTCCTTGTTGGTCTTGATGGCTTCGAGCAGTTTGTCCTCGCCGGTGCGCCGCACGATCTTCTTCCACTCCGCCTCGGTATCGGCCATCGCCTGCTCGGATGTCTTGGCCTTGGTCAGCGCCGCCATGAGGTTCTCGTCGAGCGCATTGTGGAAGGCTGTCGCGCCGGGATAGTTGATGGTCGGCACGGTGCGCGCCACCGTCTCGCGCACGACGTCCATGTGGTAGGCATGATAGGTCTGGCGCACCAGCGGATCGGAGAAGTCCGAAAGCCGGAACGGGTCCAGATAACCGCCGGGATTGGCACTCATCCAGGCGTAGATACGGGCCGAGCCCAGCCATTGCAGCAGGAGATAGGCAACCTCCTGGTTCTTCGACTGCGACGAAACCATGCCGGTCAGCGAGAACCACAGCACGGAACGGCTGATCAGCTTGCCGTCGATCTCGCGGCCTGGCGGCAGCATCGAGCCGATCTTGCCGGTGACGGCCGAATCCTTGTTGCCGGCATTGTCGAGGAATTTCGGCAGGTTGGAGAAGGCGCAGGTCATCGCCGCACCACCCTTGGCGAAGTTGCCGTATTGCTCCGGCCAGCCCCAGGAGATCGCATCCGGCGAATGATGTGCGAGCGAAGCGACATATTCGTTGGTGGCGGCGATGCCTTGCTCGGAATTGATCATCGGCTTGCCGTCATCGCCAAACAGGAATTGGTTGGGCGAAGCCATCGAGACATAGCGCTGGTACCAATTGGTATAGCCCCAACCCTGGTTGCGCAGGTCGGTCGAGCCGAACAGGCCCTTGTCCGGTCGCTGGAAGAAGGCGGCGATGTCGCCATGCTGCTTCCAGGTCTTCGGCGGCGCCAGATCGTAGCCGTATTTGTCCTTGAAGGCCTTCTTCTCGGCTTCGTCGCCGAACAAATCGGTGCGGTAGACCCAGGTCTGGAAGTCGCCATCCAGCGATACGCCATAGTTGGAGCCGCGGTATTTGTTGAGCAGCGACACGCCCTTGGCGCCGTTGACATAACCGCTGACGGGATCGTCCCATTCGGGCTTGTGCTGCGCGACAAAGTCATCGAGCTTGGCGATGCCGCCGGTTTCGGCGAGGTCGCCGAGGCGGTTCCATTCGGTCGAATAGATGTCGTAGGCCCCACCCTTGGTGGAGATGTCCTGCATCGTCTTGGTGAATTCCTGGCCGTTCGGCAAACCGACGATTTCGATCGCGATGCCGGTTTCCTTTTCCCACAGCTCCTTGATCGACGGCGCACCGGCCGGGAACGGCTGCGTGAGCTGGCCGATCGAGCCGTCGGACAGGCCGAGCACGATCTTGGCGGGCGCCTTGCCGGCGCCCTTCAGCGCCTTGGCCGCCTCGATGGCGCGGCCTTCCGGCGTGTCGGCGCCATACTGGTAGCGCTCGGCTCCATCGAAGCCCGTCGGGCCGCCGATCATGCCTGGCGCCAGCGCGTCGGCCGCATAGGCGCGGCCGGGACGAATGAATTGGGGTGCGATACCAGCGGCGGCCATGATCACAGCCGCCTTTCCTCCGGATGCCAGCAGCCGGCGCCGCGAGATGCGGATCAAGTCAGACATTGAAACTCCTCCCTCAGGGCCACGTTTCCTCCACGGCCCTTATGAGGGATATTGACGGCAGCATGGCAAGGCTGTCAACATCATAAATAATCAAAACACCTCACAACATCGCAATAGGGCAAGGAAATGCACAAAAACGGGATCCATGCATCATGCCGGGTGCTTCAATTTGAGGGCACACGACCCTTCCCGGCCCTGCGCAGCCCTGCCGGACCATTTGATTTAGCGCGGCGGCTTGCGCATGGGCTAAGGGCGGATACATCATTTCCCATCAGAATCGCCGATGGCGGGGAAGCCGTCACCAGCCGATCTGACGCATGCAGGAGATGAAAGACGGTGCGTTCCACCCTGACTGACATAGCCCGGGAAGCCGGCGTCTCGGCCGCCACCGTCGACCGCGTGCTCAACAACCGACCCGGCGTGCGGGCGCGCACGCGCGAAATCGTGCTCGAAATGGCGCAGCGCCTCGGCTACATCGCCGAAGGCCCGAACGGCGCGCCGCCACGGCCCTCGCCTGGCGAGGTCATCCGACTCGACTTCGCGCTGCCGGCCGGCACCAATTCCTTCATCAAGATGCTGCACCGGCACATCGAGGCACAGGCTCTGGCGCGGCCCGACCTCGATGTCCATATCGCCACCATCGAGGGCTTCAATCCTGACCGGCTCGCCCGCCTGCTGCAGGACCTGCGCGGACAGACGCAAGGCGTCGGCGTTATAGCGCTCGACCATCCGACGGTGCGCGAAGCGATCCGATCCCTGTCGGCCAACGATATCAAGGTGGTGACCATCGCCTCCGACATCCTGCATGTGCCCAGGGTCGCCTATATCGGCATCGACAACCGCGCCGCCGGGCGGCTGGCCGGCTATCTGCTCAACCGCTTCATGGGATCGGGGCATCCGGGCAAGGTGGCGCTGTTCGCCGGCTCGCTGTCCTATCGCGGCCACGAAGAACGCGAGATGGGGTTCCGCCACGTCCTGACCGAGGAATCACCCAACCTGCAGATCGTCGAGATGCGCGAAATGCTCGACGACCGCGAGAAGGCCTATTCGGAGGCATCGGCCCTGCTGGAGCGGCACCCCGACCTTGCCGCGATCTACAATGTCGGCGCCGGCAACACCGGCATCGCCCGCGCGCTCAAGGAGCACGGCCGCGCCCAGTCCATGGTCTTCCTCGGCCACGAGGTGACGGACGGCACCAAGGACCTTCTGCTCGACGGCACGCTCGACGCGGTCATCGACCAGAACCCGCGCGTCGAAGCCCGCGAAGCGCTCAACACTTTGACCCATGCGGTCCGGGGATTGCCCTATGAACTGCACCAGCCAAGGCTGCAGGTGATCTTCAAGGAGAACATCCCAGAGATTTGACGGACCAGACGAACGGGGCAGCGCGGTAAAGCGCCCGCCCCGCTCGATGCTTCCAGTCTATTGGACGGCAGCGACTTCAGCCGCGGCGCCATCGACAAAGCTCTTGTCGACCCATTTTCCGTAGTCGATCGAGCCCTTCAGGAGCCCGGCGCTGGCCATGAATTTCTCCTCGCCCTGCAAGGCGGCGATCGCGTCGTCGGTGAGTTTCGGATCCTGGTGGAACACCCCGTCGGCATAGGTCTTGCGGACGGATTTCTCCGACGACTTGGTCGCCTCCACAAACGTCTTGATCGTCTCGTCCGGATGAGCGTCGGCCCAACGCGAAATCTCGATGTCGACCTTCAGCAGCCGCTTGACCAGATCGGGATATTTCGCCGCGAAGGCGCCGTTGACCGAGATGACGTTCGGCACGTTCCATTCCGGATGGGTGCTGGTGTCGAACAGCACCCGCGCCTCGCCGGTGTCGCCCAGCTTGGCCGCCGTCGAATCCGTCTCGACAATGGCGTCGATATCGCCGCGCAGCAGCGCCGGGCCGGATGCCTCGAAAGGCAGGTTCAGACCTTCGACGTCATTGGTGGTCAGGCCGACGCTGTTCAGTGCCTTGCTGAAGTTCGAATGCCGCACCGTTCCGGTGAGATAGGCGACCTTCTTGCCCCTGAGATCCTGCAGCGTCTTCAACGGCGAGTCGGTTTTGACGACGATGTAGGAACCGCCGGCCTTCACATAGCTCGACAGGCCGATCAGCTTGACGTCGGCGCCGGACGCAGCAACGCGCAGCGCCGGATTGTTGCCGGTATAGGTGAACTCGATGGCGCCGGTCGCCAATGCCGTCGTGGCTTCCGAGCCGCCGTTGAAGGTCACCAGTTCGACCTTGATGCCGTCCTTGGCGAATTCCTTGTCCCACCAGCCGTCCTTCTTGGCGAGGATGAATTTGAGGTGCCCCGGCGCCGTGCTGCCGATGCGGATGATGTCAGGCTTGTCCTGTGCGAAGGCAGGCATGCCGCCAAGGCCGATTACGACGGCAATGGCGCCCTTCAGAAGCAGCCGGCGAATTGCGTCGAATGGGATGTTGGGCATGGGAAAATCCTTCCTGTTTGGAATGAATGGGGCCGCTTAAATGAGCGAGGTCTCGGACTGGCCCTTCCAGGCTGTTGCCCAGCGCTCGAACCAGACGAGCAGGTAATTGACGGTCAGGCCGATGACGGTCAGCGTCAGGATGCCGGCGTACATGTCGGCCGTTTCCATCATCAGCTGCGAATTCTGGATGAGGAAACCGAGGCCGGATTTGGCCGCCAGCATCTCGGCGCCGATGACCGCGAACAGCGAGGATTTCACCGCCAGCCGAGCGCCGGCGACGATCGAGGGAATGCTGGCCGGCAGGATGACTTTCCGGAACAGGTCGAAGTCGGACGTGCCCATCGAGCGCGCCGCCTTGATGAGCAGCGGATCGACCGACTTGACGCCGCTGATCGTGTTGACGAGGAGAAAAAACACCGAGGAGTAGAAGGTGATCGCGACCTTCGATTCCTCGCCGATGCCGAGCAGCAGGATGAACACCGGCAGAAGCGCGAATTGCGAGGTGTTGCGCAGCGTCTGCACCAAAAGGTCGGAAACCTTCTCGAACAGCGAATAGCGCCCCATCAACAGACCGAGCGGGATGGCGACCACCACGCCGAGTGCGAAGCCGATCGCAGCGCGCTGCAGGCTTATGCCGATATGCTCGATCAGCACGCCCGAGGCGAGCAGCGCCCACCCGGCGACCAGCACCTCGCTCAGCGGCGGAAAGAAGATCCGGTTCAGCCAGCCGAGCCGGGGCGCGATCTCCCACAGCAGGAAGAACAGGCCGAGCAGCGGCAAGCCATAGAGGAATGTGCCGCGGCTCGCTTTCTTGCTCCGGATCTTGGCGTTGGCCTTGATGGCGGGGACCCTGGCGGCGGCTACCGTTTCGCCAGCGCCGGCAAACAGGTGGAGCGCTCCAGCGGAGCCAAACTTCTCGGTCAGATAGGCCATGGGTCCAGTTCCTCAGTGACTGAAGGCTGGCGACAGAGTCCAGTCCTTCTGCGCCTTGTTGACCTCGTCGCGCAGCACGTCCCAGACGCGAGCGCGATATAGATTGAATTCGGCGCTGGCGCGGATGTCGCCGTCGCGCGGCCGTGGCAGGTCGATATCGATGATCTCCTTCACCGCGCCCGGCCGCGCCGTCATCACCACCACCCGGTCGGCGAGGAAGATCGCCTCGTCGATCGAGTGGGTGACGAAAATGACCGTCGTGTTGATCTTGCCCCAGATCCGCAGCAGCTCGCCTTGCAGAAGCTCGCGCGTCTGCTGGTCAAGCGCCGCGAACGGCTCATCCATCAGCAACACTTCCGGGTTGCTGGCCAGCGCACGCGCGATCGCCACACGCTGCTGCATGCCGCCGGACAGCTGGTTGGGAAAACGGTCCTCGAAGCCGGCAAGGCCGAACAGCGACAACAGATGGCGGGCCGTCGCCGTGCGCTCAGCCTTGGCCACGCCGCGCACTTCCAGCGCATATTCGATGTTGGCGAGCGCCGTGCGCCAGGGAAACAGCGCATATTGCTGGAAGACATAGCCGGTCTTCGGGTCGGGCCTGGTGATGCGCCGGCCATCGAGCTTGACGTCGCCGCCGGTCGCCTGCGTCAGCCCGCCAATGATGTCGAGCAGCACCGACTTGCCCGAGCCGCTGGGGCCGACCAGCGTGATGAACTCGCCCTTGCGGATCGAGAGGTCAACGCCATCGAGCACGGTGACGCGGTCGGTCGCCTCGCCATCGACGGTGACGAACTGCCCCGGCTTGAGCTGGAAGGTCTTGCTGATGTCGCTGACGACGATACGGTCCATATCTGTCTCCGATCGGTTCACTGCGCCACGCGGATGCGGTGCGTCGGGTCGAATTCCGAGCCGCCGGCCTTGCCGCGCTTCCAGCCGAGCGCGCGGGCATAGGAGCCAAACAGCTGTCGGGCGTCGGCCTGAGCTTCCGTGATGCCGGTCGGCCCTTCGGCGAACTCGGCCACATAGAGCGCGTCGGTCGGGCAGTAGATTTCGCACAGGAAGCAGGTCTGGCAGTCCTCCTGGCGGGCGATCACTGGCACGCCGCTCTCGGTCGCGTCGAAGACGTTGGCCGGGCACACCTTGACGCAGATGTCGCATTCGACACAGCGCGTGGCCGAGACGATCTCGATCATGACGCCAGCTCCGCCAGCCGCTCAGGCGCGCCTGCGATGCGGAACGCATCCACACCGGTGATGACCAGCCGGTGCGCGAAGGCCGGGCTCTTGCCCGGCAAATCGGTGCGGCGATGCATACCGCGGCTCTCGGTGCGGTGCAGCGCTGCGGCCACGGACCAGCGCCCGGCGGCGGCGATCGAAGCTGCCTCTCGGGTACGGACCCTATCCAGCCCGTCGCCTTGCAGATGGTCGCGCACGTCGCGCCAGACACTCTCCAACCGCTCGCCGCTTTTCTCCAGGCCTTCGCCGGTGCGGAAGAAATTCTTGTCGAGCGGCGTCACCTCACTGCGCACCGCCTCGATGACTTCGCCTGCCGAGATGTCGACGCGCGGCGATGATGCAGGACGTAATCCAGCCTGGCCAAGCGACTGCACCTCAGTGCGGAATGCCTTGCCGGTCCGGCGCTTGGCATGGGTCGAAGCGCCCTTGCCCGCCCACCAGCCGCTGGCCAGCGCCCAGGACGAATTGACGGCGCCGCCGCCCGACACCGCACCGGTCATGATCTCGCGGCTGGCCGCGTCGCCGGCGACATAGAGGCCGGGTACGCCGGTGGCGCAATCGTCGGAGACGATGTCTATGCCGCCCGTGCCGCGCACCGTGCCTTCGGCGCGCAGGGTGATGCGGAACAGCTCGCTGAAAGGGTCGATGCCGGCGCGGTCATAGGGCACGAAGCAATTCGGCTGGCCCTGGCGCAGCCAGCCCTGCAGCGCTGGTTCGGCCTGATCGAGCCGCGCGTAGACCGGGCCGTCGATCAGCGCGCGCGCCACTTCCTCCTCGCGGTCGCCGATGCCGTTGCGCAACGGCTCGCCGGTCGGCCCGACGATCGGTGAGCCATCTTCGCGATGGAACGACGCCCAGCGGAACGGCAGCCCCTTGTTCAACGAGGAGCCGTAGGGCGCCAGCGTGTATTTGCCGGTGAACTCCATGCCCGACAGGCTGGCGCCGGCCTCCGCCGCCATCAGATAGCCGTCGCCGGTCAGCCCGGTCGCGCCGAGGATGCGCTCGCGGAAAGCGCAGCCACCGGTCGCCAGCACCACCGCGTTGGCGTCGACGCGCCAATCCTGGCCGATCTGCCTGGCGACACCGGCGGCGCCGACGATGGCATCGCCGTCCGACAAAAGTTCGAGCGCGGGATGATGGTCGAGGACGGTGACGCCGGCCAAAAGCACGCGGCGGCGCATGAAGCGCATGTAGTCCGGGCCGCGCAGATTGGCGATGTAGAGCCGGCCGTCATCCTCGCTCGGGAAGGGATAGCCCCATTCGGAGAGCCTGAGCAGGTTGCGGTAGGCGGTGTCAACGCAGCGCAGCATCCAGCGCGGGTCGGCGAGTTCGCCGGTGCGCTGCCAGCGTCGCTCGACCACGGCATGCCTGTTGTCGCCCGGCGGCACGCACCAGGTGCCGGTGTTGGACGGCGCGGTGGCGCCGCTGGTGCCGAGATAGCCCTTGTCGGCCAGCACCACCTTGGCGCCGGCCTCGGCCGCGGCGACTGCTGCCCAAGCTGCCGACGGACCGCCGCCCAGCACCAGCACGTCGGCCTGGAGCAGCAAGCTGTCGGAAGCGGATTTTTGCGGCTTGGGCATGGAGACCTGGCGAATAAAGTCGAAGCAGGCGCTAGGCCGCGCGGGCCGCGCTGGAAGACCACACCGGCTCGTTGCCCGCGCTCCACTTGATGTTGCAGCCGATCGACGGCGCCTGGCTGGCAGTGGGCCTGCCGCCCTCCAGCACCGTATCGACCGCCGCGCGCAGATCGGCACCCGTCACCGGCTTGCCGTTGCCCGGCCGCGCATCGTCGAACTGGCCGTGATAGGCGAGCCGCCGGTCAGTGCCGAACAGGAAGAAGTCGGGCGTGCAAGCCGCGCCATAGGCTTTCGCCGTCTGCTGCGACGCATCCTTGAGATAGGGGAAGGAATAGCCGAATTTTCCGGCCTCCTCGCCGATGCGGGCGAGCGTCTCCTCCGGATGCGCCTCGTGGTCGTTGGCGTTGATCGCCACCACCTGCAGCCCCTTGCCGGCGTAATCCCTGGCGAAAGCGGCAAGCTGCTCGCGGATCAGCACGACGAACGGGCAGCGGTTGGAGATGAAAGCGACGAGCAAGGCCGGCTTGGCGTCGAAATCGGCAAGGCGGTGCAGCACACCTTGCGCGTCGGGCAGCAGGAAGTCGGCGGCCCTGGTGCCGAGGTCGACCGGATTGGACTCTGTTTTCGGCATCGATGCGCTCCCTTGTGCAACCATTTTCACAGGCCAAGATGCGAGCGCTCCGAGCGCTCGCAGTTAGTCTATGAATTTAGTATAATTATAGGCTGGAGAGCGCATTCACGGTCAACCGCGCGGCTTAGAATATCGTGCCAATGTTTCAGGCCGAGCCGCCAAGTTTGTTCGGGCGGAAGCCGATCCGGAGAAATCCGGACGGACAGCATTTATGAAGCGCAACGGGGTTCGGCGACGAAATTGTACTGCCCAGCCGAACCGTCTTGCGATTTTCGCGACGTCATTCCCCTTCCGGATAGAGCGCTTTCGCCAGGTCGCGGATCGCATCCGATGTGCGCGGGCCGAAGCCGATCATGTAGGCGCCGTCGAGCACGACCAGCGCCTTCTTGGCTGCCGCCGGCGTTGCCGCCAGCGCGCGGTTGCCGAACACCAGCTCGGCCGACGGCCCGCCCTTGCCGTCGCCCATCATCAGGATGACGTCAGGCGCCATCTCGATCAGTTTTTCCTCCGACGCCGCCTTGTAGCCCTGTACGATGTCCATAGGGTTGAGGCCGCCGGCATAGCGGATGATGGCGTCGGCAGAAGTACCCGCGCCGGCAGCGCTCAGACGTACCAGGCCATGGAAGAACACCACCTTCTTGCGCCGCTCCGGCGGAATTTGCGACGCCAGATCCGCGGCAGCCTGAAAGGCGGTGAGCACCTCGGCGGAAACCGCCTTGCCCTTGTCCTCGAGCCCAAGGCTGGCGGCGATCAACGTGATCTTGTGCTCGATGCCTTGCGGGCTGTTGTCCTGCGGGACCAAGACGATCGGAATTGCCAGCGACTTCAGCACCTCGACCGCTTCAGGAGGCCCGCTGTCTTCTGCGGCCAGGATCAGGTCGGGTCGCAGGCTGGCCAGCCCCTCGACCGAAAGCTGGCGGCGGTAGCCGACATTGGGTTTTTGCGCGACTTCAGGCGGATATTTGCTGCCGCGATCAATAGCGACGATTCGCCCGCCGGCGCCCAGCGCGTGGACGATCTCGGTGACGTCGGAACCGAGCGTCACGATCCGGGTCGCCGCGCCCGGCACGACGGTTCGTCCCAGCGCATCGACAACGGTCTCGGCGGCCAGCGCCTTGAAGCCGCAGGAAGGCGCCAGCACCGCCAGTGCCAGAAGCAGCACCGCCGCGATCCTGCCCGGTTGCGACCAGTGGGTCGTCTTGCCTTCGCCTAAACTGCCAACCATGCCGCTGTTCCCGTGCCAGATGCTTCTCGAGGATGGTCGGCTATAAATTTAAAGTTGACTTATGTCATCATGTTTAAATATGTGACCCATGCCCTGACCTGACTGGTTGAGGGATTTTCAATAATGCCAGCCAAGGCCGCTCAGCCACCGCCAGCAGTTTTGCTTTTGCTTGGGGGCTGCATGACAACGACAACAAACACGACATCGATGGCGAGCACGGCGCTCGCCTTCGTGCTCGGCCTCTGCGCCGTGCCTCTTGCCAGCGCGCAGGAACAGGACCGGGAGAAAAAGGCCGCCGCCAAGACCGGCCGCCTGGCGCCGGCCAGTGTCGCGCAGAACCAGCCGGCGACGATGCTCGACGTGATCACCATCTCGGCAACGATGATCAAAACGGCGGTGATCGAATCGATGGCCGCCATCAGCGCCGTCGATCAGGACGAACTCGACCGCATCCAGCCCGACACAGCCGCCGACATCTTCCGCACCACACCGGGCGTCGCTGCCTCGATGAATGGCGACGATCCCGCAACCGCCATCAACATCCGCGGCCTGGAGCAATATGGCCGCGTCGTCGTCACCCTCGACGGCGCCCGCCAGGACTACTGGCGCGTCGGTCATGGCTCTGGCTCGTTCTATGTCGAACCCGACCTGATCAAGGAAGCCACCGTCATTCGCGGTCCGGTCTCGAATGCCTATGGTTCCGGCGGCATCGGCGGCGTCGTCTCCTTCGAGACCAAGGATGCCGGCGATTTCCTCAAGAAGGATGAGCGCTGGGCGCTGAGCGAGAAGCTCGGCTACGAGGACAATGGCGACGGCTTCACCACCAGCACCACCGGTGCCTACCGCTTCAGCGACGATGCCGATATCATCGGCAACCTCATCTACCGCGACCGCGACAGCTACACCGATGGCAATGGCGACACCGTGCCATGGACCGGCGAGCGGGTGACCAGCGGCTATCTGAAGGCGACGTTGCGGCCGGCCGATGGCCATGAGCTGAAGCTCGGCGCCATCCTGCAGCGCTACAACGACCAGATCACCGGATCGAGCGGCTCGACCTCGCCGACCCTGAGCCGCTATGACACCGACACCACCAACCAGACCTACACCGCCGCTTACACCTGGAAGCCCGACGACAACGCGCTGATCGACTTCAGCGCCAATGCCTATCACAACCGCACCCGCGCCGAGCAGACGCAGGTCTGGCCGACCTCGGCGATCGGCAATTTCCGCTTCTACGACGTGGCCACGACAGGTTTCAATGTGAAGAACTCCTCGCGTTTCGACGTCTGGGGACTAGCACATACGCTGACCTACGGACTCGACTACTACTATCTCGAGGCCTCCTCGGAAGCGGCGCATTTCGGCGCTGGCCAACAGCAGGGTTATGGCGGCTTCCTGCAGTGGCAGGGCGATTACGGGGATTGGCTGCAGGTCATCGCGGCGATGCGCTATGACGGCTACCAGCTCGATGGCGAGACGCGCATCCCGTCACCGCAGGAAGCCTCGATCTCCGGCGATCGTTGGTCGCCGCGCCTCACCGTCGGCGTCACGCCATTCGATGGCTTCCAGCTCTATGGCACCTATTCCGAAGGCTACCGGGCGCCGGGTCTGCAGGATGTCTTCCGTGGCGGCGGCGCGCATGGCGGCGGTGATACATATCGGCCCAATCTTCTGCTGCAGCCCGAGACGGCAAAGAACTGGGAGGCCGGCGTCAACGTGAAATATGACGATGTGCTGACGGCGGGTGATCGGCTGCGCGCCAAGGTCAACGTTTTCCACACTGACGTCGAGGATTACATCGACGTCGACCTCACCGTGCTGCCGCGCACGGCAATCAACATCGGCGACGCACGCCTGAAGGGCGTAGAGGCCGAGATGGTTTATGATTATGGCTGGGGTTTCGTGAACCTCTCCGGCGCGCTGATCGACGCCAAGGTCGTCAGCGGCGTCTATTCCGGCCAGGCGTTGAACAACACGCCGCTCGACCGCTTCTCGGCCACGATCGGCTTCCGCATGCTGGAGGACCAGCTCACCGTCGGCGCGCAATATCTCAGCGTCGGCAAGATCACCCGCACCAGCCGCACCAATCCCAACGCCGTGCCGGTCGTCGATGACGGTTTCGATCTGGTCAATGTCTTCGCCAACTGGCGCGTCAACGACAACCTCAAGCTCGATTTCGGCGTCGATAACATCTTCAACACCGCCTACACCGATCCGCAAAGCGCATGGTCGACCTCGGCGGCAACAGAACAGGGCAAGGGCCGCACCTTCAAGGTGGGCCTCACCGGCAGGATCGGAGGCTGACAATGAACGAAGCATCGGTGCGTGAACTGGCCTGCGAGGCACGGCTCAACCTGCGGCGTCTGCCGGACTACATGGACAGCATCTCCGACAGGCTGCGGAGCTTCGAGGCCGATGCTTCGCATCAGGGACAGCGCATCGATTTCCGCTTTGCCTTCGGCGGCGCCTCGTTCGACATGGAGCGGCTGGTGATGCGGGCCAATGCTGCCGACCGCGACGGGCTCGCCCGTATCAAGGACCTGCTCGCCACAGCCGTACAGGTCTACGCCAAGGAGGAAAACCCCGAGATCGTCTGGACCGGCGATCTCTCAGGCGAAACCAGCCTCGCCCAGTTCCGCGAGATGGTGGTGACCGATGTTCGCGACCTCACTCCGAATATGCGCCGCATTCGTCTGACCGGCGAGAACCTCTCGCGCTTCGCCAAGTTCGGCGGCATGCATATCCGCATGCTGTTTCCGACCAGGGACGTCCCCGATCCGCTGTGGCCGGTGCTGGGCGGCAATGGCTTACCGGTCTGGCCCACCGACGACCGGCGCCCAGTGGCGCGCGTCTACACCATCCGCGCGCTCGACGTGGAAAAGGGCATCATCGATGTCGACTTCCTGATCCATCCCGGCGAGAGCGTCGGCTCCGCCTGGGCCATGCAGGCCGCGCCCAGCATGAAGGTTGGCATCATGGGCCCGGTCGGCCGTCCGGTGCGGCAGGCAGAATGGTACGTCATGGGCGCCGACGAAACCGGCTTGCCGGCGCTGGCTCGGCTGCTGGAGACGCTACCGGCCGGGACAAAAGGCGTCGCCTTCGTCGAGATCGCCAATGATGGTGAAAGACAAGCGATCAACAATGGCACGGGCATCGAGGTTCATTGGCTGACACGGGATGGCGTGGCGGCGGGCGAGGACAGACTGCTGGCCGAGGCTGTCCGCTCGGTGGCGTGGCCGCAGGACGGTTCGGCCTTCGGCTGGTTCGCGGCGGAAGCCGCTGCCGCCAAGATCGTGCGCGAATGTTGGCGCGACACGCTGGGGCTTGGTCGCGATCAAACGCTGGCGGCGGCCTATTGGCGGCGTGGCTCTGCCGGATTGATGGCGGGGTGAACTCTGATGATCGGCCCGCGGTCTTTGCCGATGCCGATATCAATTTGATCACCGGAGACAAGGTTCGAAATATCGCACACCACCAGCGGCATGCGGATGTCATAAAGAAATTCGGCAACGATGGCACCGACCGCCAGGATCGGGTCCGGCCGCTCCAGAAGAATACCGGCCGGCGCCGTGCCCCTGCGGATCGCCTCGGCCAGGACCGAGGATGAAGACGACGAGCCGCGCCCGCTCGGCATGACCAAAATCCTGCCAGCGACATTTCGGCCGAGGCCGGGGTGCGAATGGTCTGTTATCTCGCCGGTCTCGGCATCGATACCGCCCCAGAAGCTGAGCGGTTGCGAAAACACCAGCGCCTGACCCTCAGCGTCACCGGCCAGCTGGAAAGTGCCGGTTCGTTCCACCGGTCGCGTCATGACGCGCTCCGCACAACATGCCCGGCCGCAGCAGAGCGGATGCAATCCCGCATCTCGGCGAAGGCGACGGACACACCGATATTGCCGGGTGCGTAGTGCGCCCATTTGCCGGAATTGGTCATCACCACGCCATCGAGGCGTTCCAGGATCGATGTGACATAGGTGCAGGTATCGGCGACCGGGATCAGGCCGAACGCCTCCATACCGGCCAGCGCGCCCTCCTCCTGCAATCGCGTCAGCGTCGCGCGGCCGGTGTTGACATAGATCGGAATGCGCCTACCCGGTGCTGCCTCGCGCAGCAACGGCAACAGTCGCATCCATTCCTCATGCGAAAAATGCGGCGTGCCGAGCGACACGGCCGCCAGCGGCGCGCCATCGGGCACGGTCGATAGCCTGGCCAGCGCATGATCGATGTCGGCGCGGCTGATGCGGATCGTCTCGTCAGGCGCATGACCCTGGAACGCCTCGTCGAGCGTCATCGCTTCCGGCGTGATGCCGACCGCATGGAACAGCGCCACAGCACCCGTCGTTGCCGCCGCCGCGCCCAACGCCTTCAGCTGGTCCTCGTCGCGCGGTTGCGGCAGGCCGGCAATCACCGGAATGCGGTCGCCGCTCGCCTGCCCGATGACAAGTCCGATGCCGACGAACAGGCTGTCGCTCGGCTCGGGGTCGGCAAAGGCCAGTTCGAACAAGATCCGGCCGCGCCGGTTCTCGCTCAGATGCAGACCCCAGGCCGGCGCGCGCCCGGTCATGGCGCAGCACAGATCGATGAAATCGCCATAGCGGTTGGTGCGCGCGCCAATCACCGAATTGGCAAAGACGATGGCGTTGGACTCACCCCAGGCGATCTGCTGCCCAAAGCTCGGCCGGAAGCGCGTCTGGTAGGGCGCGCAGGTGAATGTCGCCTGGCAGCCGAGCTCCATATGCGCCTTCATCAACCGTCGCGCCGGCACCTCTTCGGCCGCCGGCAATTTCACCATGCCGGGATGGATGAGATCGAACGACCCGACATTCAGCGTCGTCGGCACCTGCACGCGGCCGCCACCTTCGACCAGCCGCTCGACGAAATCGAGACCGGCCTTGCCATGGTAGAGACAACCATCGATATGCGCGCCGGCAATGTCGAGCAGACGACCTGCCCCGATCGCATTGGAAAAGGCGACCAGGATTTTCATGGCAGCAGCCGCTGACAGGCCATGCTCGCCGTCGAGCATGGATCGGTCGCGTGCAGTCAGTTCCAGGGTCATCGGTATGCTCCGGGTCGTGCCCGTCTATGCTGTCCCTGATTGCGGACGGTCTGGCAAGACCCGGTGAGGATCAGTTCGCCGCGATCAACACCGTGCTTTCAGGCGACCAGCGCAGCACGACATCCTGACCTTCTGCCAGCCGTTCCATGCCGGTATTCTGCACAATCACTTTCAACGTCTGACCAGCACGCTCGACGAAATAGGTGCTGTTGCTGCCGGCGAAGATGCGCTTGGAAACCTGTCCCTTGAGCATGTTGGCGTTGCCATCCGGTGCTCCGGCATCCCTGGCGATGCGGATGCGTTCGGGCCGCACGGCACAGCTCGCCTTGGCGCCGGCGGCAAGCTTGGCACCCACACCAGCGGCAATCGCCGTTCCGTCCGCCAGCCGGATGCCATCGCCCGTGCTGTCGCCGCGAAAAATGTTGGCGTCGCCGAGGAAGGTGGCGGCGAACTCGCTCTTCGGCCTGTTATAGATCTCCTCCGGCGGCCCCTCCTGCACCAGCCTGCCGTCGCGCAATATGCCGATGCGGTCGCTCATCGTCAGCGCTTCTTCCTGGTCGTGCGTGACGAAGATGGTGGTGATGCCGATCTCGCGCTGGATGCGCTTGAGCTCGATCTGCATATCGACGCGCAGCGCCTTGTCGAGCGCGCCGAGCGGCTCGTCGAGCAAAAGCACGCGCGGCTTGGTGACGATAGCGCGGGCGAGAGCCACACGCTGCCGCTGCCCGCCGGAGAGTTGGTGCGGCCGGCGGCCACCAAGCTTGCCGAGCTGCACCAGATCGAGCGCGCGCTGCACCTCCGTTGCAATCACCGCCTTGGCCTCGCCGCGCACCGACAGGCCGAAGGCGACATTGTCGGCGACGCTCATATTGGGAAACAGCGCATAGTTCTGGAACACCATGCCGATGCGCCGCTTTTCGACCGGCACCCGCTCGACGCTCTCGCCGCCGATGGTGATGCGGCCCGAATCGGGAAAATCGAAACCGGCAATCTGGCGCAGCAGCGTGGTCTTGCCGCTGCCCGACGGCCCCAGCAGCGCATAGAACCCGCCATCGGCGAAATCGATGGAGACATTGTCCAGCGCCTTGTGTGCGCCGAAACTGCGCGAGACATCAGATACCTGCACGCCGGCCATTATTTCTCTCCGCCGAATTTGAAGAACCGCGCCGTGAGCAGCATCAGCGCCATCGACACGACAATGATGATCGTCGAGACCGCATTGATCTCGGGCGTGAATCCTTTGCGGATCGCGGCGTAGATTTCCACCGGCAGCGTCGTCTGCCCAGGCGTCGCCAGGAAATAGGACACCACGAACTGGTCGAACGACACTGCAAACGCAAACAGCCCTCCGGCAATAACGCCTGGCATGATCCAAGGCAGCGTGACGCGCCTCGTTACCTGCCACTGGTTGGCGCCGAGCGAGCGTGCCGCCTCTTCCAGCTCCGGCGCGAAGGTCTGCAGCCGGGCCGAGACGACGACGATGACATAGGGCAGCGCCAGTGCGACATGGCCAAGCAGGATCGCATGCAGCCCGCGACCGATGCCGACGCCGAAAAAGAAGATCAGCATCGCCGTGCCGGTGATCAGCCACGGAATGGCGATCGGCGGAAACAACAGCGCCTGCAGGAATTTCTTGCCGCGAAACTCATAGCGATAGAGCGCCAGCGATGCCGCCGAGCCGAGCACGACACAGATGACGGTGGTGATGACGGCGATCTCGACGCTGTTCCAGGTGGCGGCGATCAGCTGGTCGTTCTGCCACAGCGAAGCGTACCATTCGGTCGTCCATTCGAACGGCAATTGGTAGAAGGGCGAGACGTTGAACGACATCAGCGCCATGATGATGATCGGCAGATAGAGGAGGGCGAGCAGCAGACCGATGTAGAAGCGGCCAAGCCATTCGAGGACGCGGGTCGTCGCCATCACGCGGCCCTCCGCAGCACCGGCGACGCCACCGCCAGGATGACCAGCACCACGGCCAGCAGGATGAAGGAAAGCGCGGCACCGAGCGGCCAGTTGAACACGGCGACGAACTGGTCCTCGATGACCGTGCCGTAGAAGGTGCCGGTGCGACCGCCGAGGATGCGCGGCTCCATGAACGAGCCGACGACGGGGACGAAGATCAGGGCCGCACCCGCGACCAATCCGGGCATCGACAGCGGGATGATCACCCGCTTCAGCACCTGTAGCCGTGAAGCGCCAAGCGAACGCCCGGCCTCAATCAGGGAGTCATCGATCGCCTGCAGCGTGAGATAGCAGGTCAGCACCATGTAAGGCACGTAGGAATGCACCAGCCCGATGATGACGGCTGGATAGGAATACATCAGGTCGATGTTGATCTTGAACGGCAGCACGGCGTTGA
This sequence comes from Mesorhizobium sp. Primo-A, assembly GCF_003997175.1. NCBI lineage: Bacteria > Pseudomonadati > Pseudomonadota > Alphaproteobacteria > Hyphomicrobiales > Phyllobacteriaceae > Mesorhizobium > Mesorhizobium sp. Primo-A. The sequence continues at coordinate 155,012 of NZ_RZTG01000009.1, forward strand.
GCGCGGTGTCGAGAATGCCGCCCTCGCGCAAAACCATCGCCCAGGAAAAGATGCGCACCAGCCCGTTCGACCAGAACGGCAAGATGACGAGCAGGAAGATCGCCTCGCGGCTGCGCCCCTTCAGCACTTTGGCGAGCACGTAAGCGGCGGGATAGCCGATGACGACGCACCACAGCGTCACTTCGAGGCCAAGCCGCAGTGAGGCCAGCAGCAGTGTCAGATAGAGGCTTTGCGAGAAGAAGGTGGCATAGTTGCCAAGGGTGAATGTCCACGGCTTTCCCGACAGCGGCAGCTCGGTCATGAACGAGAAAAAGACCATGGCCGAGAGCGGCAGGAAGATCGCCACCGTCAGCCAGAGATAGGCTGGCGCCAGCAGCGGCAATGCCGATCTCAGCCCGCTTCGCGACGCTGTCGCAGCTGCCATGATACCCTCCCCCAGGATTGAAACGCCAGCCGGCGCGAACCGCCGGCTGGCCGGGATGTTGGCTCTATTTCACGTCGACCTTCAACTGCTGCCACAGCGCCAGATAGGCTTCGCGCTGGGCATCGGTGATCGGCGCCTGGAACTGGATGCGTTTGGCCACCTCGGGGTCGCCCATGACCTTGCGGTTGAAGGCATCCTCGGGCAGCGCTTCCACCGCCTTGGTGTTGGCGGAGACAGGAGCACCGACCTTGGTGACCCATTCGACGTAGAATTTCGGGTCGATCATGTAGTTGATGAAAGCCTCGGCGCCGGCGACGTTCTTGGCGCCGACCGGAATGGAAAACGCGTCGAGCCAGGCGACGGCACCCTCCTGCGGCACGACCAGAGAGACCGGCAATTTGAAATGCGTCTTGGCGCGATCGGCCGAGCCGCTCCAGTAGGTGCCGATGTCGATCTGGTTGGAGGCGACCATCTGGTTCCAGTCGTTCTCCGAACTCCAGAAGGTCTTGATCTGCGGCATCAACGAGGTGAGCTTCGCCTTGACCGCATCCATATCCTTGATGTCGTTGATGTTCTGGCCCGTTGCGATGGCGCCGAACTGCACCGCTTCGACGGCATCGTCGCGAATGACGACGCGGCCCTTATGGGCGGCATCCCACATCTCGGCGATGCTCGTCGGCGGCTTGTCGAAGGATTTGTCGTTAATGGCGAGCGCGGTGAGGCCCCACACCCACGGCACGCCATAGACCTTGCCGTCATGGACGAGCATCGGCGATCCCGCCTTGTCCTTGCTGATGTCGGCGTAGTTCGGCAATTTGGAGACGTCGATCGGCTGGATCAGTTTGCCGTCCATCGCCTGGTCGTTGAAGGCGGCATTGATCATGACCACGTCGTAGAGGCCGGGATTGGTCCGGATCTTGGTCAGCATTTCCTGTTCGGAATTGAAGAAGTCGTTGACGACCTTGTTGCCGGTCGCTTTTTCGAAAGCCTCCACCGCCCATGGTTCGTCGGCGCCGTATCCCTTCCAGTTGAGCACATGCACTTCGTCAGCCTTGGCAGCGAACGCGAGTGCGGAGGTAAAGACGGCGGTCGCCGTCAGCAGAGCAGTCAAGTCAGGCATGCGCATGGTTGGTTCCTCTCTGTGGGTTTGCCCGGTTCCCGGGCTTGTCAGGCTTTCCAGCTGTTATGCATTGGCCTTCTGTGTCCGGCCTGCTCCCGACGGGTCGGCGGCATGGCTCAGGAATGTCTGGATTTGGTGGTCGGTCGGCGCCGACGAGCCGCCATGGCGGGTGACCGATATGGCCGCTGCCGCATTGGCATAGCGCGCTGCCTCGAAGGGCGGGATGCCGTGCGCCAGCGCGCTGACGAAAGCACCGATATGGGTGTCGCCGGCGCCATTGGTGTCGATGGCGGTGACTTTGAAGCCGGCAACGGTCTGCGCCGTGCCGTCGGCCAACCTGATATGGCAACCCTTTGCCCCGGAGCGGATGACCACGCCCGCTGCTTTCGGGCAGTGGTCGCCCAGCAGCCGTACCGCGAGGCCCTCGACATCGCCTGGGCCGGCAATCTCGGCGGCTTCCGTCGTGTTGCAGCTCAGCCATGTGGTGCGGGCAAGCACCCGCGACAGGATGGGACGCGGAATGTCCGTGATGACCGGCGTCGGGTCGAAGACGAAGGGAATACCTGCCGGCAGCGCCTCGATCCAATCAGTGAGCGCATCGCGACTCTTAGGGTAGCTCAGCGTGTAGCCGGAGGTGAACACCCAGTCTCCCGGCGCCACCGCGACCGGCGCCATCATGTCGAGGCTGAGAACGCTCTCCGCACCAGGCCACGACACGAAGGTGCGTTCGGCGTCGCTCGAGATCATGGCGACGCAGTTGCCGCTGTCCATCACGGGCGATGGCGGCGTCAGTGTCTCGATACCCTCGGCTATGAAAGCAGCGCGCAGGAAATCGCCATTGGGCCCGCTGCCGAGTTGGCCGCCGAACACCACCTGCCTGCCGGTGCGGCTGGCCGCCACCATCATGTTGAAGCCACCGCCGGCGACCTGGGCAAAGCTCGATGCCGTCTTTTCCATGCCGGGCGCCGGCAGGGCGTCGATGCGGTAGACATAGTCGACCACGGCACTGCCGACATGGACGAGACGGCCGCTCATTCCGCCGCGTCCTTGCCGGAACCGATTTTCGCCATCCTTGCTGCCACGAGATCGGCGGCGAGCGCGCGAACCTCCGACATGTCGAGGCCGACAAGCCGGGCGATATGCTGTTGCGGCAATCGGGAAAAACCGCTGCAGGCGCCGGCCATGCCGGCAGCGATGGCGCCGATCGTATCGGTGTCGCCGCCGAGATTGGCGCTGATGACGGCTGCTTGCCATGGGTCGCCACGCGCGACTTCCAGCACGGCGAAGGCCGCCGGAACGGATTCCTGGCTGGCGACGCCGGTGCCAACCAGATCGGTGATCAGCCGGATCGCATCCCTGATCGCCTTGCCGTGTACGATGTCTTGCGCCCAGACGATGCGCGCGGCGATGTCGCCGCCGGTCACCCAATGTCCGAGTGTCGCCCCTCGCCTCGCCGCCGCGACCGCGCTGGCGGAAGCGTCGCGCCAGCCACCGCCGGCGACGCCGCGGCTGACGGCTGCCGCAACGGCAGCGGCGGAGGCGATGGCAATCGAGGTGTTGTGCGTGGCCCGGCAGGTCTCAGCCACCTTGCCGACGAATCCTTCCAACGGTTCGAGCGGCATCATGATGCCGACCGGCGCGATACGCATCGCCGCACCATTGGTGTCGCCGCTGCGCCCCGCTTCCTCAGCCGGCATACCATTGTTGATGGCGTCGATGGCGCGTTTGGTCGATGGCCCCAAAAGGTCATAGCTGCCACGCGCCTTAACCTCGCGTTCCCAGTCGAGCAGCGCATTGACCCAGCGCGCGTGGTCGAAACGGTCGCCGGATTCGACCAGGATGCGGCCGAGCAGCAACGCCTGCTCGGTATCGTCGGTGATGGTGCCGGCGGCCAATCCCTTCGACACCGGATGATCCGGGAAAGGCTCGATGAAATCCTCAACATGGCCGTAGAGTTCGGCAATGCGAACCGGCGACAAAAGCTGCGTCGGCATGCCGAGCGCATCGCCCAGCGCTCCGCCGACAAGCGCCCCCATGGCGCGGTCAATAGCCTTGCTGGTCGCATCCGACATCGCTCAGAACCTCATATGCAGCGCAAAATGCGCCGGATTGAGCAGGCTGGTGACGTACTCGATCGGCCGGTCGTCGGCGGCGCGCGTCAGCCGGCGGCCACGCAGGAAAGGCGTGCCTTGCGGGCAGCCGAGGATGGCCGCATCCTCGGCATTGAGCATCTCGATCTCGACCCATTCCTCGCCATGGTCGGGAATGAGGCCGGCGACGCGCAGCGTCTGGTGCAGCGAGCCCTCGCGCAATCCGCGCAACGGTACGTCCTCGAGCTCGGAGGACAATGGCAACCGGCTGCGCTCGATGGAGATCGCATGGCCGTCGCTGGCGTTGGTGCGCACCCGGTCGACGGCGATGAAGAACGGGCTTTCGATGCCAAGCAGCGCAGCCAGATCGGGGTCTTCGATGACCTCCAGCCGCAGCGTCCGCGTCTCGGCATTGGCGCCGGCATCGGCCAGCGCGCGCGACCAGCCGATCGAGTCGTCGACCGGCTTGCCGTCGAAGGTGACGAACGAGCCGATACCAACCTTGGTCGTGATCAGCCCGCGGCTGGACAGTTCCTCGAGGCCTTTGCGGACCGTATTGCGGCTAACGGAGAAGCGCTGGACGAGTTCGTTCTCGCTTTGAAGGCGGTCGCCGAAACCGAGGACGCCGGAACGGATCTCATGTTCGAGGACGGTGGCGATCTGCTCGGGCTTGCCCGTGCCGGGAGACAGTTGAACCGCGCGCCGCTTCATAAGGGTACCTGTTCAATGAACCTGTATAATCCTGTTCAATACCGAGGCCCGGATGCTATGTCAACAGATGCCGAAGACTGACCAACAGGCAGCGAAATGTGCGGGATAACCGTGCAGGGCGTGCCGAGAGGCAGGTCAATAGCCCTGAAAAGCCGGTCGGCGATCGCCAAAAAGGGGCATACATCAAGGGGATGGAGCCAGATCCTGATTCAATTTCACCAGGGACAGGCTACGGGATCGACACCTCACGCGGTTCGACGAGGATGTCCGCCTCGATAGCGGCGTTGATGAACGCCGCTCTTGCCGCCGAGACTTCTTTCTTTCCCTCGAGCACGGCCAGACAGGCCTTGCGGGCAACCATATGCTTTTGCCCGGTCGCAACCGGCCAGCGGTTCAGCAGGATGTCGGCAGCCTGAGCGACCCGCTCCACGTTGAAGATCGAGTTTCGCGATCGGCCGAGCGCAATCCTGACCGGCTCATCGAAACGCTGATCTTGCACGATGCCACTCCCCAAAGTCGGCATTCATCGATTCGCGGCCTTCAACCCCGAGCAATGTGATAGGTTCTGCGCCAAAGGTGCAAGATGTCCGATTCCAGTGGCCAGAAAAATCCCAGGCTGATCGTCGTGGTCGCGTTCGATCGCGGTGAGGATGGCGAGTTGTTCCCAGCCTTTGGACCCGCCGACCAGCAGAGCGAGGATCGCGCCATACGCACCGCCAGGGCTCTGACGGCAAAGCATTCCGGCGTCATCGCCTGGAGCCGTGAGGCCGATCCGACGCTGGGCGAATATGGTCCGCCGAACACGCTCTTCGTCAGCGGTGACGTGCCTGACATGGAGTAGTCGACTGGCGCCAGCATCTGAACGCCTCGCCCATAGGGTTTGATGCGAGCCGGTTTTGCCTCGCCAGCAAGCAAAAGCCCGCTACGGTGAACCGGAGCGGGCCTTGGAGGAGGACAAGGGGTGGGACCCTCTCCTCTTGTTTCCACGGGGGGGTGTGGACCGCAATGACCATACGAAAGTTTTGCAGAGTGCAGGATCACAAGCCGGCTTGCCTGCATCACAATCCGGTGCACGCCGACATTGGGGCGCTCACGAGATTGCGATCAGTTGGCGATAACCCGGCTAGATGCACCCGAGTACGACAAGCACGATGACGATGAGCAGCACGAGCCCAAGGCCGCCGCCGCCATAGGAGCCGGCGCCGTAGGATTGAACCTCGCAGCTGCGATGTTCAAAAGACGAGCGCTCCAAAGGCCTACCGTTCCGCGATTGTGGCGGGCATCGCGCGGAAGAAGTCACGCCAGCAACAGAAACGGCCATCCTGGTGACGGCAACCAGAATTTAATTCCGGCACGCCTGTGGACCGCAGAAAGCCCACCAGCGTGGCGGGCTTTCCGATCGGCCGGAGATGGCGAGAAGCCGATTGCAGAAGCAATTACGCGAGGTAGTGAGTTTCAGCTTCACAGAGAGAGAATACTGAAATTGAAGTGTGGTATATATATCTCAAAATTTCTGAAATAAACGCCAGTAAAAGTCGCAATATTAGCTTGCACAAACAATGCGCAGGTCTATTGACGATCGAACGTTGCCAGTGTGGTTGCAGACCGAACGATTCTGCGCGCCGGGGCGCCTGTCAAACGACGCCGTAGAACAGCCTGTAGTGGACGCGCTTCATATAGTCCCGATACTCCGGCGTGACGGCCAGCAGCGCCTCTTCACGCAGGATGCGGTGCACCTGGAAGAAGGTGATCACCGCGTAGACGGCTAGATTGTAGAAGGAAAAGGCCGACAGCAGGAACAAGAGATGGCCGGCAAGATAGCCGGCATAGATCGGATGCCGCACCAGACGGTAGGCACCGCCTGTCATCACGCCGCGATTGCCCGGCAGAATGGCGAAAGAACGCCCCAGCGATATCTTTCCCCAGATTACGAACCCCAACGCCAGGGCCTGCAGCGGCGCCGCAACATGGACCGGGATGATGGCCACGCCCGGCTCCAGGTCGATGAAACCGACACCGAAGCTGGCGATCACGGAGACAACCACCGTGAGCGGGTTCCAGTCGCGAACCTTCGGCCGACGCGACAGAAGCAGCCAGGTAAAGGTCAGGATCTCGGAAATTGCCACCAGCGCCACATTGATGCGCGTCGGGTCGAGCATCAGGTGATACACGCCGCGGTAGACGAACATGCCCGCGAAGGCCAGCGCGCAGATCCGAAAGAAACCTTCCCGCAAATCCACCAGGATCTCACGCTTTCGGGCTGCGGACAGAATCCTGCCGTCACTGACGTGCGAAAGCGCCTCGCTTTTTGATATGAGCAATGCAGACACCCCAATGATCCCTCAGGGCGACCTTTGCACGCAACCATTGCCGGGCAGTTAATCAACAAGATCAGATCGGTATTAAACTGGCTGTCGGGGAGCCAGGGCGCCACTTCCAGACGACCTGCTCCACGCGGTCGCCAAGAAAGACTGGCGACCCATGTCATTTGGTTTTGCCAGACTAGCTCAGATAGTCGTTGCGGAAATAGCTCCCGAAATCCGGACGTCGAGCAACCAGCTTGCCGTCGGAATCGCGCAAAATGCCGGAGGCGAAGAGATAGTCGCCAATCGCTTCCATCTTGGCCGGATCCATCGTCCCGATGGCCCCGCTTTGGCTGCGTAGATAATGGCCGTCGATCAATGCCTTCAGCGAGGCGTGGATCAGCGCCGGATTGGTCAAGGCATCCTTGTTTGCAGCGATCAGCAGGGTTGCCGCATCGTCGGGGTGGTCGACAGCGAACTGGTAGCCGCGTCGCGTCGCCTGAACGAAGTCGGCCGCAGGCTTGGGATTGGCCTGGAGATAGGCTTCGCTCGAAGAGATCAGCGTCGTGTGCTCATCAGGCACGCCATAATCGGCATAGACGAAGCTGCGCTGCTTGACGCCCCTGAGTTCGGCTTCGACACCCTCCCAGGTCGAGACTTCGAGCGTGAAATCGACCGACCCATTGGCCAGCGCCTCATAGGCTGAGGTGCCGAGCGTCACCGTCTCGAAATTGCCCTTGCCGCCGTCGTGGCGAATGATGGTCGATATCAGCGCGTTTTCCCAGGCACTGCCGAAGCCGCCATAGATCAAGCCGTCGAGGCTTCTTGGGCTTTTGATCTCGTTGCGTGCCGCATTGAAGACCACGCGGCCTGTTTCGGATTGCACCACCGCATAGACGCCCTTCAGATCCGCCCCGGCGGTTCTCTGGGTGAACAGGCTGATGGTGCCGTTGATGCCGAAATCGGCGACGCGGTTTGCGACCAGCGTGCCCGCACCGGTATCGCTGTAGGGCAGGATGTCGACCTCGAGCCCGGCTTCGCGATAAAACCCTTTGTCGCGGGCGACGAACAGTCCGATGTGGTTGGTATTGACCGTCCAGTCGAGGGCGACGGTGACCTTTTGTGCCGCCGATTGTGCTCGAGCCCGACCCGTCCCGGCAATCAAGGGAAGGCCGGTGGCAAGGGTCAGCAACAAGGCCTGCCGGCGCGTCAAGTCAGTCATGATCGTGTCCTTTGGATGGATTGGGGTTGAGGATGATGTCGAGGATTTCGGCCTCGAGCGCGCTTGCCTGGCGCGCGGCATCGCCGCCAAGGCTGCGCGGGCGCGGCAACGGCACCCTGATTTCACGCACGATGCGGGCCGGGCGCGCCGACAGCACATAGATGCGGTCGGACAGGAACACGGCTTCGCGCACGTCATGGGTGATCAAGAGCGCCGTCCAGCGATGATGCCGCCACATCTGTTCGAGCCAGCGCTGCATGGCGGTGCGGGTCAGCGCATCGAGCGCGCCGAACGGCTCGTCGAGCAGGAGCATGTCGCGCTCCTGCACCACGGTGCGCAGCAAGGCCGCGCGCTGGCGCATGCCGCCGGACAGCTGCGCGGGAAAATGCCGCTCGAAGCCGGCAAGCCCGAATTCGGCAAACAACGGCGCAACGCGCGCCCGCGCCGCCTGTCTCCTCATACCTTGCACTTCGAGCCCGAGCGTCGTGTTGTCGAGGATGCGCCGCCATGGCATCAGCGCGTCGCGCTGCGGCATGAAGGCGAAGTGCCTGCCGTGGTCGTCGAGCCGCGCGCCGTCGAACAACATCTCGCCCTCGCCATGCTCGGCGCCGGTCAGAAGCTGGAACAGCGTCGACTTGCCGGCACCCGAGGGTCCAAGGATCGAGACGAACTCACCAGCGCCGACGCTGAGCGAAATATCGGCCAGCACGTCGAGCCCACCGAACGCCTTGTGCACATGCCGCAGTTCGAGCCGGCTCATCGCCAGGCCCCCTTCCCGGCAGTTTCCCTGTCGGCTCGCTCCCAGGGCATGGCAAGGCGCTGCAGCAACACGGTCAACCCGAACAGGACAAGGGTCAGCGCCGCGCTGACACCGACGGCGGCAAGAACCAGATCAGGACGGAAATTGTTTTTGGCGTTGAGCATGTAGATGCCCAGACCCTTCGCGGCACCGGCATATTCAGCGAAGATGGCGCCGACCACCGCATAGGTGATGGAGATCCTCAACCCGGCAAAGAAGTAAGGCAGCGCCGAAGGCAGCCGCGCCAGCAGGAAGATGCGCCAGCGCCCTGCCCCCATGGCGCGCAGCATTTGCCCGATCTCGGCCTCGGTCGCCTCATAGCCTTCGACCAATGCAACCAGCATCGGAAAAAAGGTGACCAGCGCCACCAGCATGATCTTGGGCGCCAGCCCGAAGCCGAACCACAGCACCACCAGCGGCGCGACCGCCACCAGCGGCAAGGTCTGGCTGACGATGAAGACGGGAAACAACGCACGCCGCAGCGGCTGGAAGAAGTCGACCAGCATCGACAGCACGAAGGCGGCGCTGAGCGAACAGGCAAAGCCAAGAAGCGTGGCACGGATGGTCGGAACGGCATTGTCGGCCAGCGCCTCGCGATTGAGCATCGCTTGCTCGAAGACGCGTGACGGCGCCGGCAGTATCGTGGCCCTGATGCCGGAATAGGTGGCATAAAGCTCCCACGCCAGCAGGAGCAAACCGGCCGAGATCATGGCCGGCATTGCCTTGACGAGAAAGCTCGCGATCGGGCGCGAAGCGACTGATGATGAGACCACGGGAGATAACCTTTGACGGCCGCGAGAGCGGCGCGGCTTCAGACGGCCGACGGGCTGTTGGCCGAGACCGTGACGTCGAGGGTTACGTGGCCAGCGCCTGGTCCGAAACGGCAGAAAGCCTCGTCCAGCGCCGAAAAGATCGCACCGGCATCACCGCGCAGTTTCGTGCAGAAATGTTTGGAGCGCTCATAGACGCCGGACTGCTTGAGAAAGTCTATGCAGCCGTAGATCTCGTCCATGTGGTCGTCTGTGCCCATCACATAGAGCGAGAACTGCGCCGCCGCCGGCTGGCCGGTGGCAGCAGCATTGCGCACCGCCGCGATGGCCGCGTCCTTGCGGGGGCCGAGTGGACCGACGGGCCCGCCAAACGCATCGGAGCGGCAGATCGGATCGTCCGGCTCGCCAGGGCAGCCGCGCGAGATGGTGGCCGACAACACGCAATGTTTGCCGCTGCGTGCCGCCGCCACGAAGAGGTCGCGCATGGCAGGAAACAGCACTTCGGGCGGCCCGATCAGCAAGGTCGAGATGTCGTCGGTCTCGATCCTGAGTTTGTCGCGCCAGGGATCGAGCGCACCGAGCGCGCCAAGGATGACACCGACGAAATCGTCGGTCATGGGATATAGGGAAATCTGTGCGCCTGAAAACATCGCCCGCCTCGCTCCGCTGGTATTACCCAGATCAGCTTCTAGGGTCTGTGGGCTTGCCGCCCCCGTCTCAGCCCCGACCGTACGGAGCACCCCTGTGGATGTGCGCCTTAAAGCATCATTCGAGTTGAAGGAAAAGCCGTTTTTTTTATCGCACTGCGCCAAAAGCATTGCGCCAGGGCGGGAGCGGTTGGCTCTGCCGGCGCGAGAATTTATCGGGAACCTTCACCAGGCCGCGAGGTTGTCCCACCAGTCGCTACGCGACGAGTTCACAGACAATGGAGACAAACCATGTTCATGAAAATCCTCGCAGCTTCGGCGCTCACCATTGGCCTGGCGACATCGGCCATGGCGCAGAGCAATGGCACAAGCGGCACCGACGGATCCGGCGGCAGCGGCAAGTCGGTCACCGTCGACCCAAATACGCCGGCTTCGCCGAACACGGTAGACCCCGGCACGACCAACAGTACGACGGTAGCACCGGGCGCCACGAATTCAAACGCGGATGAAAATTGCCCTGCCCATCCGCAGGGCGCACAGCCCGATGCCAGTGGAACGTCGCCGGGCACCACCGCGCCGACAGTTAATGACAACCATTGCGGCAAGTAGGAATTGCAATGAAAAGAAGCCGCGGAGCGAGCGCTCCGCGGCTTCTCAAATCCTGTCGTATCAGTGTATCTACGGCACCGCTTTTTCCCGAACCGGCAGCTTCCACCCCGGCCTGACGAAGTGGCAGGTGTATCCGTTGGGGTATTTCTCCAGATAGTCCTGATGCTCGGGCTCGGCTTCCCAGAAGGGGCCAACGGGTGCGACTTCGGTGACGACCTTGCCCGGCCACAGGCCCGAGGCATCGACATCGGCGATCGTGTCCTCGGCGATGCGCTTCTGTTCGTCGCTGGTGTAATAGATCGCCGAGCGATAACTCGTCCCGACATCGTTGCCCTGGCGGTTGCGGGTCGTCGGATCGTGGATCTGGAAAAAGCGTTCCAGCAGCGTGCGATAGCTTATGATGGCCGGATCGAAATTGATCTCGATGGCTTCGGCATGGCTGCCGTGGTTGCGGTAGGTGGCGTTGGGCACGTCGCCGCCGCTGTAGCCAACACGGGTGGAAATGACGCCGGGATAGCGCCGTATCAAATCCTGCATACCCCAGAAGCAGCCACCGGCAAGGACTGCGCGTTCGGTCGAAGTCGCCATATCACGTCTCCTCAAAGGCAAGTTTGTCTGGACATAGATGGGCATTGTCACCTGCTTCGTCCAGCGGACCGGCGGATCTGCTTCAGTTGCTCGGTCGGGCGAGGCCGTCGATAGCACCCGGCAACTGCCGCGCGCCAGGCGGAATGGCTGCGAAGCTGATCGCCACCGGCGGCGCCTTGAGCGACCAGTCGAAAAGAACGGTTTTGATCGGGATGTCGCCCACCCACGCCTGCAGATAAGATGGCACATCGCGCCCGGGCCAGACCAGCAATATGCCATGCTCGCGCAGCCGCTCCTTGGTGATCCAGGGGGCGTACTGCATGTTCAGTTCGGTGAAGATCGACGGCTTGTCATAGGCATTGAGGCCCGCCAGCGGCGCAATAAGGGCATGGCCGCCGACGATGTCGAGCCGATCGGGCGTCGCAGCGTGCCAGACAGCCTCTGCCTCATCCGAGATCTTTTGCGCCGGCCAGCAGACGGCGTCCATGCGCCCACGCAGATTGCATTTCGTCCAGCGGATGCCCGCATAGGCACCGGATATGCCGACAATGGAGATGAGCGCGCAGATCGCCAGCTTTCGCATCTCGATGGCGCCGAGGCGATGGCCCAGCAAGGCGAGCGCCACAACGCCAGCAAGATTGTACATCGGCGCGCCCCAGGCCTCGCCGGCGCCGGTGAACAGGGACGCCACCATGACGAGGATCGCCGGGCCAACCCCCATCCACAAGAGATAGACCAGCGTGCCGCGCCCGACGGGCTTTTGCGGCGCGGGCGAGCGCCGCAGCAGCCCTGATATCGCCAGCACCAGAAGAAAGCCGCAGAGCCCAGCCATCTGGACGCCGATATAATAAAAGCGGGAGCGATGAGCCACCACCCACTGATCGCGCCAGGCGGCATAGGTCAGCGGCAGGAAATCGACGCGGCAGAGTTCGGCGGCCAGTGGAGCGGCGACAGCGCCGAAAACCGCGAGCCCGAGCCATGGCCAGGGCGTGGCGAGCCGACTGCGTGCGCGTGTGTCCGACAGCAGCCAGATCGCCCCGAAAAGCAATAATAGGCCGGTGGAAAGCTTGGCATAGAGCCCGACGCCCGACACCAGCCCGAGCGCCAGCCACCAGCCCGGCCCACCACCACGGCCCGCACGCCACAACAGCCAGCAGATAGCGGCCCAGAAGGGCATCTGCGCGTAGTCATGATTGAACTGTGGGGTCGGCCAGCCGAAGAAATAGAGCGACGGCATCAGAAGCACGGCGGCCAGCGCGCGGGTTCGCCCGAGCATGTCGCGGGCCAGCAGATAGACTAGCACGAAAGTGGCCGAGATCGTTAGCTGAGCCACGAGATATTGCGGCCAGCGGAACGATCCGGTCAGAAGATGGCTGATCTCGAGCAGCCAGCCGGGAAGCTGTGGATGCTTGTAGGTCAACAGCACCCATTCGCGGCCCCACATGAAGCCTTCGACGACATCGTTGGGCGGTGACACGTCGACAAGCGCGGGCGCCACGGTCCAGCACAGGATCTGTGTCAGGCATAAAAGCGCCAGGCCGGCTTCTGGATAGCGCGTCAGCCCCTGCCAGATCGACGACTGCCGCCAGTCGCCTGGAACAGAACTGCCGACCGGCAGCCAACCGTTCATGGGTTCGTCGATTCGCGTCATGCGGTGGATAAATCACACCGGACGGTTTTTGGAACAGCCCAGAACTCGAAGCTTACGAAAATGTAAACTTGGGTGACCATGGCAAAACCAAGATTGAGGCAGAGTTTCGCGCCACCATGCCGCCTCTCTCATCATCACATGCCAGCAGGACAACAATGGAACACGCCGTCCCGGAGCGCCCTGAACATGCCGGGCACGGCGCATCGGGCGTGATCGCGGCAGGCGTCGCCTACGCCTGACCGGTTCCCGTCCCCCAAAAAGCATCCAGGATTTGATAAATGCGCCACCACCATGCCATCATCCACTACCGTGCGCTCGATTTCTGGATGGCCCGTGCGGCCGTTCTCGTCATCATCTGCCTGCAGCTTCTGGTCATCAACAATCTCTCATTCGGACCGCGCTGGCTAGCGCCCGCGCTGGAGGCCGCTCTGCTGCTGCCCTTGTCGGTGGCCACCGCCTGGACACAGGCCGCCACCCGCAAGGCGGTCGAGGACCACGAGTGGCATGCGATCGGCCAGTTTCGGGTCATGATCCGCAGAACAGCCCTGACCATGACCGCCATCATCAGCATCATGAACTGCGGTTCGCTGGTCCTGCTGGTGCGTGCCTTGCTGGAGGGCCATGCCGGCAACAGCGGCACGACGCTGCTGATCGACGCACTCAACATCTGGGTCACCAACGTCATCGTCTTTGCCTTGTGGTTCTGGAGCACCGACCGCGGCGGCCCGCCGACCTGCGGCCTCGTCAAGCTTGCGCAGGCCGATTTCCTGTTCGCGCAGATGACGTTGAACGACCGTGACCTCCGAGATTGGCTGCCCGGTTTCGTCGATTATTTCTTCCTCGCCTTCACCAATGCGACAGCGTTTTCGCCCACCGATACCTTGCCCCTTTCCCAGCGCGCCAAGCTGCTGATGATGGCCGAGGCCATGATCTCGCTGCTGACCATCGCGCTGGTCGCGGCACGCGCGGTCAACATCCTCGCTTGATCGGCCCGACACGCGAAATAGCCCGCCCGGCGCACCGGAACGGGCTATTTTGGGTTGCCTTCGACAGTTGAAATGCAGCGCCGGCCTAGTGGCGCTTGCCCAGCCTGTAGCTGTTGCCGCCCAGCAGGTTCACGCCGAGCCCGCTCAGAACGCCACCGACGATGCCGGTCTTGTTGCCGTTCAGAATGCCTGAGACGACATTGCCGCTCAGGATGTTGTTGCCGCTGAGCACGTCGTTCAGCGCGGTGATCTTGCCAAGGTCGATGGACGGCGAAACATTGATCAGGCTGCTCGAATTGCCTCCCCAGCCGCCCGAACCTCCGCACCCACAACCTGCCTCGGCGGCTCCAACGGACGATGCAACTGCAACAGCGGCGAAAATAACAGTGAACTTGTTCATGAAAGCTACTCCCGTTTGATGATGGAGATGGCTTCCGTCTTCTGTGGTCTACCTCTTGCTTAACAATATATGAACAATTCATCCGCTCAAGTCTTTATCTAGTTTCGGTGCTTCAATCAAAAATTAACAATAATCATTATGCATAACCGACATGATTAACTTGCTTATCACAACGGACGACGACGAGACCGGTCAACTCGAATGCCGCTCAGCAATGGCCGATCGGAAATGCAAAAAAGCCCGCCCCGGCGTGAGCCGAAGCGGGCAGCGGTCGGTCCTGGAAATGAGAGCCACGCCGCGCCAGGTCCACCTGTCTCGGTAATTCCGTCAGGCAGCAGCCAACAGACGACGCGGTGCCAACAGCTACTCCTCCACCCCCGGCTTGAATCTCCGCACCACAAACTCGAACAGCACGTCCGAAATCCACATCGCACAGACGCCGATCAGGAAGGCGGCCGCCAGCGTGGTGGTGTCGTCGGCGGGATCGGGCATCGGCAGGCCGGCGATCCTGGCGTAGGAGACCGCCGGCAGCGTCAGATAAGCCGCCGCAAGCGCGCCGCAGATCGGCGAGGCCACCATTTCGCGCAGCTTGTAGCGATGCCGCGACAGCGCGCGCAGAACGCCGCCGGCGAGACCCGCCGCCACGACCGGTCCCTTGATGCCGAGCAGGTCGAAAAGATCGTTCATCATGGCCTCCAGCCGCAAAATTTCTGACCCTTTTCGTTGTGAGCCAGGATCGCCGCCACCGACGCGTCGGAAAGGGCCGCCGCCTCTGCCCTTGTCGGCCGGATGGGATGCCCGGCCGCGCAGAACGATCCGCCTGATGTGGTGCAGCCGGCCAGCAGGAGCGAGAGCGCTATGATTTTGACCATCTGGCCAGCCTCCCTCTGTTGTCGTCCGGCGCCCGGCCGGCGACGGCATCGTCGATCTCCTGGGCTTCGGTGCGCGCCGCGGCGTCGGCGGCATCCTGCCTGGCCTTCTGGTTGGCCTTGCCCTTGGCGTAGGCCGTCCAGACACCGGCGAGCGCGGCGCCCATTGCCAGAAGATACGGCCAGGCCTGGCCAAGCAGCGCGAAAGCGAGTGTTCCCATCTCATGTCTCCTTGGCCGGCGCGACCATGCCGCGCGGCCCGTCACGCACCGCGTTGATGATGATCTTGGCAAGGGCAATGGCGCCGCTGATCTGAAGGGCGGTGCGGTCGCTCACGCCGAGCAGCGTCCAGTCAAAGCCGGCGAGCGCGCCGCCGCAGATGATGGCGATCAGCGTGTTGAGGAGATTGTGCAGCGCATTGGTGTTGAACCATGTCATCGAAACAGGCTTCCGAAAAAATCGGCGATCTGATGCCGGACGGCCGCGAGCGCTCCGGCCATGAGAACGAGGAGGCCGGCCACGGCAGCCGTCTTGCCGCCGGGCGTCGGCTGCTCGAGACGAACCGACGGCGCCCCATTGGCCGATGTTTCGACCCTGGGCGGCGCCGCCGCGGTCACCGGTGCGGCGGGGCGCTGCGCCGACATCAGCAGGGCCTGAACCCGCACCGACCTGACCCGATCCGACCAGCCGCGCCCGAATGTTGCCCATGTCGGCAACCGCTTCAGGAACGCCAGCCGCGCATCGCAAAGTGCATCGATGGTCACACCGGCCGGCTTTGCCTTGGCCGCCGCGACGGTGACCGGTCCGATCCGGCCGTCCTGCGCAACGCCGACGGCCGCCTGCAGATATTTGGCCGCCCGGCCAGGCCCGCTGTTGACGGCGAAATCGAATACCGCGTGATCGACGCCATCGGGCAACTCGGCGCCGAGCACAGCGTCCCAGTAGAAGCGGCGATAGACGGTGGCGACCTGCGCGTCGCTGATCGCGCGCAGATCCGCCTTTGTCGCGCCCGCCTTCACATAGCGGCGGAAGCTGGCAAGCGTCACGCCCTTCATGGTGGCGCCGCCAGGATCGGCCAGATGGTCCGACCACCCGCCTTCCGATTTGAGAACAAGCGCAAGCGCCCGCGCGAAGTTGCGGTCCATGGTGTTTCCTTTCCGCCCTTCCGGGCAGTTGTTCAGTTTTTGATTTTTGGTATGTTCGCCGGGTGGAGGTTAGGCTTGGCGCGGGCGATTATGATTCTGGATATCATTCGCCAAGTTGGCAGATACAGACTTAAAATTCTGAGTATCGGCAAGAGAATCGTGCGCTCGGTAAGTCATTGACGCACCTAGGACGCGCAAAAGCACATATGCCTGACATAAGACATTTAGTTTTAGGAGTCCTCATCGGCGCCTTCTCTATCGCGTGGGTAGTTATTGCCACGATAGGGGTGCGGCGAGAGACGCGAGCGTACAACAAAAGCCTGAGAGACATCGATGAGAAGCTCCGTCAGGATAAAGATCAATGAATGAGTCTTCGGCGCGTTGACGCTGCGGAAATGATCAACAGGACTTCAGTCGAAGCGCCGCGACAACTCGTGCTGGATACAAGTAACTGAGGTCGGAGTTCGAAAATTCAGTTTCAGCTAGTTCTTTTTGAAGACGAACAGCTTTGTGTGAAACGATACTGGACTGATCACTAAGTCGATCGCGCGTCGTAAGGTCACCATCGGTCGCGACCGGCTCTCATACAA
This sequence comes from Mesorhizobium sp. Primo-A, assembly GCF_003997175.1. Lineage (NCBI taxonomy): Bacteria > Pseudomonadati > Pseudomonadota > Alphaproteobacteria > Hyphomicrobiales > Phyllobacteriaceae > Mesorhizobium > Mesorhizobium sp. Primo-A. Next base: position 171,936 of record NZ_RZTG01000009.1, read on the forward strand.
TGGTTCAAGCAGGCGCTTGAACAAATTGCTTTCCCGCATCAACCCCAGATATCCGCCCCTGGACCGACTTTCCAAAAGCCGGAACCCCATCCCGCTGATCGTTCTAATTGTGTCGTTCGGGGTGAAGGCAAATTGGTAAAATCGAGCCATGTCCGCGGCACTCACATCTTCGTATCGACCGAGCCGCATCTTTAGACGCCTCAATGGCGACACGCTGGGGACAGTTAGGAAAAGGAGTCCGCCAGGTTTCAGCACTCGGCGTACCTCCTCGATGATCGATGCGTAACCATCCTTGAAATGTTCGATCACCCCTAAGGACCACACCCCTTCGAAAAAGGCATCCTCGAATGGCATTTCTCGCACGTCGCCGAGAACGATATTAAGTTCGGGGGCGTGCTTCTTGATTCTAGCGATGGTTACGGGGGCAAAGTCTAGTCCGTATGCCTCGAACCCGGCGTGATGGAGCCCAAAGACTGTGTTTGCCACACCGCAGCCTGCATCAATCACTCGATCAGGCGGGCTTAAATACTTTCGGGTAACATGCTGGACAAAGACGCTCTTTTTCCGAATGTCCGTTGCTGTTAGGGATTGCGCCCAACGATCGTCCCAGAATCCTTCGTCGGCTGGTTGGTCGATGAATACAAGACGATCATGCTGCCGATCGAGATATACCTGCTCCACCATTCATTTGCCTCCCCCAAGGCGCCGCTCAACGTCAGTTCATTTGCCGTAGTCTCGACCCACAATCGGAACAGCCGGAATGCTGGTATGGAAGCGCCCGAAGAGCAGTACCCACACCAAGACCTGAATCGTCACGAAACCGACGAATGGCTGCCGTGCCTGCGCAAGAACATTCTCCAAGGCATTCCGGTGCGCATAGACCCCAATCACGCTGCCGAGGATGATCCAGAAGAAGAACCACATACCCTTACTTTTGAGCGAAGCATGATGCAACGCCACCAACGCTCCGCCATAGATCAACCCAAATACGATCACAACGGGAATACCGCCAATCGCCCACGCCTGCCCCCAGAATGTACCAGCCAAGCCGTACAACGCCTGTGAAAATATCTGGGTCTGGAGCACCGTGTTGAACCCAGTGCTGTCGAAGCCGAAGGCCGACGGCTGAATTAGCAGTTGCGCCAAGGTATCGCGAACCGTGTTCCACCATGGATAGGTCGTGCTACTCCTAATCAGCCCTTCGATGTTTTCATGAGTGCCGAAGGCTTCCCAGGAGGCCACCATAGCCATCGGATCAGAACCGCCTGTCAGCATCCTGCCAAACGGCAGGTCGCGTTTGTAGGCCAGATAGAAGGGCTTCATAAAGAAGATGATCGCAAGCGTCGCCAGCCCGATCGCCCATGCCTTCCAATGCAGGGCCGCCTTCGTTATCGGCCACTCCCACAATAACACGATGGCAAACGCCATTGCCAAGATCACCGGGACCGTCCGATCACCCGCGATCGCATTAAGTGCGACCATTAACGCAAAGATGGCTTGATAAATACGAGCGCCGCGACCCCATGGCCTATCGAAATAGATTGATGCCAGAAGACCGATGCCGCTGACCCAACGCCACACGATGGAAATGAGCCCACCGACGGCGTCATAGATGTCGGCACGCTCCATCGCGTACCACTCAAGTCCAGCCCTGTTTGCCATCCATGCATAGCAGGCTAAAGAAATGATCAGCGCGCACCGAATGAACCAGATGACCCGCATCGGGTGCAGTTGGTAACAAGGGGGACGCCTGCCGCCCACAGACGAAGGCATCAGCAGCAGCGCCAACCCGAACCCTAGCCAAGCAGCGACCATCACCAGAATTGCTTCCGACGACGCCGGCTCAAGATATGGCACCAATCCTTTCGCGCTCACAGGCCGCGTGAAGCCAATCAGCGCGGGCACCGAATAAGCAAGAAGGCCGATATAGCCAATCGCTACAACAGAAACCCGATTGTGGCGGGCCACAAGTATAAAGGTGGTCACGGCCACCATTGACCACAGAGCGAGGACCATATCTTTCGTTCGACTATTTGGATCAAAAAAGCAACCTAGGCGATTCGGTCATTCACAACGACAAAGTCACAACTCGAAATCGCCCGCCCAACCGACTGTCGCGCTGACCACCCATGAGCCCGTTGCGTATGCCTCCAGGGTTACACGCTCGCCGGGATCGAGAATGAGATATTTGCCTGCACCGCCGCCCTTGATCGTGTCCGTCCCGTTGGGCTCGATGTTCATGACATGGGTTGCGTGTACCCCGGCAAAGCCGATCCGAAGGCCAGGCACGGCAGGCGGCAGCGTATGTGTGCACGTCGCGCCGGCGCTGTTGTTGTGGCAGAGTGCCCGGTTGTGAAGCCCGGACAGCGTTGTGTTAACGCTCAGATTGATCGGCACACTCGACGTCCCCTGCAGGCCGGGATTGTTGCCGCCAATAAACCTGGTCACGGTGCCGGCCGTGATGGAACTGCCGGTGCCATCGCCAACCCATTCCGTCATGTCAAAGCCATCGACCAGCATTTCGTCTATCGCGCCGCCGGTGGTTACCCGAAAGGCAACGCCAATGGAGGTCGGGTTCTTCAGGGCGATGTCCCTGAGACTGGCTTTGCGCAGCCGTTGGCCCACCGAAAGATTGAACCGGACGCCATGCGACTGGGTGTTTCCCCTGATGCCAGAAAGGCTAAGGCTCGCCGGTGTCACTACGTTCGCAACGACAATGGCGTCGGTCGAGCAGTTCATCAACGTGCCCGGGCCGATCGCAAGTGGCGTCTGGTAGGGCGCGGCGATTACGGCTGTGGCACCTGACGTTCCGCCCGTGATAGTCTCGCCAGCCCGAAAGATGCCGGCCGAACCGCGCACATAGATGCGCTGGGTCGCGCTGTTTGCCGTTTTGGCAATCGCAGAGGTGCCTCCAGTGATTGTTTCAGCGGCCTGAAACGTTCCGCTTATCGGCAAGACCCTCAGCACGTTGGCAAAGAAGTCGACCAAGATGCCCGTCGCGCCGGATGAACCGCCTGTCACCGTCTCACCGAGTTCATAGTCGAGGGTTGAACCGGTAATGACGATTTCAAAATGTTGGAACCGCAGGGTTCCGGTCGAGCCAGAGGTGCCGCCGCTGACCGTTTCGCTAATCGCAAACGATCCAACTTGCGAGCTGAGGGCGAACTGATATTCGCCGTTTGGTTCCAATTGCAGGGCTGTGTTGTAGCGATCGATGTACCAGTTATCGAGCCGGCCCGACTGAATCTGAACGCCGAAGACGTTACCGGCAGAACTACCGGAGAGCCGGTTGCCGATTGCCTTGACATTCGAAATGACGATCTCGCTGTTGGCGTCAGTCGCAGCTACGCCAATCAGACAGTCATTCGCCACCACGTTAGTTATGATCCCTCGCGGATCTCGCGCACCGGTCATCTCCACCCAGACACCGGCGGAGGGGCTGTCGAGATGTGCATCGGCGAAAACCCCGTCGACCAACACGTCGGTGGTGTTTAGATTCCCCGTATAGGTCAACACGACACCGTCGCGTTTGCACTTCGCCGACCGGATGTTGCGCACGATCGGCTTGCGGACGCCGGCCACGTAAACCGTGTCGCCAAACTCGCCGCCGGTTGGCGTGACGATGTTATAGCCGTCAATGTCCTCAATCGTCGGGCTGTCGACACAGAGCGCCATCACACCGGCAAGGCCGAGATTGCGGACTTTCACGCCGCGGATTGTCGGCCGCTTCCGGCGTGCACCAGTGGAGAGGCCGACGCGAATACCGATAGAAGCCTGGTAGCCGGCATGTGATCCACCATCAATCGTGAGGTCCCCGTCTATCAGGACGTCATCGGCAGCGATATCGATGACGGGATGGTGGCCGGTAACGGCACCGACTGGCGCGCGCAGGATCAGGGCAGAGCCGCCCAGGCATTCGACGCGCTTCTTCGCTGTCGAGATCGTATGGTTGCCGTCGGTCTGGTAGGAGCCGTCAATCAGCACATGCGGATAGCTGCCCGCGAGCAGTGCACTGATAGCAGCCGTGGCATTTGTACCGTTACCACGCGCCCCGAGCATTGATGCCGTCACCGGGGTCGAGGCGAGCGTATAGCCTGTCTTCGTCATGCCATCGCTCAGCATGATCACCAAATCCCCGACATTCGTTCCATTCTTGCGGTACACAGCGCCACTGCCTGCCACCTGAGAGCTGTCGTAGAAGGCGGTGCGGATGTATGTGGGTGCTATCGGTGGGGAAAATGCCTCCGCCGTCGCCTTGGTCGCGAATTGCGGATCGAGCACGGTTGTCATGGCGCCCGTCGCTACGTCCGCAGCGGCCTGGGCCTGGTCGATGATGCCTTGCGCGGCTGCCTGGATATCCCCGACTGTGTCGTCGGACTGGTAGAACGACAGCACAATGTCGTCGGTGCCGATCACAGGGTTCAGCGTCTGGAAGGCGAAGCTGCACTCACCCCGTCAACCACTTTCTGAGAAAAAATTCCTAGTCTGGTCGAAACTCCCGCGCTGAGCGACGCTGGCAAAGCGCGTAAAACCCTGCTTTTGCCGGCGGCTGGTCATAAGCCGGCAGGTGTGAAATCATTCGTCGAAGCTCATGGAATGATTCCCGTCGCACGGCCTTGTGGGAGAGGACGATGGACAGACCAGCCATGGCATCCGTGTTCAGGATGCGGCATGCACCAGCCACGGTTTCCGGCGTGTGCAGCACCGGCCAGGGTCAGGCCGATCCAGTCATCCGCGTGCGTTCGCTGGGCGAAGCCATCCGTTTCGTCGCCAACGCCTACCCCCAATACGACGTCGGCGCCGTCGCCATCAGCTGTGGGGATGTTTCGATCGGCAGCCTCGGCAACCTGGAGGTCAAGGCGCTGTGGCGCGAATATGGCGAACGGCTGACGCAGGAATAGGCGTTCGCCCGCAGCCTTTCTGGAGCGGAAATGCCGCTCGTGCGTTTCAACCCCAGCCACGGGAGCAATCGCCATGAATGTCGCCAACCTGCAACTCGAAGGCCTGTTGATGGCCGTCGCCTCGATCAATCGTCTCCTGGTTCAAAAGGGGGTGCTGACGGCGGAGGAAATCGACCTGGCCCTGCGCAAGACCGAGGCCGGCGAAACCAACGAGGAACGATCCGAAGGCATGTCCGCATCCAGCCGCGACGCCGTCAACTTTCCGATCCGGCTGCTGGAACTCGCCAACCAGTGCCAGCCGGAGGCGGAGCTGCCGTCCTTCTCAAAGCTGGCCCGCATGGTCGGCAAGATAAAGGAACCCTACAACGACCAGCTGTGAACGGTGCCGGCGGGCCGGCATGCGTCCGCGGTGGCCCACTGCCCTCGCCTCAAGCCCTGCCCGGCCATCCCAAATTGAGCGAAAGCACCTTGCCCGGTCCATGCACCGCCGCAAACAGCAGTCCGGCCAGGAACGAAAAATGGTCGATGAAGAAGCCGAACTCGGCCTGGTTGCCGGCCCAGTGGCTGGGTCCGTGGAAGGCAAGGGCCAGGAACAGCACATAGGCGGCGGCGACAAGGGCCGCCTGCGTGAAGAAGGCGCCGGTCAGGAAGCACAGCACCAGCGCGACTTCCAGGATCGCCGCGCACCAGGCCAGGAACAGCGGAAACGGAAAGCCGGCGGCGGCGATATAGCCGGCGGTGGCCGCCATGCCCATGAATTTGAACGTCACCGCCATCAGGAAGACGCCGGCGAAGATCAGCCGGGCGATGAGAAGGGCCGCGGTCTGCCACGGCGATTGAGTGATTTGCGACGACATGCTCGTTCTCCAGCTTTGCAGGTTGCTCGCTCCTAGGACGCGCGACGGACGCCAGATCCGACACACCAGGCCAATTTTTCTCGACAGGGCGCTTGCCGCGGGTCGAAGCAGGCTTCGAAGCCTCACACCGACGGCAAGGAGCGATTTTCGGTTTGCCGGCCGACGGTATAGCGTTGCTCCCTCAAAGGGGGAAACGGACATGGCCAAGGCATTGACCATCGGCGCACCGCGGCATCCGGCGATGAGCACCGCCTACGAACAGGAATGCAGGGATATGCTGGCTCCGCATCTCGACGCCCTGCTCCGCAAGGTCGAGGCTGCCGGCTGGGACCGCGGGCAGGCCGCCTCGGCGCTCATGTATCTCGCCGCGATGCGGCTGAAGCCGGCCTGACGACACGCCGGCCCGAACGGCTCTCCGGCGCATCGCGATTGAAACTTGTTGGTAATCACGAATGTGATATTGTTAGCCGGGGCTAATGCAGCGGTGTGCCGGTGCAGCAATTTTGGGTGGGCTGAAATTTGCGAACAAGCGTCAGGTTTGGGGCGATACCTCGTGGCGTGGGGTCGGCGACGCTGGAATGCAGCGGCTGCGGCGGCGCTGGCCAGGTCTTCCAATGTCCGCGCTGGACGAGTTCCAACGGCCATTGTTGCCCTGCCGGCACCCACCGGCGCGGCTGCCCCGGCCTCAGCGCGGCATGCTCCGAATGTGACGGCGACCACGCTGCCGACGCCGACCCGATGCGGCCATCGGCCTGATACAGGCCGGTTGCAGCCTGGCCGTGTCGCCTGGTGGAACCGGCGGCGCCGATCTGTGTTATGTCGTGTTGATCGCGGGCGCCGAAGGTTGCGCGTTTCCCCGACAACAGAAAGCGAGGCCTGAGATGGCTGACGACAAGTCGAAGACGAAACAGGACCGCAAGCAGGTCTCGGGCGAAGAGCCCTACGAGGTTGCCGCCTTTGCCCGCAAATACGGCATTCCGCCAAGCGAGGCACAGACCATCATCAAGCGCTACGGACCCTCGCGCAAGAAGCTCGACGCCCATATGGCGGCCCGCGGCTAGCCGAAACCATTTCGCCTGGGCGGCGTTGAAGACGCTGCGGGCCGCGTCAACCGGGCCTGGTGGTACGGTGAACAGGATGTCTTTTTCCCGGTTTCTCATCCTGGCCAACGAAACGGCAGACGAGCATCTGTCCCACCCGGCCCGCAGCGCCACGCATTGAGGGAGGTTGTCATGTCCGACACCATACGCAGGACCGGCAGCTGCCTGTGCGGCGGCGTGCAGTTCGAGGTTCACGGCGCGCCGCTGCGCGTCGGCCTGTGCCATTGCAAGGATTGCCGCAAGGCCGGCGGTTCGGTCTATTCGGCCTTTGCCATCTGGCCGCGCGAGGCCTTCGAGACCACCGGCCTCGTCAGCTCCTATGGCACGCGCAGCTTTTGCCCGACATGCGGCGGCCGCGTCGCCTGGGTCGACGACAACGAGGCCGAGGTGGCAATCGGCAGCCTCGACATCGCGCCGACCGATCTCGTGCCCGAATATGAATTGTGGACCTCCAGGCGCGAGACCTGGCTGCACGCTTTGCCCGGCGCCGAACAGTTCGAGCATGACCGCCCAGCGGCGTACAACGCCGAAGCGCCGACGCCGAGATCGCTGTCGGACATCGACGCAGAGATTTGATCTCCGGGCAAGGGAACCCTGCCCTGCCGCCGACGTTACCGGACGCCTCTCACGCATGTCGCCCGGCGACTTGCGGCAATCATGGAGACGACCGTTGAACGACAAGATGTTTCCCCGCCCCATCAGGCTGAAATTCGCGCCTGAGCGCGAGCGCATCGTCCGCAGCGCCTGGGAAGGCCTGGAATGCCTCGGCGACTGGCCGGCTGGCCAGGGACGGCGCTACCGGGCGGCGTTGCGCAGCTGCCGCGATGCGCTGGATGGCTGGACGCCGCCGGAAAAAGCGATGCGGGCGGTGATCGACGCCGCGCGCGAAGCAAAACTCCTGCAGTAGTTGGAAAACAGGACATGTCCGAGCTCATTTTGCCCACACCGATGCGGATCAAGCCGCATGGCTCGGACACGATCCGCGACGTCGCCACGCTCAGGGATGCCAGCGAAATCCTGATCGATTGGCCGCAGGCCAAGCGCGGCCCGTTCTACCAGGCGGCGCGCGAGAAGGTCGAAGCCGCATTGGAAACCCAGACAGGCGCCGCCGAGGCGCAGGAAGCGTTCGCAGCGCTCTGCAGCCACGCCGGCGTCTTGGTGCGGTAGGTGTCAAAGGAAGCAGACGTCGTGCCTCGCCTGCTTTGTCATTTCGTTGGAAGCTCGCCCTGGACAATCGGCTGAGAGGTTTCGAATCCAAAGCTCTTCGGCACCAGAAGAATCAATGCAATCACGATGGCGATCGATGCAAGCAACGTGGCTGTGGCTGCAATATCTCTCACGATAATCTCTCCAAATTCCAAGTCGTGAGAAAAACGCTCCCGAGAAAACGAGGTTCCATTAGCTTGTGCGATAATACCAGGGAGCCGGCGTTTATTGCTTCGGCGGCTGGGGTGGAACTTCACCCGGCTTGATCACCGGCGTCTTGCCTTCGTCGGGGGCCGGCGCCGCCATGCCCTGGTCTCCCGTCGGGGGCGGTTTCAGCACGCCGCCGCAGTCGTTGAGCTTCGCGGTCAAATTGCCGTCATCGGCTTGCTTTTCAGGCTGCTGTTTTGCCTCTTGCCCGGTCTGAGCCCTGCATTTGTCGGCCTGCGGCGCCTGGCTGTCGTTCTGCTGCTGGGCTGCGGCCGGCACTGCCAGCGCCAGCATAAGGCCGAATGGCATGATGGCGAGAGTTCTCATCCCTACCTCCTTCTTTCTTTCACGGTCGCCTGCGGCGACCTTCCCTTCACAGGGACAACGCCTGTCGACGAAAAAGGTTGGCCGCGTCGCCGGGCGGCATTGCAACCAAACCCGTTCGCCGGCCGTTGCGCGTGCCGGAGGCGGTCATGTTCGAAGGTTTTCAAGGCGCGGAAATCGACACCGGCGATGCCGGCATATTCTGCCTGCGTGCCGGGACCGGGCCGCCATTGCTGTTGCTGCACGGCTTTCCGCAGACGCATCTGATGTGGCGCGACATCGCGCCCGCTCTGGCCAGCCGGTTCAGCGTCGTCTGCGCCGATTTGCGCGGCTATGGCGGCAGCTCCTGTCCGGCGTCCACTCCGGACCACGCACCCTATGCCAAGCGCGCCATGGCGGACGATTTGGTGAGGCTGATGGAGAAGCTGGGTTTCAGCAGCTTCATGGTCGCCGGCCATGATCGCGGCGGGCGTGTCGCCTACCGCATGGCGCTCGACCATCCGGGCAGCATCGACAGGCTCGCCGTCCTCGACATCGTGCCGACCGCCGATGCCTGGGACCGCGCCGACGCCAGGCTGGCGCTGGGCTATTGGCCATGGTCGCTGCTGGCGCAGCCCGAGCCATTGCCGGAAAAGATCCTGTCCGGCGCCGCCGAGGCGATCGTCGACAATGCGCTCAACGGCTGGGGCTCACAGCCATCGGCGTTTCCAGCCGAAGTGCGTCAGGCCTATGTGGAGGCCCTGCGTACGCCTGCCCACGCCCATGCCATCTGCGAGGAATATCGGGCGGCAGCCACGCTCGACCGCGAGCATGACCATGCCGACAAGGCAGCCGGCCGGCGCATCCGCTGCCCGCTGCTGGCGCTATGGAGCGGTCAGGGCGCGTTGGCGGATTGGTATGCCGGCGAAGGCGGACCACTGGCGCTGTGGCGCGGCTGGGCCGACGACGTGCGCGGACAGGCGATGCCGGGTGGACACTTCTTCCCCGAGGAGGACCCGGCGCGGACGGCCGATCTGCTGGCCGGCTTCTTCGGCGAAACCAGTCACGGCATCTCCGTGCGATCGGAGTTACCTTCGCCCTCCCCTTGATGGGCTCAGGACGTTTCGGTTTCAGGCAGGTCGGCGCCCAACTGCGGAACGATGATCGAATCCAGCGGCGCCGTCAGCGACCAGCTGAGATGGCCCGGGCTGCGATCCAGCACCGCCAAGCCGTTCAGCGATTGCGGCGCGACCCGTTGCAGGACGACGGTGCCGAAACCCTTGCGCGTGCTTTCGTCTTGCCGCCCCCCGGGCCGCTCTCCCTCACGCACCGGCATCGTCTCGTCCCAGAGCAGATGGATTTCCAGCTTGTCCGAAGCGCCTTCGACGATCCGCCAGGTGATCTCCAGCCGCCCGGCCTCGCTCGCCAGCGCGCCATATTTGGAAGAGTTGGTGCCGAGTTCATGAAACGCCATGCCGAGATTTTGCACGGCATTCGGCTGCAGGGTCAAAAGCGGTCCGGAAAGCGATACCCGCGCCTCGTGGCCGAACGGCTTGAGCTGCTCCTGGGCAAGGTCGAAGAGGCTGGCGCCGGCCCATTCCGAGTTCACCAGCAGATCGTGCGACCGCGACAGCGCCATGATGCGGGAACGGATCATCTCCTCGAACTCGCGCGGATCGGTCGAGCGTTTGCTGGTCTCCCGGATCATCGAGAGGATCACCGCGAACTGGTTCTTGACGCGATGGTTCACCTCGCGGAGCAAAAGCCTGATCCGGCGCTCGCTCTCCTTGCTGGCGGTGATGTCGCGGGCGATCTTCGATGCGCCGATGATCTCGCCGGACGCGTTCCTGATCGGCGAAATGGTCAGCGACACGGCGATGAGGCCGCCATCCTTGCGCCGGCGGATCGTCTCATAGCTGGCCAGGAGCTCGCCCCTGCGAACCCGGCTGATGATGTCGGTCTCTTCATCCTTGAGATGATCGGGGATGAGCATGAGTACGGAGCGGCCGACGGCCTCTTCGGCGGTGTAGCCGAACATGCGTTGCGCCGCCGCGTTCCAACTGGTGATGATGCTGTTCAGGTCCTTGCTGACGATGGCGTCGAAGGACGAATCGACAATCGCCGCCAGCCGAGCGTGGGCAGTGATTTCGAGCAGGCTATCGACGCTTGCCAATTCTGTCATTGCCCCGTCGTGGCCCCACCTTGCCGCCTCCCGCCAGCGTCTGCGTGAGGATTCCCCTCCTGCTAGAAATGCCTGACCGGGCATTTTGGTTGCAGTCGGTGCGCAGCATTCCGCATTTGCGGTCGCGGACACGCATGTCACGATAATGCCCGGCCCTCCATCTCGGCAATGCCTCTGCGGCCGTAAATGCCGATCCAGTCGAGCTGCTGTAAGCCCGATGACCGCTTCGCCCTGTCCGTCTCATCGGCCTGCTTTTTCGGAGCCGGCGTCGTTGGGCGGCGCAACGGGCACTGCATCGGCGTCGGGATTCCTTTGCGGACAGTCCTCATAGCTGTGGTCGCGCCCGCCGCAGAAGGAACAGCACATGGCCTCGCGATCCCCGCTTCCGGGCCGCCATTGCGGAGTTTTGTAGGGCTTCCTGCCATCCATCCCCAGCAATGCACGACGGACCATTTGGTTGCGCTGCCACAGACGGCGAGCCGGCGGTTGCGGAACCACCCGGCGGGATGCGAGTTTCGGCCGATATGTCCATTCGAGGAACAGCCATGCCAATGCGCCGAATTGCCTTGACGGCAGCGATCCTGCTGGCCGCGACCGGCCTCGCCGAAGCCAGGCCCGACACCCGCACGATGAGTTGCGACCAGCTCCGGCAACTGCTCCAAAGCCGCCATGCCGTGGTGCTGACCACAGGCCCCAACACCTATGATCGCTATGTCAGGCAGTTCGGCAACGAATGCGACTGGCCGGAGGTGCCGATGTCGGCCTATGTCCCGACCCGTGACGGCAGCTGCCCGGTCTACCGCTGCGAGGAACCTGTCACCAACTTTCCGGACTGACACCGCGCTTCCAATCGGCTTTGCCGCCGCAGTGCGTTGATCCCGGCGCGCGAACCGGCTAGGGGTGGGGCGCAACGTGCATTTTCCCGCTTCGTCTAATGGTAGGACAGCGCCCTTTGAAGGCGTGAATCGAGGTTCGAGCCCTTGAGCGGGAACCAGCAACCAAGCGCTTGGCTGGTTCGAAGCCGCGCGCAGACTGGCCAGCCGGCTTCAGCACATTAGCGCGCGCTTGTATTTCACTCGAAGCAGGATCATCATCCAGGCCGTCAGTGGCTTGAAGGGGTAGAGCGCATGGAACTGAGTTGCTTTGACGGGGGCGTGCTTGCGTCGACGATGTCCCTGAACGTCACGGCGGTTTTCATGATATTGGCCGCATTTGCCGCATTTCGGCTGCTTGCAATGTCAGGCGAAGGTTCTGTCGACCAACTCCAGACGGCGTAGCCGGCAGAGAACCTCCCGTGCAGGAGAACGGCATATGGCCGCGAGAAAGGTGATAGCCGTCAAGGACTGGTCTTGCGGCATGAGCGACGAGCTTGGCCGCGTCGTGCTGACCATCAACCCGACCGAGGGTGAGCCCATCCTGGTTTTGATGACAATTTTCCAGGCGGCAAGGATGGCCGGGGAATTGCGGGCGCCGAAACTCGTCTCCATACCCCGGTGACGCCACGCCCCCGGCAAGGCGGATCAAGCTCGCCGGGGCAGCCCCAACGCCCCCAGCGAGCCCTGTTGCTCCGTTACGATGAACAATGGAGCAATTAGTGTTTTACGGATCTGGGCGCCGTTAAGTTGCATCCGGCTCCTGAAACCATTTCGCGGACCCCGCGTTGACCACCGGGCCGACACAGGAGACATCTCATGACCGTCAACTGCCGCATATCGATCGACAACCGGCCGGAGGCCACGGACGCGGTTTTTCAGGCGGTTCCGCGGATCGGCGAAAGCGTTGCGCTGTCGATCGATGGAACCACGCAGGATCTGCGGGTATCGCGTGTCGTGCACGTCACCAATGGCAGCCTGGAAGGTGCCGCGATCGTCGTCGAAGTGACGACCAACATCCTCTGAATCGAGAGTTATGGTCCGCTGGGCCGGCCGGCACCGCGTTGCGGCGACCGGCAGCCTGAAAGGACTGGAGCGGCTCACGCGCGGTGAACCGCTACTCCTTGCCGCTTTCGGAAATGCCGTTGCCGCCGGCGGTTGGCAGGATACCGAAGTCTTGCGACTTCGCCCCTTGCTCCGCCGTCAGGAAGCCGTCTGAGGCAAGACCGCGCCGCAGCAATTCCCTGACCGCGGCCGAACGGCTCGGCATACGCTTGTCGAAGCGCCAGTTTTCCAGCGCAGCCAGCTCGTCTGACGTCAGCATGATCTGCAACCGTTCCGGGCGTTCCAGTTCAGTCATCGCGCTCCCTCGCTCAGGATCCCGATACCTCGAATGAGTATTCAACTCGCTTACCTAATAGTTAGGAAAGCGCTCCTAGCGCGTCAAGACCTCGGGATGAGTGAACTGCTTCTCATGCGCATGATGAGCCTGATGGTATTCGGCGTAAGGCGCATACTTGCATAACTATGCTAACTAGCTGATTTGTTTAGATATTATTTAATTCGTGACTTGCCAAGATGAAGCCCCTGCCGCATTGTGCAACCTGAACAGAAAACCGTTCCCTTTGGGAGGTTTCGATGCGGTATGATTACTCGGCGCGACTGCGCGATGACGTCCGTTCAGCGGTCCAGATCGCCTTCAGGAAGACCGGCATCGTCAGTATCACGGCGGTGGCGGAACATGTAAGGGTCAGGAACCTGGCCGAAAACATCGCCCTCGAGGACGTCGAATACATTGTCTTCCAGGCAGCCCAGCTGATTGGCGCCGCAATTGAATTCGACGGGCTCACCAATTTCGACGGCGTGGCTGGCCTGTTCGTGGATGGTCTCGGTGGCGACGATGGCGGGCGGATGATCGCCCAACGCGACGGGCCTGGTCCGGCCACCCTGCAGTAAGACGGTACCGGCTGAACAGGGGGCCTTCTCAAAAGGCCGCCCTGCTGTTTCTGAACCGGATGATGACCGGAGCCGTTCCGTCAGGCGGAGCCGGCGATTTGTGAGGCGAAGTCGCGATAGGGACGCAGAGGGCGGCCCAGAAGCGCGGTCAGGCGCTCCACGTCGCCGGCCTCGGGCAGCATGCCGTCGGTCAGGAACCGTTCGCCCATCAAGCGCATGTCGTAGGCCATCCAGGCAGGCAGGAACTGCTTGAGATTCTGCTCGAAACCTTCGGTGTTGTCGCCGCCGTAGCTGATCGGCCGGGCGAGCACGTCGGACCAGATGGCCGCGATATCCGTCCCGGTCAGTGTCTGCGGACCGACGAGGTTGATCCGCTCGAGCGCAAGCGGCTCCGCGGACCGTTCGCGGCGCAGCAGCTCGAGAGCGGCGATCTCGGCGATATCACGCACGTCGACCATGGCGAGACCTTTGGCGCCGATCGGCATTGTGTAGGTGCCATAGCCGGTGATGACGTCTTCGATCATCAGGTCGTTCTGGATGAAATAGGCCGGGCGCAGGATCGTAGCCTGGAAGCCCATCTGCTCGATCATTCGCTCGACGCCGAACTTGCCGGCGAAATGCGGCACGTTCACATACACGTCGGCATGGATCACCGAGAGATAGACGATCCGCTCGATGCCCGCCGATCGGGCGACGTTCAGCGCGACCAAAGCCTGGGTGAATTCGTCCGGCACCACGGCGTTCAAGAGGAACAGGGTGGAAACGCCGGACATGGCTTTGCGCAGTGAATCGACATCGAGAAAGTCGCCTTGCGCGACCGATACGCCCGCCGGGAAGCTGGCTTTCGACGGATCGCGGACGAGAGCACGGACGTCGGCGCCGCGCTTGACGAGGTGCTCGACGACTTGGCGGCCAACATTGCCTGTGGCGCCGGTAACGAGGATGGTCATGGAATTTCTCCTGTTGGGTTGCTTGACAGGCCCAATATGTGTGGCTCACAAACACTCAAACAGACCGAAATTTTAGACGCACCGTCTCACTGGTGGAACACCTATGGATATTCTGGCCCTCACCGATTTCAACCTCGTTGCCCGCCATGGCGGTTTCGGCAAGGCGGCACGGGCCACCGGCCGGCCCAAGGCAACCCTGTCGCGGCGCGTTGGAGACTTGGAGAGCAGCCTTGACCTGCGCCTGTTTGAACGGGGTGCGCGTAACCTGAAGCTGACCGAGGAAGGACGGGCGCTTTTCGAGCGGACGGGGGCGTTGCTTGCCGAACTGGACGAGACGGCCGCGGCGATCGCCTCGGGCGGTCAAAGACCCAAGGGGAGACTGCGGATCAGCGCGCCCCTGCTTTTTTCTCAGACCGCGATGGGGAGGATCGCCGCGGGATTTGCCCTCAAATTTCCGGAGGTGAGGCTGGAGGTCACGACGGAGGACCGGGCTGTGGACATGATCGAGGAAGGCTACGACCTGGTGATCCGGGTCAACCCGGATCCCGACGAAAGCTTGGTCGGACGGGCGTTTCTCCGCGACCGGCTGGTCGTCGTGGCGAGCCCTCACCTTCCTCGCACCGGTGGACCGGCCCCTGCCGTTGCGCGCGGGAAAGGCGAACGGCAAACATGGCACGTGAAGACCGAGGGTGGCCGGTCGACGATCAAAATCGAGCCGGTCCTCGCTTTGGGAACGCTCATTATGGTGCGCGATGCGGTGCGGGCGGGGGTCGGTGCGGCACGTCTTCCCATTTCGTTGGTGGCCCACGATTTGGCTGACGGCACGTTGGTGAATTGGGGGGACATCGACGCCCCTGAGATCGCTCTTTGGACGCTCTACCCCTCCCGGCGGCTGCTCAGCCCGCGCGTGTCGGCGTTCCTGGATTTTCTGAAACAGGCCTTCCCGAACGGGACGCCGGACGAACTGGCCGCCTATATCGGCAGGTGATGCCCGACCGCTTTCGCCGGCAAGAACTTTTATTTTTGGCGGAAGGAGTTTGCGGTGGAACAAGTTGGGGCGACGGCAATTACCTTGTCGCCCTACAAGAGGAGGACGTCGTGAAAGACTTGCGCAGTCTCCTTGCCGAACTGTCAGCCAACTGGCTCAAGCGCCGCAAGGCGCAGGCGCCCACGACCGTGAACACGGTCAAACCCCGCCCTGCCCACCAGGCGACGCGGCAACGCGCCGCCCACAAACCCAAAACACCGCCCACCCGCGATGTCGCCTCGAACATGTGAGCCCCGCGGACAATGTGGGGCCCAATGCCGCTGGGGGTATCGGCAATCTATCACGCCAGATTGATTGGTAGCGACGAAACCTTGAGCGGCCATAAGCGTTTATTGCTTCAGCCCAATTGAGGTGGTTCCAATGCAAACGGCATGGTTCTCCAAACCTGTGGCGGTTTCGGTCGGCGTCACCGGTTCCATCCATCATCTGTCCAACACACAGCAGGCCATTGATTTGCTCACCACACATTGGCGTGACGCAGGCAGCCCGAAGCATCGGTCCGCACTGCGCGCCTGCCAGCGGGCGACGAGCGGCGATGTTGCCCCCGACGTCGCCAGGGCGGCGCTCGTCGAAGCAGCGCGCGAAGCCCACATCCTGATCGAATAGCCACATCGTGATCTAATAGGCGTATCGATTGAACCTGCTGACGCTATAATCGCTGCGCCCCCTCCGGAGAACGCCTGCCATGACCCTGAAAACACGCAAGCTCGGCAGCCAGGGGCTGCAGGTCTCGGCTATCGGCCTCGGCTGCATGGGCATGAGCCAGTCCTATGGCCCGGCCGACGAGGCCGAATCCATCGCCACGCTGCACCGTGCCATCGACCTCGGCTGCACCTTCCTCGACACCGCCGAAGTCTATGGCCCTTACGACAACGAAGCCCTGCTCGGCCGGGCATTGAAGGGCAAGCGCGACCTGGTGACGATCGCCACGAAATTTGGCTTCCGCATCGAAAACGGCAAGCAGACCGGAACCGACAGCCGGCCCGAGCACATTCGAGAGGCGGTGGAAGCCTCGCTCGGCCGCCTCGGAACCGACCGTATCGACCTGCTCTACCAGCACCGCGTCGACCCGGCGGTGCCGATGGAGGATGTCGCGGGCGCCGTCGGCGAACTCGTCGCGCAAGGCAAGGTGCGCTTCTTCGGCCTGTCGGAAGCGGGTGCAGCCAACATCCGCCGGGCGCATGCCGTGCATCCGGTGTCGGCGTTGCAGAGTGAGTATTCGCTGTGGGAGCGCAATCTGGAGCCGGAGATCATCCCGCTGCTTGGCGAACTCGGCATCGGCCTGGTGCCGTTCTCGCCGCTCGGCCGAGGGTTTCTCACCGGCCAGGTCAAGCGTGCGGAAGACTATCCCGACGGCGATTATCGCCGCAACGACCCGCGCTACCAGGGCGAAAACTACGACGCCAATGTCGAGGCGGCCGCCAAGGTGAGCGACATCGCCGCTGCCCGCGGCGTCAAGCCCGGCCAGGTCGCGCTGGCCTGGCTGCTGGCGAAGGGCGACGGCTTTGGCATCGACATCGTGCCGATCCCCGGCACCAAGCGCAGAAAATACCTGGAAGAGAACGTCGCCGGCGCCGCTATCAAACTCGATGCCGCCGAGATGGCCGCGCTCAACGAAGCGCTCGCGCCGGGAAAAATCTCCGGCCCGCGCTATACCGAGCGGGGCATGGCGATGGTCGACCGGTAGGGGGCGCCTGCTCCAGCGTCCGCGACAATCTCGCCAAGCTCGTTCCGAATAGTGATGCTAACGAAAGCCCAGATGCTTCCGATAGCAGTGGGTTTCCACGGTGAACCTGCCGGCGACATCATCCGGCAGCCAAAGTGCGTCTTCGAAGCTGCGGTTCAAGCGCCATCCTTCGCGGGCATAAAATCTCTGCGCGCGGACATTTCCCGCCGTGCAGAAAAGCTCGGCCTCCGCCACGCCCTGTTCGCACAAGAGATGCTCGGCATAAGACAGCAGATCGCGGGCGGTTCCGCTTCCCCGTGCCTGCGGGCTTACATAGAGTTTGACCAGCTCCGCCCCGTTTATCGAGACGAAGCCAAGCAATCCATCGGCAGCCGCCACATGGAAGG
Organism: Mesorhizobium sp. Primo-A; assembly: GCF_003997175.1. Classification (NCBI taxonomy): domain Bacteria; kingdom Pseudomonadati; phylum Pseudomonadota; class Alphaproteobacteria; order Hyphomicrobiales; family Phyllobacteriaceae; genus Mesorhizobium; species Mesorhizobium sp. Primo-A. Next base: position 189,591 of record NZ_RZTG01000009.1, read on the forward strand.
CATCGGTGGATTGCTCCAGCCACAGCGCAAAATGCGCCGGCGTTCGGTACGCCAGGATTTCGGCTGGAACCAGATGCGCATGGGCATCATGCCAGCCCTGATGCCACAGTTGCACGATCGCCGACCGGTCGGCTTCCTGGGCTGGGCGAATTTCGAGCATTTCTCACCGCCGACGGGTAGCTAATCCGTAAGGCCGCGCGGAGGGCCGCCTGGTTCCATGGGCCTTCCGCCGATTTCGGTCAACCCGCCGCTGCCGCGGTAACCTTCTTGGACGCGGCCCGCTGTCGCCGCATGCGCCGTTTGGCGACAAGCTTGAGCGCGACCGGCGGCTCGTTTGACAGCGCGCCCAGCACGGCGTCGACCATGCCATGCGCCACGAAATCCGCGTTCATGTCACGCGCCAGTTTGCCCGCCGTCTCCTTGTCCTCGCTGTCGGCCTCCGACCAGAACACGATTCCCACCCGAAGTGCGGCCTTCGCACGCTTCAGCCGGCGGACCAGAAAGCGGGCGTGCTTGATGGAATCCCGGTTCAGGAATCCGACCACGACGGTGTCGACGGTTTCGAGCTCAAGGCGGCGAATGCCGGCGGGTTCCATATCGGCAAAGCTGGCTTTCGACACCGTCGCGCCCTGGACCTCCAGCACCTGCGCCAGCATCGCGGCAGCGGCGTCGTCGAGCTCGCCACGCCCCCCGGCGCAAAGCACGGACATATCCGTGCCATCGGGCAGTTCGGTCTCGTCCTCCCCGCCGGGATCGTCATCGTCGCTCGCCTCTGCGGCCACGGACGGCCCCTCCTCCTCGCCTGCCTCCTCCTGCGCGCTGTCGTCGAGATTGGCGACCAGCATCAGGGCACTGGCCGCCACCTGCCGCCTTTGCAAATCGCCCATGACGCCGCGCACACGGTCCTGTTCGCCCAGCAGAAGCGCCGGAATGGCAACCTTGTCATAGAATTCGACCAGATATTTCTCCTCCAGCATCTCCTCGGCATGATCGGTGGCTTCTTCCGGATCGCCGGCCAGCAGCCGCTGGTACAGGCGCGCATGGGGTTCGAGCACGGGCTCGTTGCCGAACAGCACGTCCAGGAATTCAAACTGCGGCACGTGCCTGCCCAGCACCACCAGGCAGACAGTGAGCGGCGTCGACAGGATCAGCCCGAGCGGCCCCCAGAGCCACGTCCAGAAAATCGCCGCGACAATGATCGCCAGCGGCGACAGTCCCGTCCGCGAACCGTAGAGCCAGGGTTCGATGACATTGCCGGTGATCAGTTCCATCACCACGAACAGGGCGGCTGTCCACAGCACGAGCGACCAGCCCGGTGCCACGGCCAGCGCCAGGAACAGCGGCAAAAGCATACCTATGATCGGGCCGATATAGGGAACGAAACGCAGCGCCAGTGCCAGCAGCCCCCACAGCAGCGCATTGGGAATACCGAGGGCCCAGAGCCCGATCGCGATCGGTATGGCGTAGACGATGTTGACGACCAATTGCATCAGGAGATAGCGGCCCACCCGTTTGGCGGCATCCTGAAGCGCCTCGGTGGTGCGGTGGAGGTCGCCGTAGCCGACAAGCCGGATGAAGCGGTCGCGCAGATCCTCCCGCTCGAGCAGCATGAAGATGACGACGACGATGATCAGCCCGGCCGACCCAAGCGGGCTGATCAGCGGCCCGACGACATTCTGCAGGACCTGAAGCGGCCTTTCGTGCGCGACGATCTCGACCGGCACCGGCTCGCGCGGCGGCTTTTCCGGGGCGGCGGCCGGCAGCGAGGGGTCTTGCCTGTCGATCTCCTGGCCGACCCGCTCGACCACCTTGCTCAGTCTGGCAAGGATCCCGCCCCCGGTCTCCTTGAGCGAGCGGATCTTGGTCAGGATGTTGGTCTGGTAGACCGGGATGTTCTGCGCCAGTTCGCTGACCTGCGTGGCGACGATGAAGGAGAACAGGCCAAGCGCCGCGAAGGCGCCGAGCACGCTGGCGATGACGGCGGCAATCCGGGGAATGCCGACCTTTTTTAGCGCTGCGACAAGCGGCGCCAGTGCGAAGGTCAGCAGCAGCGCGATGGCGATCGGCAGGAAAACCTCGCGCCCGAAATACAGTGCCGCCACTGTCGTGACGATGGCCGCCACATTGGGCAAAGAGGTTCGCGGATGGGGCGCGGCCGCTGAAAGGGCGTCCCCCAGCCCATCAGCCGGAGACGCCGTGCCGTTTCGACGATTGGCCACGTGATGCCTCCCTGCCAAATGCCATGATCGGGCATATAGAGCGGACGTGCAACTTTAGCCAACGATGAAATACGCCTCGCTCACAGGCAATGATCCGGCCCGCACCGGCCGCTCCCGAAGGGCTAAATGGAAGTCAGGCTCGCCCGATCGGATCAGCGCGCCGCATGCCTGGCCAGCGCGTGCTCGATCAGCACGTCGATGGTCTGGCTGTAGCCGATGCCTGAGGCGGCAAGCGCCTTGGCATACATCGAGATGTCGGTGAAGCCGGGAATGGTGTTGACCTCGTTGACAAGCAGGCTGCCGTCGGCGCGCAGGAAGAAATCGACGCGCGCCATGGCTTCGCAGCCAAGCGCCTGGAACGCCTGCCGCGCCATATCCCTGGCCTTTTCGGCCACATCGGCCGGGACATCGGCGGGCACCTTGACCAGCGCGCCGTCGGCATCGAGATATTTGGCCTCATAGGTGTAGAAGCCGTGCTTGCCGGCCGGAATGATCTCGCCGGGCAGCGACACCGTCAGCGACCCGTCGGCGCGCTCCAGCACCGAGAACTCGATCTCGCGGCCCTCGACGAATTCCTCGATCAACACTTTGCCGTCGTAGCGGAAAGCCGTGTCGATGGCCTGCTCGAAGCCGTCCCTGTCATTCACCTTGCTGACCCCGAAGGACGAGCCCTGGCGCGCCGGCTTGGCGAAGAAAGGCAGGCCGAGCGTCCCGGCAATCTCCTGGAAGGAATGCTTGCCGTTTCGATGCACGGTGACGGAGCGGGCAACCGCCAGTCCCGCCTCGCGCATCAGCCGCTTGGCGACGTCCTTGTCCATGGCGGCGGCCGAGGCGAGAATGCCGCAGCCGACATAGGCGACATCGGCGACCTCGGCATAGCCCTGCACCGAGCCGTCCTCGCCGAACGGCCCGTGCAGCACCGGGAACACGACGTCGATGGGGGGCAGCTCAGGCTGCGTACCATCCCGCGACACCGCAACCAGCCGGCCCTTGCCTCCGGGCAACAAAGCAACCTCCGGGCCGTCTTCGGAGGCCGGCGCCCCTGCCGCCTCATCGCCGATCGCCGCGGCGCGATCGAGTTGTTGCAGCAGCCACCTGCCGCCTCGCGAAATGGCGATCGGCACGATATCGTAGCGCGTGCGGTCGATCGCCTTCAGCACATTGGCGGCCGAAAGGCGCGACACGTCGTGCTCGGCCGAACGCCCGCCATAGAGGATGGCCACTCTTGTCTTGTCGGTCATCGAAATCCCTCGACTGTCAAAAAATCAAATGGCGACGGCAATGCCGCGATTGGCAAAGAAGCGGTCGAAATCGGCCGGTGACAACACTGCGTCTGCCTGTGTGGCGGGCTCATGGCCGGACGGGTTGTGAAAGCGGAAACCTTCGTCGGATGCCGCGGTGATCAGCACCAGATGGCCGCCCTTCGAGGGCGGCTCTCGCTCGGGCCAGCGGATCGAGCTGCTGACCGACGCGATGAAGAAGCGCGTCCGCTGCATGATCGCCGGAATGTCTGATGTGGCGACATTGGTCATCACCTCGGCGCGCAGGCCGAAGGCTTCCTTCACGAAGCTGACGAAGGGCGCGTAGATCAGCCCCTTGATCGATCCCTCATTGACGACATAGCCGCCATATAAGGTGCAGCGCCTGGCAAGTTCGATCGTCGGCACGATCTCGCCGCGGCTGGCCAGGATCATCTTGAGGCAGGCCATGCCGCAGATGTTGGCGGCCCAGATTGCGTATTCGTCGAGGGTCTCCGCCCCGGATCGCCTCCACAGCGGATCGCGCCTGAGCGCAACATCCGCGCCGTCGGCGAGCACGTCCAGCGTCATGTCAGGCGTTTCCCACTGGCTGAAAAACGGCACGGTTTCAGGCGGCGGGCTCATGCGGTCTCCTCGGTCGGCTGGTTCCATCTCGTATACGAGGATACGAGATGGATGAAAAGCCGTGACATTCAGTGGCGCGACCCAGAAGATGTCATCTTCCGTTTCGGTCAACCATCGCTGACTCCGGGGTTAGCGGAAGCCTCTCCCGCCTTCGTCATCCACAGGCGGAGCAGGAGCGAAGCTCCGTCGCGGAGACCCGAGGATGACGAACGTGGTGAATGCTGCGCGCCGCCTACTCGGCCTTCGCCCAGCCGAAAACCAGCCACGCATATTTCGATTTTTCGTAGGGTTCGACAGTGTAGGTCATCTGCATGTCGCCGTCCTTGGCGTAGATATCCAGCCGGGGCGCCGTATCCAGCTCGAGCCACGCCGAACTCTTGCTGAACGACCAGGTTCCGCACCAGACGCAAGGCCCCGACGTCGGATCCCCGGGCTGGTGAAAATTGTAGCGGCCGTCCGCCGTGATCTCCAGATAATCGAACGCCCCGTAAAACGCGGTCACCGTCTGCTGGAACTCACTGGCGGCCGCTTCCTGTTCCGGTGTCGGCGCATCCTTCATATCGCGCGGCGGCCGGATGGCTCCGCCGTTGAGTTTCCATTTGCCGACAAAATCCTTCTCGGTCGGAAGATATTCCTCCTGGGCCTGCGCCGATGAAATATAAGCAAAAGATGATATACTTGTGAGGCCAACGGCCCCGATTGCAAATAGAAGCGTGGCGGCACAGATCGCCCTTGCTGGGTTTTGCATAAAAAAAATATCTCCACGGGGGTAAGGGGAGTTTTATTGAAAATTTGTGGCGGACGTTGCTTCGGGACCGATTCCCGCCCGCCATTTGCACGGTTAGCATCGGGGCCACCGATCTGGCAACGCAAGGCAGCCTCTCTCCAGCATCGCCCATGCGTCCGCGATCCCGGCCGGCTGAATATCGGCAGCTTAGAAGGTGATCTTCACCGAAGCGGCGCTGCGACGATGCGGGCCGTGATGGACGGCCTCGATGTTGTTGCCGTCCGGATCGAGCAGGAAGGCGGCGTAATAGCCGGGGTGATAGGGCCGTTCGCCCGGCGCGCCATTGTCCGTGCCGCCGGCCGCCAGCCCGGCCTTGTAGAAGCCGTCGACCATGGCGTGGTCCCTTGCCTGGAAAGCCAGGTGATGGCGGCCGGTGAGTTTTCCCTGTGCGGCCCGGCTGTCGGCAGTGGAGACAAACAGCTCGTCGGCCCAGAAAAAGTCGGCGCCGCTACCGCCGATCGGGACATCGAGCGCCTGCAGGACCGCCTCGTAGAAACGCCGGCTGGCCGCGAGGTTTCTGACCACCAGTTGGATGTGGTCGATGAGCCGGCCGCGATGCAATTCCTGGGTTTCCATGAAAACGCCTCCTCGTGTGGGTTCGAATTTAGGTTGGGATAGGGCGTCGTCAATGCGGATACTTCCCAGCAGACAAAGGGCCCACCGGGAGGGGATCCGGCGGGCCTTTGGAAAGCATGTCTAGCCTTCAGGGGTCTGAGGGGGGATCAGACCTGGTAAGAACCTTTGTTGGCCGCGGAGGTTCCACCCGAACAAAAAAATTGCCGATGGCCCGTCCGCGGAATTCAAGCAGTGGAGGCGATTTCTTCGCGAGACCACTCACAGTTTGGAACCTTCCGCTCGCAACCGGGTTTGGTGGCGCGGTGGGAGGAATTGCGATTGGATTGTTTTCAGAGGCTCGAAGCGCTGGTCGACAGCGCCGGTGTCGACGATATCGAGGAAGCAACCGCTCTGCTGCGCCGGTTCAAGGGCAGGTCGCGCGAGGTCGCGGCAGCCATCGACGAATTCATGCTCGATTTCATGACCTTGGTCTTCGTCGTCGAAAACGGCGAAGAAGGTTTCGAAAGGCCGGTCCGCAAGCTCGCTCGCACCAGGCTTTCAAAGCTTGAGCGGCTGGTGACTGTAACGGCGGAGGAAAAGCCGGCTTCCAGCGCCGGCCTATCCCTTCAGGATGGCGGCTAGCCTTGGAATGCCTTCGCTCACCGCGCGCCGGTCGGCGAGCGTGAAGGACAGCCGCAGTGTGTTGCGCCCGGTGCCATCGGCATAAAAGGCGTTGCCCGGCACGAAGGCGACCCGCGCTTCCTTCACCGACCGAGCCAGAAGCTCGGTGGCGTCGGCCCCTTCCGGCAGTGTCACCCAGACGAACATGCCGCCTTCCGGGCGGCTCCAGGTCACGCCTTCGGGCATGTGGGCTTCCAGTGCCGAGAGCAGCCCGTCGCGGCGCTCGCGATAGGCGTCGATGAGTTTTTCCACCTGGCCTTCGAACACGGCTTCGGCGACGCGATGCATCACCACCTGGTTGATCGACGGGCTGTGCAGGTCCGAAGCCTGCTTCATCAGCACCAGCTTCTCGACAATGTGGCGCGGCGCGCACACCCAGCCGACCCGCATGCCCGGCGACAGGATCTTCGAGAACGAGCCGCAATAGAGCGTGCGCGCCTTGTCGATGCCGCCGGACCGGGCACAATCGAGCGCCAGGATCGGCGGCTCGCCCTCGCCGTCATAGCGCAGCGCGCGGTAAGCGGCATCCTCGATGACGGCGATGTCGAGTTCGCCGGCAAGGTCGAGCACCGCCTCGCGCTGCTCACGGTTCAGCGTGTTGCCGGTCGGGTTGGCGAAATCCGGCACCAGATAGGCGAATTTGGCCTTGCCGCCATTGGCGGCCGCCGCCGCGCGATAGGCATCGGGCGTCATGTTGCCGCCGGCCGGGGTCAGCCGGTCGTAGCGCGGCTCATAGGCGTTGAAAGCCTGCAGCGCGCCGAGATAGGTCGGCCACGTCACCAGCGCGGTGTCGCCCGGCGACAGGAACAGCTTGCCGAGATAATCCAGCGCCTGCTGCGAGCCGGAGGTGATGAAGATGTTGGCCTCGTCGCAGGCGACGCCGAGCTTGCCCATCTGCCCGGCGAGCCAGCGCCGCAAAGGCAGATAGCCTTCCGAGACCTGGTACTGCAGCGCCGCGCCCGCCTCGGCGCCACCCAGCACATCGGCATAGGCGTCGCGGATCGCCTCGGCCGGGAACAGCGCCGGATCGGGAATACCGCCGGCAAACGAGATGATGTCCGGCTGGTCGAGCAGCTTCAGCAGCTCGCGGATTTCGGACGCTTTCATGCGCGACGAGCGCGAAGCCAACAGGTTCATAAGGGTCACGGCACGCCTCCCCGACGCTGCAATATAGGTCAACTTGACTGACCTATATCCCCTCTTGGCCGCGAATTGAAGTGTGCCTGAACGGTTTCCCGAATGCGCCAGCACTGGCGCACTGCTCGAACGCCGCGAGCAGTTCCACAAAAGTGTTGCAGCGTTTTCCGACCGCCTAAAGGCTCTTCTTGTAGCCGAGATGGCTGCCGGTGAAGCCGAGGCTTTCGTAAAAACGATGCGCGTCCGCCCGCCCTTTGTCGGTGGTCAGTTGAACGAGGCCGCAGCCGCGCGCGCGGCACGCGTCGATCGCCCATTCGATCATCTGCCTGCCGATGCCGTCCGAGCGCCTGTGGCCGGCGACCCGAACCGCCTCGATCTGGCCGCGCCACGCGCCCTTGCGCGAGAGCCCGGCAAGGAAAGTTACCTGCAAGGTGCCGACCACCTCGCCGCCATCCACGGCCACCGCCAGCAGCTGATTGGGATCGGCGTCGATGGCGTTGAAAGCGTCGACATAACCTTGCGCCAGCGGCAAGGAAGCGTCCTCGCGGCCGGCGCCAAGCGGATCGTCGGCCAGCATGGCCACGATATCAGGCAGGTCGGAGGCCTGCGCACGGCGGAAGGTGATCATGGTGTCGAGATATCGCGAGGCGGCGGCAGCGGCAAGATTTGAATACGTTCCCACTAGGCGCGGGCTAAACTTCGCCCTCATAAACCCGCTGCGCCTGCGTCAGCGCCTCATCGAGCCGCGCGCCCTCGGCATATCCAGCCAGGTTCCGCGGCCGCTCCATGTCAGGCATCAGCCTCGGACACGGCTCGGCGGCGCCGACCACCATCCGCACCGGGATGACGCCGGCCCAAACCGGATGCCCGTAATCCTCCTCGTCGTCGCCGACGCCCTTGGCGCGTACCTTCGCCGATGCCTCTTCAATACGCATGCCGATCACCGTCGTCGCCTTGGCCTCCTGCGCCGAGATCGGCCTCAGGGTCTCGCTCCGGCCGGGATAGAAACGGTCGACGACGCCGGCCAGCGCCTTCAGTTTCTCCTGCGGCTCGTCGACGATTCGCGCCGTGCCGAAACACATCGCCGAGCGGTAGTTGGCCGAATGGTTGAAGCCCGAGCGCGCCAGCACCAGCCCGTCGAGATGCGACACCGTGAGACAGGCCGGCGTGCCGCCGCGCAGATTGCGCAGCATGCGGCTGGCCGACGAGCCGTGCCAGTACAGCATGTCGTCCTCGCGCCAGTGGATGGTCGGCGTGCAATAGGGCTGGCCATCGAACGTATAGGCGACATGGCACAGCAGCCCGGCATCCAGCACCGCGAAGACTGCCGCATGGTCGTAGCTGCCGCGCTCGTGCAGGCGCTTGACGCGGTTGCGGCTGGTGGTCGGAAAACTGGCTGGCGTGTCGTTCACGGCTTGCATCCTTGGTTGTCGTCTGCCAACCATGCGCCATGACATTGGTCGATAAAAGAACCAATCCCATGAAGAAAAACCGGACCAATTTTCCGGATTGGTCGGCGCTGATCCCGGTCCTGCCGGGCGACGGCCCGCGCAGCCGCGAGCTTTATGCGGCGCTCAGGCGGCTGATCGAGACCGGCGCGCTGGCCACCGGGGCGAAACTCCCGACCACCCGGGATCTCGCACAGCGCTTCGGCCTGTCGCGTTCGGCGGCGGTTGCCTGTTTCGAAATGCTGATCTCGGAGGGGTTTGCGGTCGCCAAGGTCGGCGCCGGCACCTTCGTCGCGCCTGATGTGCCGCATCTGCCGCTGACGCTGATCAAGCCGCGTCCAGCGGAGATCGACGTCGCGGCGTCGCTACCTTGCGGCCTTGGCGTTGCGGTCTCCGATCCGCGCACGCTTGATATGTTTCGCATCCTTCTGTCGCGCCACCTCACCCGCCCCGGACCGGAGCATTTCCGCTATGGCGACCCGCGCGGCGGCCTGCCGCTGCGCACGGCAATTGCCACCTATCTCAGGACCGCACGCGGCGTGCGCTGCGACGCCGGCCAGATCGTGCTGACGTCGGGCACGCAGCAGGGGCTCGATCTCCTGGTGCGTGCAGCACTTCGTCCCGGCGATGCCGTCTGGATCGAAAACCCCTGCTATCCCATGGCGCACGCCGTGCTGGCCGGCAGCGGGGCCACGGTTTTTGGCGTACCCGTCGACGCGGAAGGGCTCGATCCCGAGATCGGCGAAAGCCTGTGCTCCAAGGCGCGCGCGGCCTATGTCACGCCCTCGCATCAATATCCGCTCGGCGTGACGATGACGATGCGCCGCCGTCTCGCTTTGCTCGACTGGGCGCGGCGCAACGATGCCTGGATCATCGAGGACGATTACGACAGCGAGTTCCGCTATGCCGGCCCGCCGCTGACCTCGCTGCAGGGCATGGACGGCTCGGGCCGTGTCGCCTATCTCGGCACCTTCTCGAAAATCCTCTTCCCCGGCCTGCGCATCGGCTATGTCGTGGTGCCCGAAGCGCTGCTCGATGCCGTGATGGCGGTCAGGGCGCGCTCCGACCGCTTCCCCTCGACGCTGGCCGAAGGCGCGCTGACCGACCTGTTGAACGAGGGCCATTTCGCCGCGCATCTCAGGCGCGTGCGCCGCCGGGTGCAAGCCGCGCGCGACGTGCTGGTCGCCGGCCTCGAGACGCATTGCGGCGATGCCCTCGAGGTAACCGTGCCCGAACAGGGGCTGCACTTGATGGCGACGCTGAAGCACGCCGGGCCGGACACGGCGATCGTCGAGGCGGCGAAGGCGGCAGGTGTCGGCGCCAGGGCCTTGTCCTCGATGTTCATCGGCGGGGCGTCCCGGCAAGGCCTGGTGCTGGGTTTTTCCGGGTTTTCGGACGAGGAACTGATGGCCGCGACGGTACGACTGGGTGGGGTGATGGGCCGCAGTCCCGGCCGCCAAACTACCTGATCCTGCTCAAACAATCCTAGGGCGAAGCAGGAGCGCAGCTCCGTCTCGGAGGCCTTCGGATGACGAAGTCCTCAATCCCCATCGGCGGGCTGGGCCTTGCCGCACTGCGCCAGCACCTTGCCGATGGCCGCGCTTGAACCCTTCAGCGGAAAGCTGATCTCGCCATATTTGGCTGAACTGACCGACACATCGCCCTTGCCGCGCAACAGGTCGAGCAGCGGATCGGCTTTCGCCAGGTTGACCACGAAGTAGTTGTACATGGCCTCCAGCTGCAGCGCCTTAGTTACCGTCTTGCCGTCGGCCTTGAACGCGAACGAACCGCTGATGCCAGGCTCCAATTGCCGGCCGTTGGCGCCGAGATCGTAGCTCAGCACCGGCGTGTCGAAACAGGTCAGCATCAGATACGCATCGCCTTTCGGCCCGCCGCAGACCGAGGCCGTCAGCACGCTGCCGCCCTCGTCTTCCTCCATCCTGGCGCTCCAGCCGCCGCACGACGCGGCAAACGCCGGTTGCGCGGCCTGCAGGACCGCTACCGCACCGGCGACGACGAGATGTGCAACTCTCATGGCTCCCCCAACTGCCTTCAGGGCATTTGCAGCGCCCGTCGCAAGCATATAGGAAAAAGCGATCCGATGGCATTGCCCCTTGCGGCAGCCGGTCCTGTTTCGCGGAGAGTTGGATTGAGAGCCTGCATTCGCCTGTGTCTGTCCTTTGCCGCCCTGCTGGCCTTGCCGCTCACCGCTCATGCCGAGTGGAAGCCGGTCGAGAAGATCGAGCCCTACGCGATCTCGGGCCAGTCCGGCGCCGAACTCTACCGCTCGATCGGCGAGAAAGGGCCAAAGCTCGGCATTGCCCGCGCCATCGCCTACACCAATTTCAAGCTGACCTGGGGGCTAAGGGATTACAAGCCCAGCGGCAAGGACTGCGTGCTGACGGCCGGGCGGCCGAAGCTGATCGTCACCTACACTTTGCCGAAACCCTCCCGCTCCCTCCCGCCCGCCGTCCAGAAGAACTGGGACACCTTCATCGCCGGCGTCGCCGCCCATGAGAAGGTGCATGGCGCCAGCATGGTCCAGATGGTCCACGACATCCAAGCCGCGACGGACGGCCTGACCGTCGCCGACGATCCCAAATGCAGCAAGACCAGGGCCGAGGTGGTCAAGCGGCTCGACGCGATCTCGAAGGCGCGGGTGCAGGCAAGCCGCGACTTCGACCGTATAGAATTCGGCAATGGCGGCAATTTGCAGAAACTGGTTTTTTCGCTCGTGACCGGCCCCTGAAGCCACCTGACACGGATCAGGAGGCGGGCACTGATGACTTACCAGGCGCAGCAATTGAAGCTGCCGATCTCCCCCCTTGCGAGGGAGATGGCCGGCAGGCCAGAGGGGAGTCTGACAGAACTCGGCCCCTTCCAGCTACTGCGGTATGGGCGCGAGGTGCGAGCCCTCACCGCGTTTCCGCGTTCGCTCTCAGCTCGGCCCGCTTCTCGTCCGACACCACGGCCAGATCCAGCACCTTCTGCAATTCGGCCGCATGGCGGAAGGACGGTTCGGCCTGCACGCCCGTGCGCACCGCGTCAGTGAAACGCTGGTAGTTGGTCTCCACCGTGCCGGGGTCGAGCTCTTCCCATATGGCGTTCTCGACATTCTCCCCCACGCATGCCTTGAGCGTCGAACCGTCGAGATTGTGCACCACTTCGATGCCGCCCTTCTCGCCATAGATGCGCAGACGCAGTTCGTTGAGATGGCCTGTTGCCCAGCGGCTGGCATGCACCACGCCGAAGGCGCCGTTGGAAAAATCCAGCGTCATGGCGAAGCTGTCATTGGCGTCGAGTCCGTAGTCGCCGATGCGGTTGCCGGGCGCCTTGTCGAAGGCGCGCAGCCGGCAGAAGACATGGTCGATGTCGACGGCTGCGCCATAGCTGGCGAAATCGAGGATGTGGATGCCGACATCGCCGAGCACGCCATTGGAACCGTGGCCGCGCGACAGCCGCCACAGCCATTTCGGATCGGTGCGCCAGTCGCCCCAGAATTTCGACACCAGCCAGCTTTGCAGGTAGGACGCCTCGACATGCCTGACCGTGCCGATCTCGCCCGCTTGCACCATCTGGCGCGCTTTCTGCAGCGCGGCCACATTGCGATAGGTGAGGTTCACCATGTTGACGATGCCGGCGGCCTCGGCGGCATCGGCCATCTCGGTCGCCTTGCCGAAGTTTTCGGCCAGCGGCTTTTCGCACAGCACCGGCTTGCCGGCGGCGATCAGCGCCATGGTGGTCGGGTGGTGGATGCGGTCGGGCGTGACATTGGCCACCGCGTCGAACTCGCCCCATGCCAGCGCCTCCTCCAGCCCGGTAAAGCGGTTGGGAATGTCAAAGCTGTCGGCGAACTCGCCAACCCGCGCCGGATCGACATCGACTGCGCCGACAATGTCGACGCCCTCGATGGCGCTGAAGCGCCGGGCATGTTCCTGCGCCATCCAGCCGGTGCCGAGTATCAAAAGCCGCATTATTTGCTCCTTGGGGTGAGATGCCGGAATCCCCTCCCGGCCGACGCCCTCAAATAGCGCGTATAATGCCGCCGTCGACCCGGATGTTCTGGCCGGTGATGTAGCCGGCGCCCTCCGACGCCAGGAAGGCGATGGTCGCGGCGACCTCTTCCGAAGTGCCGTAGCGCTGCATCGGCACGCTGTCGCGGCGTTCTTCGGTGGCCGGCAGGCTGTCGATCCAGCCGGGCAGCACATTGTTCATGCGCACATTGTCGGCGGCATAGGTGTTGGCGAAGATCTTGGTGTAGGCGGCAACGCCGGCGCGGAACACGGCGGACGTCGGGAACATCGGGCTCGGCTCGACCACCCAGGCCGTCGAGATGTTGATGATGGCCCCACCCTTCTGCTTGACCATCTGCGGCGCCACGATGCGCACCGGCCGGATGACGTTGAGGAGGTAGACGTCCATGCCGGTGTGCCATTGCTCGTCGGTGATCTCGAGGATCGGCGCACGCGGCCCGTGGCCGCCGCTGTTGACCAGCACGTCGATGCGGCCATAGCGCTCCAGCGTCAGGTCGACGAGGCGCTGCAGATCGTCGTTCGACTGGTTGGAGCCGGTGACGCCGAGCCCGCCAAGCTCCTTGGCCAGCGCCTCGCCCTTGCCCGAAGAGGAAAGAATGGCAATCTTGAAGCCGTCCGCCGCCAGCCGCTTGGCCGCCGCCGCCCCCATGCCGCTGCCGCCGGCCACCACCACAGCTACTTTTTCTACACTCATCGGATTTTCCTCTCAGGGTTTGCGGGCACCGCAAGCGGTGTTTTCGGGAGTTGAGCGTCGATATAGCTGGTTTTCCCCGTCGGTTCGAACCAGAATGCCTGAAATCAACCTGTAGAAAAACTACTGCATGCCCGAAACCTTCCTCAGCTTGCCGCCGTTGAATGCGCTGCGCGCCTTCGAAGCCTCGGCGCGTCATCTCAACTTCCGCATCGCGGCCGAAGAGCTCAACGTCACGCAAGGGGCGGTCGCCCAGCACATTCGCGGGCTGGAGGCCGATCTCGGCACGAAGCTGTTCGAGCGGCTGCCGCGCGGCCTGGCGCTGACCGATGAGGGCCGCGCCTATGTCCCCAACATCCGCCGCGCCTTCGACCTGATCTCGGAGGCGACGCTGCTGCTTCGTCCCGAGCCGGCGCGGCTGACGATCAGCGTGACGCCGAGCTTCGCCACCAAATGGCTTATCCCGAGACTGCACGACTTCGTCGCGCACCACCCGCTGGTCGACCTGCGCGTACTGGCCAGCGAAAGCCTGTCGAGCTTCCAGGCCGATGGCGTCGACATCGCGGTCAGGCAGGGCCGCCCACCCTTCGGCGCCGGGCTGGTCGTCGACCTGCTGTTTCCCCAGCAGATCGTCGCCGTGTGCAGCCCGGCCCTGCTGCCGGCCGGCGCGATCGAGATCGCGGCCTCCGAAATCCAGCACCACGTACTGCTGCACGATGCCCACAATCTGTGGCCGGAATTCATGGAAAAGGCCGTCGGCCTGAAGATGACGACCGAACTCAAACGCATGCGCTTCAACCAGACCGGCCTCGCCATCGACGCGGCGGTGGCCGGCCAGGGCATTGCGCTGGCCAGCCGCTTTCTCGTCGCCGCCGACCTCGCCGCCGGCCGTCTGGTTCAGCCCGTCAGCGGCGAAATGCGCGGCACGCAGGATTTTTATGTCGTGATGCCGAGAAAACAGCGCCACCCCGAGCCGACGCAAGCCGTGCGGCAATGGTTGCTGGATGCCGGAGAGCGACGACCTTTGTCGTGAGACCTTCGCACGCACGGAGACGTCAAGCCGCTTGCCTATGAGGCAACGACGGGCGCACCGCGAAAGATCGCCACGGCGGCAGCGACGATTTCCGCATTGTCCTTGGCTGTCTTGCCATCGGCGAGCGTCTTGCCGTCTTCCAGACCGACCCGTGTCGACCAGCGCTGGCGATGCGCAAGCTCGACGAGGGGCCAGACAGTCGTGTCGACGCCATGCAGCAGGATCGGCCGCCCTACCCCGGCGCGCTCGAGTACGGCGGCGATGCCATGCGCTTCATCGAGTGCAGCGGACAGGTCGGGGATATCGATCTCGATCAGAATGCGCAGCACCTGGTTGTGGCCAGGAAGCGCTACGAAGCGCTCGGCATCGGCGACGACGGCTAGCCCCGCCTCGATGCCTACACCACGCTGGCGCAGCAACTCCATCACGGCGGGCGCATCCGGTTCGGACAGGTTGACCGAAGCATAGTCAGGCAGGTCTCGCCAGCCGGCGATCGCCGCTCGGGTCCGCTCGACGTCGTTCTCGGTCCAGGCGCCGGTCGACACGCCAACCAGTGTTCCCGGGCAGGTCCGGCGCACCGCCAGCACCGTGGCGTCGACGGCTGCCAGGCTTTCGCGTCCGTCGGTGCCGCGCGGATGGATATGCAGTTCGGCCGCTCCAGCGGCGACGCAGGCTGCCGCATCGCTGGCCATTGCCTCGGCAGTCAGCGGCAGCTTCGGGTGGAAATCGCGCGGACGCGCGCCGTTGATGCAGGCCTGGACGATCATCGATGTCACCTTGCGCAAGGGGCCGCAGTGTAGCTGTGCGGCGTTGAAACTGCCAATCTCCCCCTCGTAGGGGAGATCGGCAGCTTCAACGCCGCGCGTCTGCTCACAACATTCGGCGGCATTTGAATAAAAGCCGCTTGTGGATATTTACCCGGCGTTCCCTCGTCTCCGGCAAGCTCTTTTTAGGGCGGGATCATGGAGGGACCATTGACCAGCGATTTTTCAGCCGCCCGCATCCACCTCGAACGCGCCTATCATTATCTGCAGGGCAATGACGAGACGAGCCGTGCCGCCTGTGACGCGCTCGATCTGTTGATCGAAGCGGTGACGGAGGCGCAGCACAGGCGACCCGAGGCTGGAGTGCTGGAGTTCCCGCAATCGACGGCGCGGCGAACCGGATAGAAAGTGTCGAGTTTCAGGCCAGTCCGGCCTGGCCTGAAACTCGCCGCACCCGGATCACGATGCCTTGCGGGCCGTCGCTCCCTTGGTTGCGCGCGCGACAATTCGCTCGAGCGGCTCCGGCCGGTGCAGCAAAAATCCCTGGCCGAAGGCGACCCCCATGTCGCTCAACATGGCCAGCGTGTCCTGCCGTTCGATCTTCTCACCGACCACGTCGCAGCCGAGGCTACGGGCAATGCTGGTGATGGCCAGCACGATCTCGCGGTCGAAGCGGCTTTGCGTGATGTGCTCGATGAAGGAACCGTCGATCTTGATCGTGTCGACGGGGAACCGCCGGAGATATTCGAACGAGCTCATGCCGGCTCCGAAATCATCGAGGCCGACCCGGCAACGCCGCTCGCGCGCCTTGCGCACGAACTGTTCGGCGGCATCGAAATTGGTGACGGCGGCGGTTTCGGTGATCTCGAAGCCGATGCCCGAATGCGGCGCCCCGGTTTCTTCTATGACGCTGTCGACGAAGTCCCAAAGCTGCGGATCGCTCAGCGTCTGCGCCGACAGATTGAAGCCAAGCGTCAGCGCCCCCGAACGCAAGGCGGCACCATGCCGCGACAGCGCGGTGCGGATGATCCAGCGGTCGAGCCGCGACGCGATGCCGAACCGCTCGGCCACCGGAATGAACTCGCCGGGTGGCACCAGCCGGCCGTTGCGTGCGGCGAGCCTGGCCAAGACTTCGACATGACGGCTTTCCTGCCAGGGACGGCCCAGAAGATGGATTTCCTGGCCAAACAGCTTCAGCCTGCCGTCTTCCATGGCATCGACGGTATCGGCGACGATGCGCGCCGCGTTGAGGCCACCCGAACCCGATGCCGTATCGGTGGAGAAGACGGCAAATCGGTTTCGCCCGGCGGCCTTGGCCGCATAGCAGGCGTCGTCGGCACAGGCCAGCGCGTCGGCCACCGTCGTGTCGGCGTCATCGACGAAAGCGATACCGATCGAGGCCGCCAGCTTGCGCGACGTGGCCGTCGATCCAAGTTCGGCATCGCGAACCGCGGCAAGTACCGCGTCGGCCAGCCGCCCGGCCTGCGCCGCATCGCAATTGGGCATCAGCAGCGCGAACTCGTCACCGCCCAGGCGCGCGGCATGCGCCGTCGCGGGAAGGCAGCCCAGAATGCCTTGCGCAACGCTTTTCAGTGCCAGGTCGCCGGCCGCGTGGCCGGCAAAATCGTTGAGCGCCTTGAAGTAGTCGAGATCGACATAGAACACGGAAAGCGGCAGCAACTGCGCGGCCGCGATATGATCGGCCAGCAGCCGGTCGAACGCGGCGCGGTTCAAGAGACCGGTGAGCGCGTCATGGCGGGCCGCATAGGCAAGCTCCTGCTCGCGCTGCTTGTCTTCGGTGATATCGCGCACCGTGCCCAGGATCTGCCCCGCCAGCCGGCGGTCCCGGATTTGCGGGTCGGCGATGAAACGCAGCAGGGATTCTATGTGCCGGACCTCTCCGTCGCGCCGCACGATGCGGTATTGCACGGCGGTGACCTTGTCCGTTTCGAGCGGCACCAGATGCGCGCGCGACGCGGCCTCCTTGTCGTCCGGATGCAGATAGCCGAACCAGTGGTCGCGCTCGACTTCGGCGGTGTCGGAGACGAGCCCGAAAATCTCCCTGGTGCGTTGGTCCCAATAACTTTTGCCGCCCGCGAGGTCGTGGTGCCAGATGCCGGTGCCGCTGGCGGCGAGCGCCAGGCGAAACCGCACATTGACCTGCTCGAGTTCGGCCTCGGCGGCCTTCTGCTTGGAGATGTCGGTCTGCACACCCATCAGCCTGAGCGGCTTTCCCATCGCGTCGCGCTCGACGACGCCGCCGCGATCGAGCACCCATACCCAATGTCCCTGCTTGTGCTTCAGCCGCAATTCGGTCTCGATGGCGTCGGTCAGGCCGGCAATGTGGCGGTCGCCGCTGGCCAGCGCCCGCTCGCGGTCGTCGGGATGGGTCAGTTGCAGCCAAAGGTCGCTGGTGTTGGCCAATTCGCTCTCATCGTAGCCTAGCATCCGCGCCCAGGTCGCGGAATAAAAGCAGTCGCCGGTCACAAGATCCCAGTCCCAGACGCCAAGATGCGCGCGCTCCAGGGCTTTTGCCCAGAACGTTCCATTGCGACTTTTCTTACCCTGACGCGCCATCGTCTGCTTCGCCTGCTCCACCGCGGCGCAATCTGCGGCAAAACCAGAGAAGAAACAGTTACCGCGCGGGCGGAGTGTCGACGTCTGATTGGGAGCCCCTGTTCATCAAGGCCGTACCGAACTACTCCAGGCAGCCGTCAATTTCCCCAGGTCGACGACACGACATTGCCCGCCGTCACGCCGGACAGTCTTTCGCGCTTCTCGAGCCTCGGCTTTTCATAGGTCTTCTTCATTGCCATCGCCTTCTCCCGTGGCCATCCGATTTCCAGGGTCTAGCTGAGGCGGGGCAGCCATGCTTGGGCTCAGCGGAACGGGTTCCGGCCCAGGCGGCCCTGCCCGGCGCCGAACCCGCCTTTTCGATTGGCCGGCAGGAACCGGAGTTTTGTGTCTGGCGGATCGTCCTACTGCTGCCCAGGTCAGCGGCGCAAGCCGGTGACCCCTGGATCATCGGCGGCGCCGATGATCCCATGCACGACAACAACAAGGACCTTCCAATGACCAAGCAAGAAGACAACAAGGCCGTCGTCGTCAGATGGTTCACCCACTTCTGGGGTGAACGTTGCGATCTGTCGGTCGTCGACGAGATCGCGGCACCCGACATGCTGCTGAAATATTCGCTGCACGAGCCGCGCCGCGGCCGCGACGACATCAAGGCCTTCATGGCCGACTTCCGCGCCGCCTTCCCGGACCTCAACTTCTGGGCCACCGCCGACCTGATTGCCGAGGGCGACTATGTCGTCGGCCAGTGGGAGGGCGGCGGCACGCATACCGGCCCAGCCTTCGGCGACTTCCTCGTCGGTTCGCTGCCGGCCGCCACCGGCCGCACCATGCGCTTCACCGGCACCACGGTGCTGAAGGTGGTTGACGGCAGGATCGTCGAGGAAATCGGCCTCGATGACGGCGTCACCGCCCTCACCCAGCTCGGTCTGATCAAGACCGCCTGAGGCGATCAGGCAAAACGATCGTTCGGGCCAGGCGGCGTCAATGCCGCCTGGCCTCATTGCTTATTGGCTCGGCGCCATTGCGTGCTCGCATGACACTTTCGGATTCATGTCGGCGAACGTGCCTGTCGGGTTCCCTTTCCAGGCCCAGACATGCAGCTCGTAGAATTCACCCAGGCCATAGCGGTTGGGGGCGCTGTTGAAATTGAACAGCTGGCCGTCCAACGATGCCGGTCCTTTCGAAGTGATGTACTCGACCGCCACCAGCTTCAGCGTGCCATCGGCCATCGGCTCGTACATCACAGCTTCGGGACGGGCGATGTCGATCTTGTCGTCCTTCAGATACTGGCCGTTGACATAGTGGATGCCCATGGCGCCGCCGGTGATGCCGCTGGCACAAGGAATAGGCGCATAGCCCTCTGATACCGCTGCCTTGACGTCGACAAACCGGCTGTTGACAGCCCGCACCTTGTCGGCCAGCGGGCCGGAGGCAGCTTCAGCCGGCTCCTGATGCGCCTGCGCGAGGGTGGTGCAGATTGCCAGCATGGTCCCCGCCATAAGAAGTCCGCTGCGAAAGTTTGATATCATCTTCATTCCATTCTTCTTGAAAAAGCACAGCTGGCCGGCCGCCGAAAATACGGAGGCCCGGCAGGCAAGCGCTGTGGCTGTTGTTGCTTGGAGATCCCGAAATTGATGTAACGGCTACCGAAAAGGATCATCCCTTCGGCAGATACGGGATCGTTCCGGCCAGATCGGTGTTGTCGATCATCTGGAAACGGCTGTCGCTGCCGTCCTGACGGGCCGAGACGAAGGGCGCGTAGGCAGGATCGGTGGTGAAGGCGCGCGCCGCCGCTTCCGACGGGAACGCCATCAGCGCGATCAGCGTGGTATCGAGCGGCTTGCCTTCAAGCGTTTTCACATTGCCGCTGCGCGACAGATATCTGCCGCCATGCTTGTGGACGAGATCGTGCACCGAGGCGGCGTAAGCCGGCACCCACTGCGGGTCGTTTATCTTGATGTCTGCGATAACGTAGGCGGTCATGGTGGTCTCCTGGTTGCGGTGCACAGGCGTATCCCGTGCAACCGGCCAAAAGGCTCGCATGGCAGGACCCTCGCCAACCAGTCCGCGATCTGTACCGGGGCAGTACAGTTTCCGTACTGGCCGCTTCATTCATGAAGGCCTAATATTCGGTCAGGTTTGAGGGAGAGGCACCAATCATGAGCCAGCACGGATACAAACAATTCTGTCCGCTATCGATGGCCGCTGAGGTGCTGTGCACCCGCTGGACCATGGTGCTGATGCGTGAACTGGTGGCCGGCTCGACCCGCTTCAATGATCTTCGCCGCGGCGTCCCCAAAATGTCGCCGACCCTTCTGTCGCAACGGCTGAAGGAACTTGAGATCGCCGGGATCGTCGAGCGCAAGGAAGTGCCGGGCGAAAAAGGCATCTTCGAATATCGGCTGACGGAAGCCGGCCGGGATTTGCGTCCTGTCGTCGAGGCAATGGGCTTCTGGGGGCAGAAATGGGTCGAATCCCGGCTGTCGCTGAAGAACCTCGATCCGTCGTTGCTGATGTGGGACATGCGGCGCAATCTAAACCCCTCGCCGCTGCCTGAAGGGCGCACGGTGATACAATTCCTGTATCAGGATCTCCCGGCGTCCAAACGGTCGTGGTGGCTGATCGTCGAGAAGCACGGTGAGGTCGATCTGTGCTGGTACGATCCGGGCTTCGATGTCGATCTCTACGTCTCGACCGACCTGCACACGATGACGGCGATCTGGATGGGAGTGCTGACCGTCGAGAAGGCCGGCGCCAGGGTTGCCCTGACCGGCGACCAGGCCATCGGCAGGAAGATGCAGACCTGGCTCGGCCTCAGCCCGTTCGCGGTGGAGCCCAAACGCGCGGCTTAGGAGAATCGGTGCATGTTAGGCGCGCCTGCGGCCCCTGTCATTTGCAAGGTGATAGGGTTGCACGAGGACTTCGGCGGGAATTTTCCATTCCTTGTTCAGTTTGAAGACCATATCCAGGGTGAGTGCGCGCTTTTTGTTCAACACCTCGGTCGCCCGGGGTGATGATCCGATCACCTCGGCCAGCGCCTTCCGCGACAGGTTGAACAGTTCCATGTGCGAATGAATGGCTTCAACGGGATCCGGTGCTTCAATCGGGTAGTGCTTATCCTCATAAGCCTCGATCAGGGTTGCGAGAACGTCGAACCGGTCACCATCGAGAGAGCCGACCTCCGGCTCATTTTCGAAATATTTAGTGATTTCGGCGATCGCCCAATCGTAATCGGCTTCGGTCTTAATGGGTCGAATGTTTTCCATCACACCTTCTCCGGATCAATCTTGTCATACTCTTTGTGCGTGCCGACGAATTTGATCAGAACGCGGTGAAACTTGTAGGCGACGTGGACAATCAAACGATACTTGTTGCCGCTAATGTCGAAAATGATGCGATTGTCACCTACGAAATCAACTGTCGCTCCAAACGCATACTTGACGTCAGCCGGGGTCTTCCAATCAGCATTCCCGACAGCCACATACCAAGCCGTCAAAGGAGCTTCGGCCTGATTGTGTTTTGCCCAAAAATCCTTCAGCGCCTTCTTGGCAATTATCTGCATGACCTGATATAGCAAATTCCCAAATTGGGAACAAGAGGATTTTCCCAAATTGGGAAAGGCAAGTGAGGTTCTCCAGGCACTTGTCAGGAAACGGGTGGCGGGGCCGGCTTGTGGTGGCTTCAATGCGGTCATGTTCATCACCCTGGCCAAGAATCTGAAGTCCGCGCCGCTGCAAATCACCGACGATCCGCGCTGGGCGCGCATCGTCGCGCGCGACAAATCCGCTGACGGCGCATTCTGGTATTCGGTGGCGACGACGGGCGTCTATTGCCGGCCTTCCTGTCCGTCTCGGCGCGCCAATCCGAAAAATGTGCAGTTGCACGACACGCTGGACCAGGCCAGGGCGACCGGTTTTCGCCCGTGCCGGCGCTGCGATCCACATGGCCCGTCGCTCGAGGCCGGCAACGCGGCGATGGTCGCCGCTGCCTGCCGCAGGATCGAGCAGAGCGAGGAAGAACCCTCGCTCGCTGAATTGGCTGATGCCGCCGGCCGCAGCGCCGGTTATTTCCACCGCATCTTCAAGGCGGTCACCGGATTGACGCCGAAGGACTATGCCGCCGCACACCGCGCCGCCAGGGTCCGCCAGGGCCTGGAAGACGGCACCAGCGTGACGGCTGCGATCTACGATGCCGGTTTCAATTCGAGCGGGCGTTTCTATGAGAAATCCATTGGTATGCTCGGCATGACGCCGACGCGCTATCGCGCCGGCGGCTCCCATGAAGAGATCCGCTTCGCCGTTGGCGAGACCTCGCTCGGCACCATCCTGGTCGCGTCCAGCCAAAAGGGCGTCGCCTCGATCCTGCTCGGCGACGATCCCGACGCGCTGGTGCGCGACCTGCAGGACCGTTTCCCCAGGGCACGGCTGATCGGTGGCGACCGCGACTACGAGGCGCTGGTCGCCCGCGTCGTCGGTTTCGTCGAGGCTCCGGCGCTCGGCCTCGACCTGCCGCTCGACGTCCGCGGCACGGCGTTCCAGCAGCGCGTCTGGCAGGCCTTGCGCGCCATCCCCGCCGGCCAAACGGTTTCCTATGCCGAGATCGCGCATCGCATAGGCGCACCTAAGGCGGCCCGCGCCATCGCCGCCGCCTGCGCCGCCAACAATCTTGCCGTCGCCATTCCCTGCCACCGCGTCATCCGCAAGGACGGCGCACTTTCCGGCTACGCCTGGGGCGCGGAGCGCAAGCGCGCGCTGCTCGACCGCGAGGCAGCGTCCGACAATGCCAACCGGTCGGTACGGGCCTGACGAGGACCGGCAATGCGCGCGATGGCAAGGTCTCCCACCACCGATGCGAACATCCAGACCCAAGCTGCCGGCAGCCGCCGCGCCCCTGACGCGAAATCATGGGTGATGACCGCCATCGGCCAGATGGTCGATGATGGCAAAGCCGAATGGAGCCGCACCGCAACCGGCGAGGTTGAGTTGCGCCTGTCATCAGGCGAAGTGTTCGTGCTGGGCGAAATTTCCGTCACCCGTGTCGCATGACGTCCTCAGGCGAAGTGCCAATGATCCAAATCAGCGCTCTACGGCGCCGTAGAGCACCTGCCTTGGAGATTCGAATTTGAAAGCAAGCATCGGAGTGAGCGCCAATCAGCACGTGGCTAGGGTTCAGGCACAGACAAAGGAGTGAAGGCAATGAACCTCGTACAAACCAATATTCCGGCGACGGTCACCAAGCTCGCCGCCCTCGATATCATAACCTACGCCATCGGCGAATCCCCGATCGGTAAAATCCTGGCGGCACGCAGCGCTATCGGCGTCTGCGCCATCCTGATCGGCTCGGACGCCGACACACTGGAGCGGGATCTTGGCCATCGCTTCCCGGGCAAGCTACTGGTCGAAGACGGGGCCACCTTGCGCGACGATCTCGCGGCAATCGCGCGCTTCATCGAAATGCCTGGCGTCGGCCTCGACCTGCCGCTCGACCTGCGCCGCGGCACGCCATTCCAGCAGCGCGTGTGGGAGGCGCTCCGAGGCATCCCGTGCGGCGCCACCATCACCTACGCCGCGCTGGCCCAGCGCCTCGGCCAGCCGGACGGCGCCCGTGCCGTGGCGACGGCCTGTGCGGCCAACGCGATTGCGCTGGGCATTCCCTGCCACCGTGTTGTCCGCGCCGACGGCACGCTGTCGGGCTACCGCTGGGGCGTCGAGCGCAAGCGCGCTCTGATCGACAAGGAGGCTACGATATGAATGCCCATGCCAGGGTTGCCGCATCGGCGGTTGAAGCTGCTCGGACGCGTGTCGCGGGTTACGACTGGCCCGCCCTTGCCGCCGAACTCGACGGTTTCGGCTGCGCGGTGATCGAGAAATTGCTCTCGCCCGAAGAATGCCGGGAGATCGCCGGCCTCTATCCCAAAGAAGAGCATTTCCGCAGCCACATCCATATGGCCAGGCACGGCTTCGGCAAGGGTGAGTACCGCTATTTCCGCTATCCCTTGCCGGACCTGCTCGGCGGCCTGCGCAGCGCGCTCTATCCCAGGCTGGCCGAGGTCGCCAATCGGTGGAACGAGCGGATGGGGCAGGCTATGCGTTATCCCGCGACGCATGCCGCGTTTCTCGATCAGTGTCATGCCGCCGGCCAGACGCGGCCGACGCCGCTGCTGCTGCAATATGTGCCTGGCGACTTCAACTGCCTGCACCAGGATCTCTATGGCGACCTCGCCTTTCCGCTGCAGGTGGCGATCCTGCTCTCCGAGCCGGGCCAGGATTTCACCGGCGGTGAGTTCGCGCTGACCGAGCAGCGGCCGCGCATGCAGAGCCGGGTCGAGGTGGTGCCGCTGCGCCAGGGCGACGCCGTTGTCTTTGCCGTCCACAACCGGCCGGTGCAGGGCACCAAAGGCAATTACCGCGTCAACCTGCGTCATGGCGTCAGCCGGCTGCGCTCAGGCATGCGCCACACGGTCGGGATTATTTTTCACGATGCGAAGTGAGCAGGGAGAAGATGGAGGTCCCCCTCACCCCGCCGGTGCATAGCGACTGACCACCATGCCACAGTCATAGGTCTTCGAGCCGAGCAGCCGCAGGTTTCTAAAACCGCCCTGATCAAAAATCCGGCGGCCCGCACCCAGCACCGCCGGGTTGATGAAAAGCTGAAACTCGTCGACCAGCCCGGCCGCAATCAGCGCCGACGCGAAACCGGCGCCGCCGAACACGGCCATGTCGCCGCCCTCGCCCGCTTTCAGCGCATTGACTTCGCGCGGCAGGTCGCCGCTGGCCACGCTCGTGCGCTCCCAGGCCGGCTCCCCGGCCGATTGCTTGAGCTTATCACTGAGCACCACCTTGCGGGCGTCGACGATGCGTTGCGCAAAGGCGTAGAACGGATCGTGCGGAAACTTCTTGGCGGCATTGCCCCAATGGGTGAGATAGCCCTCCTGCGCCATCTTGCGGCTGAGCAGGATGGTATCGACGCCTGTGAAGACAGCGTTGAAGTCCTGCTTCAGCTCATCGTCCCAGGCGCTCTCGTCACCCCACTCCCAGAGCTGCCAGGAATGGTCCTCGGTGGCGCCGACAAAGCCGTCGACCGACATCTGCATCTGCAGGACCAGCTTTTTCACCGTCATTCTCCTCACGGCTATCGCAAAACAGTTTACATTTGGAACTGTTGACGCAAGGCCAAAACGATGTCAATAGTAAAGTGATTTAGAAATGGAACCATAGATGGCGACGCGCGAAAAATCCGACTGCCCGATCAACCTGTCGCTCGAACTCATCGGCGACCGCTGGACGCTGCTCATCATCCGCGACATGGTCTTCGCCGGGAAAAAGCACTTTCGCGAATTCCTGCAATCCGACGAAGGCATCTCCTCGCGCACGCTGGCCGAGCGACTGCAAACGCTTCAGGACGAAGGCATCCTCACCAGAAGCGACGACCCGACGCATGGCTTGAGAACGGTCTACCGGCTGACCGAAGCAGGCATCGACCTATTGCCGGTGCTGGCGACGCTCGGCGCCTGGGGCAGCAGGCACCGCAAGGCCGACGAGAGATTGGCCAGGATTGCCAACCAGTTGGCGGCAGGCGGCGAAGCAGCGCTGGAAAAGATGAAAGCGGCGCTGCGAACGGAGCATAGTGTCTAGGCGGTTGCGTTCAAGCCGAACCGGCATGGCTGTTGCCGCACCCAATCGCTCTTCGCTTGACAACCATCCATCTTTGTTCTTTATTTGTTCTATTCTATCAGCAACTGCGGATGTGCGGTCGATGGAAACGACAGCCACCATCCTGCATGCCGATCTCGACGCTTTCTACGCCTCTGTCGAGCAGTTGCTCGATCCGCCGCTGCGCGGCAAGCCGATCGCGGTGGGCGGCGGCGTCGTGCTCGCCGCTTCCTATGAGGCGCGCGCCTTCGGCGTGCGTGGCGGCATGCCGGGGCGCAAGGCGCGCGAACTCTGCCCGCATTTGATCTTCGTCGGCGGCAATTTCAGCCATTACCAGCGGCTGGGCGATGCGGCGATCAAGGTGCTCGACGATTTTACGCCTGTGGTCGAGCGCATTTCCATCGACGAGGCGTTTGCCGACGTCGCCGGCTGCACGCATCTGTTCGGCTCGCCGCAGGAGATCGCGACAACCATCCGCCGCCGCGTACGGGCCGAACTCGGCCTGCCGATCTCGATCGGCGTGGCGCGCACCAAGCATCTGGCCAAGATCGCCTCGCAGGTCGCCAAACCCGACGGGCTGGTGGTCGTCGAACCCGGCACCGAACTCGCCTTCCTGCATGATCTGCCGGTCGGACTGATGTGGGGCGTCGGCCCGGCGACCAGGGCGCGGCTGGCCGAGATCGGCGTCGAGACCATCGGTCAACTGGCCAGGACGCATGGCGGCGCGCTGACGCGCCTGCTCGGTCCCGCCGCCGGCGAAAAGCTCGCCGCCCTGTCCTGGAACCGCGACCCGCGAAAGCTGGAGACGAAGCGCCGCGCGCATTCGGCCGGCGCCCAATCGGCGCTTGGCCAGAAGCCGGCTATGGCACGGGTCATCGTGCCGACACTGCTGCATCTGGCCGACCGCGTCGCCAGCCGGCTGCGCGCCAAGGCAAGGCCCGGCCGCACGGTGACGGTACGCGTGCGCTTTGCCGATCTCCGCGCCGTCACCCGTTCGATCACGCTTGACCAGCCGATCTCGGCGACCGCGATGCTGGCCGAGATCGCCGGCGATCTGGTGCGCGGCCTGCTTGCCGACAATCCACAGGAGAAAACGATCTCGCTGCTGGCGATCTCGGTCTCGCATCTTGAGGAAAGCTTCGAGTTACAGCTCGACCTGCCGCTTGGCCTCGCCGACGAGAGGCGCCGGCCCGGCACGAAGAAGGGCCTAGCACGCTTCGACGCCGACCGCGCCATCGACAAGATCCGCGAGCGCTTTGGCAAACAGGCGGTCGGCTACGGCACGGTGGCGCTGGAGGCGGCGCGCTCGGTTCCCGACGAATTCAGGGAGTTGGCGGAGAAGGAGCTGTGAAGCCGGGGGCTACTCCATCTCTTCGCCGTCCCAGTACCGCCTCACCGCTCCCATGTCGAAAATGCCGTCGCGCCGGCGCAAGGCGTCGACCGCCATCTTGTTGGAATCTGGATAGACGCAGACCTCGTTGGGATTTTTCTCGCCGATCATCAGGTAGCGGCACGGCCCCGTGCCGCTGTTGAGGAAGGAATGCCCGACCGCCAGGCCGGCCGGAAAGCAGACA
Organism: Mesorhizobium sp. Primo-A; assembly: GCF_003997175.1. NCBI lineage: Bacteria > Pseudomonadati > Pseudomonadota > Alphaproteobacteria > Hyphomicrobiales > Phyllobacteriaceae > Mesorhizobium > Mesorhizobium sp. Primo-A. The sequence continues at coordinate 216,626 of NZ_RZTG01000009.1, forward strand.
TAGTCGCCGGCTTTCATTTCGTGGCGCTCCTCGCCAAGCAGCAGCGTCACCTCCCCTTCCAGGATCAGCGCATGCTCCTCTTCCAGCATGTGATAGTGCCGGGGCGCCAGGCGCATGCCGGGCGCCGGCGCTTCGATCAGCATGCCGACATGATAGTCGGAGCGTCCCAGCGCGGCATAAGTCAGGTGCCTGGACCGGCCGCCGAACCGCGGGCCTTCGCCTTCGACCTTCCATTCGACAGCATCGCTGGCGATCGGCGGGATCGGCGCGGCCGGGGGTTTGGTGACACCGGCCGTCACATCCGACGGCAGCGGATCGCCGGCGGTAAGGCCGGTGTTCTCGCCGTCCCAGTAAGTTCGGATGGCTGCGAGATCGAAGATCGCGCGGCGGCCCAGGGCGCGTACCAGCACCTTGTTGGAGGCGGTGTAGACGACCACTTCATTCGGGTTGCGCTCGCCGACGATGACATAGCGGCACAGTGCGTCGCTGGTATTGATCAGGCAATGCCCCGCCGCGGCACCGGCGGGAAAGCAGATGTAGTCGCCGGACTTCATGGCATAGGCCGCGTCGCCGACATACGCGGTAAGCGCCCCTTCGAGGATGAAGACATGCTCTTCCTCGAAAATATGGTAATGCGCCGGCGAGGACTGCTTGCCAGCCGGAAGCTCCTCGATTGCCACGCCGACACGGTGTTTTTCGCCAAGGGCAGCCAGCGACAAATGCCGGTAGCGCAGGCCGAAGCGTGGCACATCGGACCATTCCGTCCACGGCACCTCATCCGATGCGAATGGTAGCGGCGGTTTAGCTTCGTCCACCATTAGGGCCTCCTGGTCCTGTCGCCCTGCCCTCGTCGCGTGCTGCTGGAGGGTCCACGACAGAACAAAGCTGCCAGCTTCCGGCTAAACCGCCAAGCGGTGTTCGCTACGCTCCTGACAAAGCCGGACAGAAGCCGCGCGCTTCAGCCTCGGATGGCCTTGCCCGCCTGCTGCAGCAATTCGAACGCCGCGAAGCGTTTGGCATGCCAGCCGGCCAGCGTAGCGTCGGGATGATAGACCTCGCCGAGTTCCGACATGCCGGCCATCGCCGCCGCCACATCCTTGTAGGCACCGGCGGCGACCGCGCCCAGCATCGCCGAGCCGAGCAGCACCGGTTCCGGCGAGGTCGAGGCCACCACCACCATGCCTGTGGTGTCGGCCAGCAGTTGGCGCACCAGCGGGCTTTGGCCGGCGCCGCCACTGACCACGATGGTGTCGACGGCAATGCCTTTCTGATGTTCGGCCTGCACGATCTGGCGCGCGCCGTAGCCCAGCCCGCAGACCCCGGCGACATAGAGCCCGACCAGGCTGTCGAGGCTGGTGTCGAGATCGAGCCCGGCGATCAGCGCGCGCGCGTCCGGGTCGGCGAAGGGCGCGCGGTTGCCGAGGAACTCCGGCACGACATGGATGCCGCCGACCAGGGCCGGCGTGGCCGCGGCTCCATTGCGGCTTTGCGCCTGCAGCGACAGCCAGGCGCTGAGACTGAGCCCCTCGGCTTGCGCTTTGGCGGTCGCTTCGCCGGCTGCAGGATGCATGCGCACCAGATGATCAATCGCAGCACCAGCTGCCGACTGGCCGCCCTCGTTCAGCCACAGGCCCGGCACCATGGCCGAGAAATACGGACCCCAGACACCGTCGACGAAGGCCGGCTCGGCGGTCGACGACATGGTGCAGGCCGAGGTGCCGAAAACATAGGCCATGCGCGACAGCACGCTGCCGAAATCGCCGCGCGCGCCGACCGTGCCGACGCCCCCGGCATGCGCGTCGATCAGTCCGGCCGCCACCGCGGTGCCGGGGTTGAGACCAAGGTCTGCTGCTGCCTGCGCGGTCAATCCGCCGCCGAGTGCGGCACCGGCCGGCACGATCTCGGTGCCGATGCGCGCGAATGCCTCGTCGGCCAGCGCGCCGAGGCCGATCTTGCGGAAATACGTCTCGTCCCAGCGGCTCTCATGCGCCAGATAGGTCCATTTGCAGGTCACCGTGCAGACCGAACGGGCAAGGCTGCCGGTCGCCCGCCAGGTGAGGAAATCGGCGAGGTCCATGAACTGCCAGGCGGCGTCGAAAGTGGCGGGCAGGTTTTCGGCCAGCCACAGGAGTTTCGGCGTTTCCATCTCCGGCGAGATGACGCCGCCGACGTAGTTCAACACCGCCTCGCCACTGCGATTGATGCGGCGCGTCTGCTCGACCGCGCGATGATCCATCCAGACGATGATGTTGCGTTCCGGATTGGCGGACTTGCTTACCGGCAGCGGCACGCCGCCCTCGCCCAGCACCACCAGCGAACAGGTGGCGTCGAAGCCGATGCCGGCGATCGCCTCGGGCGCCACGCCCGATTGCGCGACCGCTTCACGCGTGGCCGCGCAAACCGCCCGCCAGATGTCGTTGCTCGACTGCTCGACAATGTCGCCGGCCTCGCGCCAGACCTCGATGTCCCGTTTGGCCGAGGCAAGCAGGGTTCCCGTGTGGTCGAACACCCCGGCCCGCGCGCTGCCGGTGCCGACGTCGATGCCGAGGAAGTGGGACATTGGGGGAAACCTTCGGTTTAAGGCAGTAGGGGAGTAGGGGAGTAGGGCAGTAAGGCAGTACGGGAATAGGAGATGGTGGCTTGGCTCGGGCCCGGGCATTGAACGGCAGAGCAATCCTACTGCCCTACTGCCCTACTGCCCTACTGCCCTACTGCCCTACTGCCCTACTCCCCTACTCCCCCTAGAGATCATTGCTCTGCGGCAAAATCACCAAATCCCTTATCGTCACATTGCGCGGCCGGGTCAGCATGAACATCACCGCTTCGGCCACCTCGCGTGGCTGCATCAGGCCGCCGGCGGCGAGTTCCTCTTCGAGCTTGGCCTTCGGCCAGTCGTCGACCAGTGCCGTCACCACCGGGCCGGGCGCCACGGCGCCGACGCGCAGGCCGTGCTTGGCGACTTGCCGGCGCACCGTGTGGACGAAGGCCTGCACGGCGTGCTTGGAGGCCGTGTAGATCGGTTCCCAGACCACCGGGACCAGACCGGCGATCGAACTGGTGACGATGATGTCGCCGGTCTTGCGTTCGATCATGTGCGGCAGCACCGCCTGGATCGAACGGAAGCAGGCATTGATGTTGAGGTTGAGCATGCGATCCCAGACGTCGGGATCGCCGGTCGCCACCTCGCCGCCGACATAGGCGCCGGCATTGGCATGGAAGATGTCGAGTTGGCCGGCCTTCTCCAGGATTTGCGGCATCATGGTGGCGACGCTTGCCGGCTGCATCAGGTCGATCACCAGCGGGATCGCTTTGGGGCCGAGTTCGGCGCACAGTTTGTTCAGCGTCGCCTCGGCGCGGTCGACCAGCACCACGGTGGCGCCGGCCGCCAGCATATGCCTGGCGCATTCGAGGCCGATGCCTGACGCGGCACCGGTGACGGCGGCAACTTTTCCGGACAGTTCTTGGCTCATGTCTTGCTTCCTGTTGATGGGTTCAGGCCCGGCCATGCGAGACACGCGAGCGGCGTGCCAGCGAGTCGACGATGACCGCGATGGCAAGCACGGCGCCGGTGATCATGTACCGAAGCGACGAGGACAGATCGAGCAGCGTCAGGCCGCTGGCGATCGACTGGATGACGATGATGCCGAGCAGTGCCGAATAGGCGCTGCCCCTGCCGCCGAACAGGCTGGTGCCGCCTATGACGGCCGCTGCGATGGCGTTGAGGTTGACGTCGCCCGTGCCGGCCTGCTGGCTGGCCGAGGCCAGGCGGGCCGCCGACAGCACGCCGCCGAAAGCCGCCAGCATCGAGCACAGCACGAAGGCGCTGGAATAGATCAGCCGCACATTGATGCCGGCGCGCCGCGCCGCCTCGCGGTTGCCGCCGACCGCCGACATAGAGCGGCCCCATTTGGTCCGCGTCAGCGCGTAGTGCATCGATATGACCAGGCCGACGAACAGGCCGAACATCCACGGAATGCCGCGCGCCTGATTGAGATAGAAGACGATGAGCTCGAGAATGACCGTAATCACCACCGCGCGCGTGACGAGCCCGCCGGTCGACGGCGCCGACAGGTTCGCGGCGCGGCGGCGCGCGACGGTGCGCAGGCCGGTGATCAGCATGACGATGCCCGGCACGGCCGCCAGAGCGAACGAGACGAGTTTGGGCATCATCAGCAACTGGCCGAAATTCACCAGGTTCGAGCCGTAGGGCAGGTTGATCGAGCCGGTCGAGCCGAGGATGTAGAGCTGCAGGCCAAGCACCGCCAGCAAGCCGGCCAGCGTCGAGACGAAGCTCGGCATGCCGAGCCGGTTGAACAGCAGCGCATAGAGGGCGCCGATGAAGCCGCCGACGGCAACAGCGGCCAGAATCGCGAGCGCCACCGGCCAGCCCTGGTTGACCCACAGCGTGCCGACCATGGCCGAGGCAAAGCCGCTGATCGAACCGACCGACAGGTCGATCTCGCCGACCATCAGAACGCAGACGATGCCGAGCGCGATGACGCCGACGGTTGAGCAATCGAACAGCAGATTGACCAGATTGCTGCTCGACAGGAAGATCGGGTTGATGCTGGCGAACACCGTCCAGATGATGACCAGCCCGACAATCACTGGCAGCGAGCCGAGATCGCCCGAGCGGACCCGGTCGAAGAACCGGCGGATGGCGCCGCCGATCCCCGCCTCGTGCTTGACGCGCACATCGGCGCGGTCGAGCTGCGGCGGCACGGGGGCGGCCTGTTCGGCTTCGCGGCTCATGGGCGTGGCTCCTGGGTCTGGTCTTGCCTGGCCTGCCTGCGCTCGGCGCGCCGCGACACCGAATTGTTCGAGGCGCCGGTGATGGCGCTGACCAGTTCCTGGTTCGAGGCATCGGGCGAGAAGATGCCGTTGTTGCGGCCAAGCCGCAGCACGACGATGCGGTCGGCGACGGCGCGCACGTCTTCCATGTTGTGGCTGATGATGACGACGCCGAGGCCGCGGTCGCGCACCCGCTCGATCAAATTGAGCACTTCCGCCGTCTGCGCCACGCCAAGCGCTGCCGTCGGCTCGTCGAGCAGGATGAGCTTGGGTTCGAGCAGCAGCGAGCGCGCGATCGCCACCGTCTGGCGCTGGCCGCCCGACAGTGAAGCGACCACTTCGCGGACACTCGGGATGCGCGCCGAAAGCTCGTTGAGCAGCGTCCAGGCGCGCACTTCCATCGCCACCTCGTCCAGCCGCAGCGGGCTGAGTTCGCGGCCAAGGAAGATGTTGGCGACGATGTCGAGGTTCTCGCACAGCGCCAGGTCCTGGAACACGGTGGCGATGCCGAGCGTCAGCGCGGCACTCGGATCGGCAAGTGTCACCTGCTTGCCGCGAAAACTGATCGTGCCTGAGCTCGGCTGATGCACGCCGGCCAGGATCTTGACCAGGGTCGACTTGCCGGCGCCATTGTCGCCGACCAGCGCCACCACTTCGCCTGCATGGACATCGAGATCGATGTCGGTGAGCGCCGAAACGGCGCCGAAATTCTTCGAAACGCCGCGCAGGCTGAGCACCAGCTCGCCTGCCGGAACCGGTTCGTCCGAGGTATCGGTCATGCCAGGAAGCCTTTCAAAACCGGTTCAAAAATTTCGCATGAGCGCTGCCTGGCCACCACGCGGGTGGCCAGGCAGCGGAGCGGGCAAGGGTCGCGGTCAGTTCCCGATGCCCAGCTTCTTGCAGCCTTCCGCGTAACGATCGACGCAGAGCTCGGCCGCGGTGTTGATCTTCTTGTCGATGATCTCGGCCTTCAGGTTTTCCTGCGTCACAACAGCCGGCGTGAACAGCTGCGAGGGCGTATCGTACAGCGTCATCTCGGCCTTAGGCGTCTCGCCAGAAAGTAGCTTGATGGCGATGTTGGCGGCGGCCGCCGCCACGATCTCGCTCGGCTTGGAGATGGTGTTGTACTGGTCGCCGGCGATGATCAGTTGCAGTGCCGCGATCGTCGCGTCATTGCCGGTCACCGGCGGCACCGGATCGACGCCGGCCGCCTTGAAGGCCGCGATGGCGCCGCCACCGGTGCCGTCATTGGCGGCAACCACGCCGAGGATTTTCGGGCCGAAGCGGGTGATCTGGCCGCCGGCCCATTGCTGCGCCTTCGGCGGCGCCCATTCCGGCGTGTCGTATTCGGCCAGGATCTTGTAGCCGCTGTTGTCGAGGCCGGCATGGATGCCCTTCTTGATCAGGCCGGCCGCCGCGTCGGTCGGCGAACCGTTGATCTGTAAAACGCCGCCGGTGGCCGGATCGACCTTCAGCGCCTTCAGGTGCTCGACCAGCGAATCGGCGATGGCCTTGCCGATGCCTTCATTGTTGAACGAGACATAGAAGTCGGCCGGCGCTGTCGGGATTGGCCGGTCATAGGCTATGACCTTGATGCCCTGGCTCTGCGCCAGCTTGACCAGCGAGGCGGCGGCGGTCGAGTCGACGGGGTCGAGCACAATCGCCTTGGCGCCCTGCGAGATCACCGAGTTGAACTGCTGCTGCTGGCGCGAGGCGTCGGCATCGGCGTTCTGGTAGAGCACCTTGCAGCCCGGGCACAGCTTCTTCATCTCGGCGGCGAAGCCGGGATAATCATGCTGTTCGTAACGGGTCGAGGCCTGGTCAGGCATCAGGAAGGCGACGGTGGCGTCGGTGACTTCGGCTGCCTTGGCGATAGCGGCGGTGCCTGCCAGCAGCGACAGCGCAAGCGCTGCCATGCCGGCGGACTTGCCAGTGGACTTCAATGAAATTGAAAGTTTGGTCATTCGGTCTTCTCCGTTTCTGGATATGTTGTAAGAAGGTCGTGACTGCTTTGGTGGTCTGAAGACACCCATCCACCCTCGCCCCAATTGAAGGGGTACCAGGGTCCGGCGCTGGACTTTCGAGCCGCGCCGACGTCCTCCGCCGACGGAGGAATTCGAGACAAGCGTTCTCCATCACGAACCGCTCAACGCGGCTCACGTCCGTCATGCAAAAGAAAAATCCTCCCTTGGTTCCTCCCTGGCTCCTCCGTTAAGCGGCTTTTCCCGCGTTGATGTTGTCGGCCAGCAGGCGCCTGAAGCGCGAGGGCGGCATGCCCTTCTCCGCCAGGAACTGCCGGTTGAAATTGGACAGGTTGTTGAAGCCGACCTCGTAGCAGATGTCGGTGATCGAGGCCTGCTCGTCGCTCATCAGGATCTGGCAGGCGAGATTGATGCGCAGCCGCTTGACATACTGCACCAGCGACATGCCGGTGTGGCGGCGAAACGAGCGCGAGAAGGCCCCGGTCGACTGGCCGGCGATGGCGGCGAGATCCGCCTCGTCGAACAGCTGCGTCAGGTTCTCCCTGATATAGGCGAGCGCCTTGTTCATGCCGGCGGTCATGTAGCCCGACGGATCGGGCCGATAGCTGGCGCTGGCCAGCAGCTGGAATTCCTGGGCGCGGCTTAGCAGGCCGGCGATCATCATGAACAGCTCGATGCGGCGCACGCCCTGCGCCTGCATCATCTCTTCCATCAATGGCGCCAGCGCCTTGCTGGTGCGGTTGGAAAACAGCACGCCGCGCCGCGACGCCTCGAGCAGAGCCGCAAGCCCCGCCAGCTCCGGCAGCACATGCATGGCATCGCCGATGAAACTTTCGGAAAACTGAATGATGCGGCCGCGCAGCGGGATCGAGCTGTCCTTGGGGATGTCGCTGACCCAATTGTGCGGCAGGTTCGGCCCCGTCAGCACCAGATTGCCCGGCTCGAACTCGCCGATGAAGTCGCCGACGAAATAGCGGCCGTTGGTGAAGATTACCTGATGCAGTTCATATTCTGGATGGAAGTGCCAGCGCACCGTATGGAAGGGGTAGCCATGCGACCACGCCTTGAAGGACTCCCCGCGTCGTATCTGGACAACTTCCAGGTCCGGTTCCATGTCCGTTTCCTCCCGGCCGGCACGGATATTTGCCGCGTTCGGCCCAATTCCCTAAACCGGCCGAATTGGTTTCGGCTCTGCATTTCAAGAGCCACGGTACCGGCTCATGACAACAGGCGCCACCACGATTCAAGACAATGGATGATACTTTTTTAACCGGAAGGGCGCGCTCAGAGGCGCTATTCGGGCAGAACAGGTCAGTCTTGCTGACGCGTTCGCTCGACTGACCAACGAGAACACTACCGCCCGAAACGGAATTCCAACGTGTCCGGTGGGCGCCTGGCCTATCGCAAGAACAGCGTGTTCAGGCGCTGTTGCAGCGCCGTCATCGTAGTTCAGCTGGTGCGCAGCGCACCACCCGCCACCGTCGCGAGCGGCGTAACCATGTCAGGCACCAGTATGTCGTGGCGGCGCGCGAAGCTGACCAGCGTGGCCCGCACCGTCTCCGGATCGATTTCGCCGACGATGCCCGCCTTGCAAGCGTTGAGTGCGATGGCATGGGCGCCGTTGCGGCCGGCGCTCGGCCAGTCCTGCAGCAGTGCATAGGCTTCCATCACGCTGTCGATCATCCTCGGAAAGCCCATTCCGACCAGAAGTGTGACCGGTTCTTCGAATTGCCCGCGATTCATGGCTTGTACCTCCTCTCGATTGTTCAGGGCCTGCAGCGGGCCGAACACCGGGAAGCACGGCCCGCCGCGGATAGGTGAAGGGACTGGCCGATTTCCGTTCAGCCGCTGCCGGCGGATACCTCGGATGTTGCCGACACTTGCTGCGCTGCGAGGAACATCAGTGCCGACGCCGCGGTTCGCCGGTTCCAGCCGGCGGCTTCAGCCATGTCGAGCAGCCCTGCCAGCAGCGGCTTCAGCACGTTCCTGCATTCTGTTTCATAGGCCAGGAATTCCTTCGCTTGATGCGTAGGAGCCGGTACGGATCCGAGGCCAGCCATTGCATCCATCTTTACCTCCACTCTCTCTTCGACTGACGCCCGCTCCCCGCCAGGGGAGCGGGCGGATTGGGCCGCGACTTCAGAAGTCCATGCCGGCGCCGGCGGGCATTGCCGGGGCGGCGGCTTCCTTCTTCGGCTTCTCGGCCACCATCGCCTCCGTGGTCACCAGCAGGCCGGCGACCGATGCCGCGTCCTGGAGGGCGGTGCGCACCACCTTGGCCGGGTCGATAACGCCCTGGCCGAAGAGATCGCCGAATTCATTGGTCTGGGCGTTCCAGCCCCAGCCGAATTCGCTTTTCTCGCGCAGCTTGCCGACAATGATCGAGCCTTCGGCGCCGGCATTCTCGGCGATCTGCCGGACCGGCGTTTCGATGGCACGGCGCACGATGTCGACACCTGTCCTCTGGTCCGAATTGTCGGTCTGCACGGTATCGAGCGCCTTGGCCGCCCGCAGCAAGGCGACGCCGCCGCCGGGCAGCACGCCCTCCTCGACGGCCGCGCGGGTTGCATGCAGTGCGTCGTCGACACGGTCCTTGCGCTCCTTGACCTCGACCTCGGTCGAGCCGCCGACCCGGATCACCGCAACGCCGCCTGCGAGCTTGGCCAGCCGCTCCTGCAGCTTCTCGCGGTCATAGTCGGAGGTGGTCTCCTCGATCTGCGCCTTGATCTGTGCGACACGGCCCTGGATCTCTTCCTTGCGGCCGACACCATCGACGATGGTGGTGTTTTCCTTCTCGATCACCACCTTCTTGGCGCGGCCCAGCATCTGCAGCGTTACATTTTCCAGTTTGATGCCGAGATCATCCGAGATCGCGGTGCCGCCGGTGAGAATGGCGATGTCCTCCAGCATGGCCTTGCGGCGGTCGCCGAAGCCCGGCGCCTTGACGGCCGCGACCTTGAGGCCGCCGCGCAGCTTGTTGACGACCAGCGTGGCAAGCGCCTCGCCCTCCACATCCTCGGCGATGATCAGGAGCGGCTTGCCAGACTGCACCACGGCTTCGAGCACGGGCAGCATCGCTTGCAGATTGGAGAGTTTCTTCTCGTGGATCAGCACATAGGGCTCGTCGAGCTCCACGCGCATCTTGTCCTGGTTGGTGATGAAATAGGGCGAGAGGTAGCCGCGATCGAACTGCATGCCTTCCACGACTTCGAGTTCGGTCTCGGCGGTCTTGGCCTCCTCCACCGTGATGACGCCTTCATTGCCGACCTTCTCCATCGCCTCAGCGAGGAAGCGGCCGATTTCGGCATCGCCATTGGCGGAGATGGTGCCGACCTGCGCGATCTCGTCGTTTCGAGTGACCTTGCGGGCATTGGTCTTCAGTTCGGCGACCACCGCATCGACCGCCTTGTCGATGCCGCGCTTCAGATCCATCGGGTTCATACCCGAGGCAACCGCCTTGGCCCCTTCCCTGACGATCGCCTGTGCAAGCACCGTTGCGGTCGTCGTGCCATCGCCGGCAAGGTCGTTGGTCTTGGAGGCCACCTCACGCACCATCTGGGCGCCCATGTTCTCGAACTTGTCCTCCAGTTCGATCTCCTTGGCGACGGTGACGCCGTCCTTGGTGATGCGCGGCGCGCCGAACGACTTGTCGATGACCACATTGCGCCCCTTGGGACCGAGCGTCACCTTCACCGCATTGGCAAGGATGTCGACGCCGCGCAGCATCTTCTCGCGCGCTTCGGTATGGAATTTCACTTCTTTGGCAGCCATTGGATCACTCCTTTATCTAGGCAGCATTCGTTGACTGGTTGGATACAAGAAGCCGTCAGGCGGCCTTCTTCACTTCGGCGATCTCATCGATGATACCCATCACGTCGCTTTCCTTCATGATGAGCAGGTCCTCGCCGTCGAGTTTGATCTCGGTGCCGGACCATTTGCCGAACAGGATGCGGTCGCCGACCTTGACATCGAGTTCGACAAGCTTGCCGCTGTCGTCGCGCGCGCCGGGACCGACGGCGAGCACTTCGCCTTCCTGCGGTTTTTCCTTTGCGGTATCGGGGATGATGATGCCGCCGGAGGTCTTCTCCTCGGCTTCAAGGCGGCGGACCAGAATACGGTCATGCAATGGACGGAACGCCATGTCGTTCTCCTCGTGGACAAACAGGTTTTGAGGTTCCTCCGCACCGAACCGGCAATATCGGACCGGTGCGGAACGCCGCGACCCTTCGTCAGGCATCGCGGCGCATATCGAGCTAGTTTTGCCCTTTTTCGGTTTCAAGAGACCAGCGCAAAAATTTTTATATTCGACAAGAAAGAGCGCCAAGACACTGTTATGGCGTGGCTATTTTCGGAACCCGCGAGCTTCTCGCGGCGTTGTTTAAAGAGGGACAGAACCAATCGCCCCGGCCCGGCATTGGGCGGGTTCGACACAAATGCCGCCGGCTCGATGCCTCAGCGGAGAAGGAGAAAGACATGGCCGATACGGTCAGCAACGAATTCCGCCTGCAAATGGAAGGTTATGGCCTGACGACGGCCGAAATCCACTATTACCTGCCCGATCATCCAAGCCTGCTTCAGCTCTATGTCTGGCAGGACTATGATCTCGCTCCAGCCTTTCCCGAACTCAAGGGTTTTCTCCAATATTGGGAGCGCGAACTCGATGGTCCGCTCCACTCGGTTCGCGTTGCTCATCACCAGCTCATCCAGCCTTCGGAATGGCGGGCCGTCGAGGGCATAATCACGGTCCACTAGGGTCTTTGCGACGGCCTCCGCTACGTAGGGAATCACGACATTGGGGCAGGCTCTCGCCGGCCCCACGCAGCGCGACAGCCAACAACCTCCACTCCAAGATTTCCAATTTCCGTATTGTAAAACGATCGCGCCGCGCTAGCCTGAAATCAGATGCGAGGCGGGGAAGAGGAATGGAGCTCCAACTCAACGGCAAGGTGGCGCTGGTCACCGGCTCGACGCAAGGCATTGGCCGCGCCATCGCCGAGACGCTGGCGCGCTGCGGCGCGGGCGGCCTGCTCGTCACCGGGCGCGAGAAGACGCGCGGCGATGCCGTTGCGGAAGAGCTTTCGCGGCTCGGCACGCCGACGGTTTTCGTCGCCGCCGACCTCGCCGACCCGGCAGCCCCTGCCCTTTTGGCGCAAGCCTGCATCGAGCGCTTCGGCCGCATCGATGCGCTGGTCAACGCCGCAGGGCTGACCGACCGGGCCTCGTTCCTCGATGCCGATCTCGACGGCTGGGCCTCGCTGTTCGCGGTCAACGCGCGGGCGCCGTTCTTCCTCATGCAGGCGGCCATCGCCGACATGAAGAAGCGCGGAGAGCGCGGCGCCATCGTCAACATCCTGTCGATCAACGACCATTGCGGCTCGCCGGAGCTCGCCGTCTATTCCGCCAGCAAGGGCGCGCTGGCCACGCTGACCAAAAACGCCGCCAACGCCCATCGCTTCGATCGCATCCGCGTCAACGGCATCAATGTCGGCTGGACCGACACGCCGGCCGAACGCGTCATGCAAGCCGACACGCTGGGCAACGGGCCGGGCTGGCTCGATGCCGCCAACGCCTCGCAACCCTTCGGCCGCCTGTTCTCGACCAGCGATATCGCCAACCTCGCCGTCTTCCTGCTTTCGGATGCTGCCGGGCCGATGACCGGCACGCTCGTCGATCAGGAACAGTGGGTGATTGGGGCGAACCGGTGAGCGCCATCGAAACGCAAGCGCCTGCATGACGCATCTCGCCGTCGGCGATTTCACGGTTGCCATCAGAAATTTGTCGCGATGACGGTGACTGAAAAAGCCTATCGCATCATTCGCTCAAAGCACCCGCGCCGCCTCACAGCGCCAGGCTTCCCTGCTCCACCTCCTCGGCATTCGGATCTCCCGGTGCGGTGGCCCAGGCCAATTCGACCAGTGTCACGGTGCGCCGGCCTGTCCCGTCGAGTTGGCAGACGATGAGGCCCTGCTCCTCGATATAGGTCAAGAGGCGCCGGGCGCGGCGCAGCGAGTGCGAGCCGTAGGCGCGGGCGATCGCGGCGTCGCTCGGGCAAGGCCAGCCCTCCTTCGCCGCGCGGGCAATCATCATGAACACGCCCTGCATGTCGTCGGGCAGCAGCGACGCGCGGACGGAAACGTCCCGCCATGCGTCGTCCTGTGTCGTCTCTGACCCAAGGCCGGCCCGGGCGCGCGTCAGCATGCGGCGGAACTCCGGCAGGTCGGGCACGACCGAGGCCAGGCCTTCGATGCGGCAGCGGACCACGAACTCCTGATAGAGCACGCCGATCACGCGAAAACCCGCGTCGGGCTGCGCCAGGATGGCGCGCAGCACACGGTCCACGCGCTCGCGGCGCTCGGCCAGATCCTCGGCGCTGACTTGCGGCTCCGCCGGTTCGGGGCGGATTTCCAAGGCCGCCGACTTCGCCGCCATCAACTGGTCGAGCAGGTCCGGCGACGCCGGGCGACGCGGCGTGCGCACCGTTTCGGGCGGCGGCGCCGCCAGGATGATCGCGCGTGCATCCTCGAGTGCTGCTTCCGGCATCGCCATCAGCCGCGGCGTTCCGTTGCGCGGGCTCGTATCCGTCGGGCCGATGCGCAGGCCCAGCGGACGGCGCGACAGCGCCGGGCCGAGCGCCATGAACTGCCCGCGTTCCAGGTCGCGAAACGCCTCCGCCTGGCGCCGCTCCATGCCCAGAAGGTCGGCGGCACGCGCCATGTCGATATCGAGGAAGGTGCGGCCCATGAGAAAGTTGGACGCCTCGGCGGCGACGTTCTTGGCGAGCTTTGCCAGCCGCTGGGTGGCGATGATGCCGGCCAGCCCGCGCTTTCGGCCACGGCACATCAAATTGGTCATCGCGCCGAGCGAGAGCTTTCGCGCCTCGTCGGAAACCTCGCCGGCCACCGCCGGCGCGAACAGCTGCGCCTCGTCCACCACCACCAGCATCGGGTACCAGTGGTCACGGGCGACCTCGAACAGCCCGCCGAGGAAGGCGGCGGCACGCCGCATCTGGTTCTCGGCGTCGAGCCCTTCGAGATTGAGCACGGTGGAGACGCGATGCATGCGCGCCCGCTCGCCTGCCGCCTGCAGGCCGCGCTCGGTATGCTGCTCGGCATCGATCACCAGATGGCCGTAACGGTCGCCCAGCGAAACGAAGTCGCCCTCGGGATCGATGATGGTCTGCTGCACCCAGGGCGCGCTCTGCTCCAGCAGGCGCCGCAGCAGATGCGACTTGCCGGAGCCCGAATTGCCCTGCACCAAAAGGCGCGTCGCGAGCAGTTCCTCGAGATCCAGCTTCGCCGGGGCGCCTGCGGTCGTCTGTCCCATCTCGATCGCAACGGTCATCTCGACTCAGGCGCTCCTTTCGCAGACGGGCTTATCAACTGGGTCACGGCCCGTCGAGCGTGCATGACCGCCCGCGGCGTGTTGCGCACAACTGTGCAGGCACCGTCTGGAGGGGTCATCAGCCGATGCCTGGCGCAAACTTTGGGTTGACCCCTTCGGACCACGAGGCGACACTCCTCCCAACGCTACGAGTGCGAGGAGGAATGCGATGGACGAGCCCGAACGGTGGCGCCACATGTCGACGGCGCCGAAGGACGGCAGCCGCATCCTGGTCACTGTGCGTCCGTCCGAGCAGGGACCGGCGGAAGTCGACCTTGCCTATTGGTCGCGTGCCGACCAGTTCGCCTCGGAAGGCTGGCGCGCGTCGGACTCTTCGCCCGGGCGCGTCATCGAATACGCCGACCCGGAACTGAAATGCTGGATGCCGCTGCCCACCGCCAACCTTAGCCGCGCGTCGATGCCGGCGCCCTGGGAAGGCGAAGACGCCCAGCAGTTGGATGGGTCCGGGATTTGAGGGGCGCAAGAAATTGGCGAAAGCCGCAAAGCTGCCAATCTCCCCCCTCGTGGGGGAGATTAGCAGTTTCGTTGCCAGCTCGTTAAAACTTGCCTCTCAGAACAGGAACGCGGCTGTGGCGGGGTTGGGTCCGTTGCGGCCCTCGGGCGAATCCATGCCGCGGATCGTCTGCAGGTCCTGCGCATCCAGTTCGAAATCGAAGACATCGAAATTGGCGGCGATGCGATCCCTGCGGATCGACTTTGGAATGACGATCAGCCCCTCCTGGAGATGCCAGCGGATGATCGCCTGTGCGACGGACTTGCCATGTTTTTTGGCGATGCCTGCAATGGTCGGATCGCCGAGCAGCCGGCCGCTGCCCAGAGGGCTCCAGCTTTCGATACGGATGTCGTGCTTGGCATGAAAGTCCCTGACACCGCGCTGCTGGAACTGGGGATGCAGCTCGATCTGGTTGACGACGGGCGTCACACCGGTCTCGCCGATGATCCGCTCCAGATGGTCCTGGTTGAAGTTCGAAACGCCGATCGATTTGATGCGGCCGGCCTGCCTGAGTTCGACCAGCGTCTTCCAGGCCTCGACATATTTGTCCTGGCTGGGCACAGGCCAGTGGATCAGGAACAGGTCGATCTGTTCGACGCCGAGCTTCTCCATCGTCTCGTCGAAGGCGCGCAAGGCCGCATCGCGCTGGTGCGCGCCGTTGCGCAGTTTCGAGGTGATGAACAGCTCAGCCCGCGGCACGCCGGCACTGCGGATCGCCTCTCCGACCCCTTCCTCGTTCTGATAGCCTTCGGCGGTGTCGATCAGGCGATAGCCGGCCTCGATGCCCCAACCCACCACGTCGGCGGTGATGTCCTGGTCGACCTGCCACACACCGAGGCCGAGTTGGGGAATGGCGGAGCCGTCGTTCAATGCAATCTGTTCGGGCATGGTGGGCTGTTCAGGCATGAGGGATCCTTTGCAAAGCTGGGCCGGGCGTCCGCCCGGCGCACAGCCTATCTAGGTCCGACAAGGGGCAACGGCCAGCCGACAGCGGACAAATTGCCGTGTGAAGTGCGCCTGCAAGTGTGACTTCGGCGTCGGCCGCATCCTCACCGCGGCCGGCGCACCGCCCGCACCACCCCGGCGGATGTGCTGCCGCAATAAAGGCGGTCGCCGCCATCGGATTCCAGCCCCGACACGCCCATCCCGGCCGGCATGTCGAGCTTCTCCAGAACCTTGCCTGATTTCGGGTCGACGCGGCGCAGGTCGCTCTGGTCGCCTTCCCAGGTGGCGTGCCACAGCTCGCCCTCGACCCATGTCACCCCGGTGACGAAGCGGTTGGATTCGATGGTGCGCAGGATCGCACCGGTTTCCGGGTCGACCTGGTGGATCTTGCGTTCGCGGTATTGTCCCACCCAGAGCGTTCCTTCGGCCCAGGTCAGCCCGGAATCGCCGCCACCACCGGGCGCCGGAATAGTCGCCAACACCTGGCCGGTATCAGGGTCGATCTTCTGTATCAGGTCGTTGGCAAGCTGGAAGAAATGCTGGCCGTCCCAGGCGGTGCCGGCATGCGCCGCGACATCGATCGAGCGCAGGTTCTGCCCGCTCTCCGGATCGAAGGCGTTCAGCTTCTCGCCCGAGGCAAACCAGACATTGCTGCCGTCAAAGCTCACCCCATGCACCCTCTCCACATCGGCAAAGGGTCCGTATTCGCGCAGGATTTCGGCCGTTGACTGTTTCATGTCCTTGTCCTCATTGAGATCCGATGTCACTTCCTAACCGTTCGGCAGCGGGGCCGGGAGTAACAAGGTGGTCGTGAATCCCACCAGTGGAGGCGTCATCCAGCGGCGCGCCCGGCCGTGACCGAAAAACTGCACCTTGCCGGCCTCGCCAAGCTGCTCCAACGCCCGCTGCACGCTGCGCTGCCCGGTGCCAAGCGCCAGCGCCAACGCCGAACTCGCCCAGGATTCACCGTCGGCAAGGAAAGCCAGCACCGCCGCGTGCCGCTCCTCGATCGGCCGCGCCAGCACCAGCACCTCGCGTGCCTGGCGCGGCGCCAGCGCGAAGCCCTGGCTGGTGGCGCCGATGTCGGCCAAGCCCCGCAATTCGGTGCGCAGCCGGCCGATCTCGACCCGCAGCCGCGCCCGATGCGATTCATCGGCGTGCCTGCCGCCGAAGGCTTGCGCGATCAGCGTCGCCCTGGACACATCGCCTGGCCACGCTTCGGCGAGCGTACGGGCCAGCGCGAACAGAACCGGGCGCGTGGCCAGCGAGACCGTTTTCTCCTGTTGGCGCACGACATATCGGAAATTATCGACCAGCAGCGCCGGCGACGCCTGCAACGCCTCGACGTCCTCAAGCAGCAACGGGCGCTGCTCGCCAGCCGCGATCAGCCGCGCCGCCGGCGTGTCCAGCGCCAGGAATGCGCGGTCGACTTCAGCGATGAGCCCCGCAATGCCGGCCTGGCGGGCGGCGTGGCGTGCCCACTCCAACGCCCTGCGCGCCGGCTTCGTCTTGAGGCGCCGCATCGCGATGCCGGCGACGGCAAGTTCGTGGGCGGCGCGCGAGGCCGGCGGAAGCGGTGCCGGGTCGAGCCCCGCCAGCACGTCTTCGGCCTCGTCGAGACGGCCGATCAATAGCAGGCGCCGCACCTTGAGGTGGCCGGCATGCGCTGCGTTCAGCCGGTCGCCATGCTTTTCCAGCGTCGCCCGCGCCGCATCCAAAGCCTTGGCCGGCCAGCCGAGATCCCGCGAGACCAGCGCGATCTCGGCCTCGGCAACGACGCATCTGGCACGCGCTACCGCCTCTTTCGGGCCGAAGCCGCGCGCGGCACGCCGCAGCAGCGCCTTGGCGCGATCGAGATCACCGAGCTGCGCCATGGCAATGCCGCGCAGCGCCAGCGCCGGCGGGTCTTCGCGCAAGGCGACGCGATCCAGCGCGCCGAGCGGGTCGCCTCCGGCCAGTGCCAGCGCAGCCGCGGTGATCAGCGAATCCATTCAAATCCCGTCACACTTGTAACTCCCACCCTTGTGCGTCGCCGCCCTAACTTAAATCCGTACCGTCAACCGGCAAGCCGCATCGGCAACTATCGGCAACGCGCGGCACGCCAAGGGAGAACCGACAATGCCAACCGACACTCCTCTCCACCCGGCCGAAGGCACCGTGAGGATGCGCCACCCCTGCTGCGACGGGCCGGCTCCTGCAAATCCCGTCACACTTGTAACTCCCACCCTCCCGCTTCACCGCCCTATTCTGGCTGACAGCAAGCGACAACAGACTGGCAAAGGAGACGACCAATGACCAAGCACATCGCAATGAAGACCCCGCCGATCGTTTCGAGGCAGGACTGGGAAGCCGCCCGCGAACAGATGCTGGTGAAGGAAAAGGCAACACTGCGCGCCAAGGACGCATTGGCCGCCGAGCGCCGGCGCATGCCGTGGATGGAAGTCGACAAGGCCTATGTGTTCGAGGGACCGAACGGCAGAGCGAGCCTGCTCGATCTGTTCGAAGGCCGCCGCCAGCTGATCGTCTATCGCGCCTTCTTCGAGCCCGGCGTGCATGGCTGGCCCGATCACGCCTGCCGCGGCTGTTCGCTGGGCGCCGACCAGGTCGGCCACCTCGCCCATCTCAACGCCCGCAACACCACGCTTGCCTACGCTTCGCGTGCCCCGCAGGCCGACATTGCGCGGCTGAAGCAGCGGATGGGCTGGCAGATGCCCTGGTACACAATCACTGACAGTTTCGACAAGGACTTCGGTGTCGACGAATGGCACGGCCACAACGTCTTCATCCGTGACGGCGATCGCATCTTCCGCACCTACTTGATTAACAGCCGCGGCGACGAAGCGATGGGCACCGTCTGGAGCTATCTCGACGCGACGCCGCTCGGCCGCCAGGAAATCTGGGAGGATTCGCCCGAAGGCTATCCGCAGACTCCACTCTACTCCTGGTGGAACTGGCACGACAATTACGACGCCGGGGCCGACAAGAAATGGGAAGAAGTGTCTGCTGCCGGCGAGGCCGCATTCCGCGACAAGGGCGAGCAGTAACGGTTGTCCAGTCTGGGTTCCTCTCCCCACTCCGTGGAGAGAGGAACCTGTCGTGGCTGGCATGATCATCAAGGATCAAGGCGATGAGCGATATCCACACAGGTGCCGGCAGCACGATCCCAGAAGCCGCCACCCTCGGGCTGGCCGACTGGCTTTGCCTTGCCGCGGCACCGACCTTCGCCGTGATGGCGCTGCTCACCTGCATCTTCAGCGGCGATGCGGCCATGCAGTGCATGGGCACCGACGCCTCGCCCCTCACGGGCATGGCTGCGATGTATCTGCTGATGAGCGCCTTTCATCTGGCGCCCTGGCTGCGGGTGATCTCCGGCCGGCAGGCCCGCTAGGCCCTTCCAATTCTAGACACCCCACACATCGGAGAAGACAATGAGACTGGTCAGGCTGAGAGCGCCGGGCGGCTTGGGCAATCTCGACCTGGTCGAGGAAGATCCGCCCCAACCAGGGCCGGGCGAGGTGCTGGTCAGGATCCGGGCCTGCGCGTTGAACATGCGCGACGACTTTGCCGTGCAAGGCAAGATGCCTCTCGCCGACGGCCGCGTTCCGCTCTCCGACGGCGCCGGCGAAGTGATTGCCCTCGGCGACGGTGTCGATGCACTCAGGCCCGGAGACAGCGTCGTCAGCGTCTTCTATCCCTGGTGGCTGCGCGGTGACATGACGCCCTGCACCCGGCGCGATATTCCGGGAGACAGTTTCGACGGCTTCGCCAGCGAGTATGTCTGCATGCCGGCGCATGCTTTCACCAGGGCACCGGCAGGCTATACGCATGTCGAGGCGGCGTCGCTCACCTGCACGGGCGTTACTGCCTGGCGCGGCCTGATTGTGTGCGGCAAGGTGAAGCCGGGCGACGCAGTGCTGGTCCTCGGTTCGGGCAGCGTATCGCTGTTCGCGCTGCAATTCGCCAAGGCCGCCGGCGCCCGGGTCATCGCCACCTCATCCGACGAGCAGAAGCTGGAAAGGCTCAAGCGCCTCGGAGCCGACGCCGTCATCAACTACAAGTCCGTCCCGGACTGGGGCCGCAAGGCCAAGGATCTGACGGGCGGGCGCGGCGTCGATCACGTGATCGAGGTCGGCGGACCCGCCACGCTGGCGCAGTCGATTATCGCCTGCCGCACGGGCGGTCACATCGCGCTGGTCGGCGTCCTGACCGGCTTTGCGGCGGAAGTGTCTATCCCAGCCCTGTTTTCCAACCAGATCCGCATCAGCGGCATTTCCATCGGCAGCCGGGCCGACCAGGAGGATATGATCCGCGCGATAGAGTCCAACAGGCTGAAGCCCGTCATAGACCGCCACTTTCCGCTGCAGGACATCGCCACCGCCTTCGCTCATTACGAATCCCGAAAGCATTTCGGCAAGGTCTGCCTTGACGTTTGAGCGTTCTCCGCCAGCAGCACGATGAAGGGGACCGCCGGGGCCGCGCCTCGTCGTGATCCTGCCTAGGTCGCGATGTCGTTGACCGGCAGCAGGGGCTTGGGAAGGTCGCTCTCGCCGAGCCCGCTACGCAACTCGATCTCGATGTCGCGGCAGATCTGCGAGATCGGAACGTCGTTGGCATTGCCCTCGAACGGGTTGGCGCTGCTTTCGCCGACCTGGTCGAGAGACATGTAGGCCCAGCCGAGCAGCGTGCTGAACGGGATCGTCAGCCAGATCGCTATCGACCCGAGCGCGCCACCCAGTTTGCCCATATCGGCAAAGACGGGAACGACCCCGAACGGCAACAGTGTGCAGAAGATCATGACGAACATCGAACTGACGATGGCGTATTGCCGGGGATAGGGATTGTTCTTGATGCGATCGCAGCGCGCCTGCTGGTCATGGAAGTCGCGGATCAGCTTGGTCAGTTCGCCATAGATCTGAGGAGGGAGCTTTGTGTCCTTGAACAGCGCATTGACCTGGACAGATTGCAGTTCGAGCAGGGCTATCGCCGGCTGGGGCGATTTCAGGACGTCCTCGGCCTGTTCGGCGAGCAGCGGACGCAATTCGTCGCCGACCGAGCTCGCATCCTCATGGATACGGTAGCGCCGCCGGTATTCGATATTGGCGGCCCGCGCCATGGACTCCCATGGCATCGGCCGGCGCAGGGAAAAGCGCAATGCCGTCATCCAGGCGATGTGGCGATAGATGAGCTGTCTGGCCGTCGGCGCGTCGAGGAAATCCCTGCAGAAATTGGACCACAAACGGCTGCTGGCCGTAATTTGCGTAAAAGCCTGCAGCGCGTCGCTGCTGCGGGTGAACACCTGCGAATTCTTGAACCCGGCGACGAGTGACACGGTGGTGCCAAGCACCAGCACCACCGACCATGGCACCGAAAACCCGGCGATGCCTGGAAGACGGTAGGCCGCCACGGCCAGACCGCTCACCACCACCATGTAGATGACGCTGCGCCGCGACCACAGCGCGAAATCGATCAGTTTGTAGGAACGGCCTACATACATCGTATCCCCTCAACTCATCGATAGGTCTGGTTTTGCACGGCCGGAATCTGGTCGCCTCATTGTGCCTTTGCAGCCCCGAACCGCAACCCGTCCATCAACAGCTTGACCAGCCGGCGCGAGCGGTCGCGCCATTCGGGGGTGTCGGGCGCTGAATAGATGCCGCCCAGCGCGTGCAGCACGTCGGAAGCGTCGACGTCGCCGCGGATGGTGCCGTCGGCCACCGCCGCCTCGACCAGGCGTCGCAAGGCTTGCGACACCCGGCCGAACGTGTCGGAAAACAGCGTCGAATTGGTGGTGAGCACAATGCGCAGGCTGGTCGCCAGGCCGCGCTTGGTGGCGATGTAGTCGACGAAGCGCTGCATCCACTGTTCCAGCGCGACATCGGACGGATGTTTTTGGGCAAGCTCGCCGGCGGCCGCGCACAGCGCCTCCACCTCACGACGATAGACCACCTCGACCAGATGCTCGCGCGTCGGGAAATGCCGGTAGAGCGTGCCGATGCCGACGCCGGCGCGGCGCGCGATCTCCTCCAGCGAGCCATCGATGCCGCGCTCGGCAAAGACTGACACCGCCACCTCGACCAGCCGGTCGCGGTTGCGCCGCGCATCGGCGCGCAGCGGCTTTGCGTCTACGGCCTCGGCCTTCTGTTCAGCAATGGCGGACGGCTCGCTGGCCAATTTTTTCTCCACATCGTGTCAGGGGGCTTGAATCCGGCAGGGTCAGCCACCACGTAATAAACGGAGGCGCCTCCGTTTTAGTGGAGCACCTTTATCATATAATCAGGAGAACCGGTATGTCACGTCTTTCGAACACGCAAGCCGACATCTCCCCTGCCCGCCTGCCTCGCGGGAGATCCGCCATCTCCGCTTTCGCCGTCAAGACCTGACCGAACAGTTACCTTGCCCTTCTGCGGCAAGGCACCAGTTCAATCCCATCCGCGTCAAGCAACTGGAGCCAGACGCCCATGACCAGCCTTCCCATTACCCTCACCATCAATGGCCACCGACACCAACTGGAGGTCGATCCACGCGTAACCCTGCTCGACCTGCTGCGCGAGCGGCTCGATCTCACCGGCACCAAGAAGGGCTGCGACCGCGGCCAATGCGGCGCCTGCACGGTGCTGGTCGACGGCAAGCGCATCAACTCATGCCTGGCGCTGGCGGTCAGCCATGACGGCGCCCAGGTCTTGACCATCGAAGGCGTCGCCAACGGCGAGGAACTGCATCCGGTGCAGGCCGCCTTCATCGCCCATGACGGCTTCCAGTGCGGGTTCTGCACACCCGGCCAGATCATGAGCACGCTCGGCCTGATCGCCGAGGGACAGGCCGGCGACGATCCCGAACGCATCCGCGAGGGGCTGAGCGGCAACATATGCCGCTGCGCGGCCTATGGCGGCATCGTCGAGGCCGTCCTGGAAGCCCAGCAACAGCTTGTCAAAGCCGACCGGAGGACCGCGGCATGAGAGACTTCGATTACATCAGGCCCGCCACCATTCCCGACGCCATCGCCGCGGCAGCCGAGCCGGGCTCGGCCTATCTCGCCGGCGGCACCAATCTGCTCGACCTGATGAAAGGCGGCATCACCAGTCCCGAGCGTATCGTCGACATCTCCCGGCTGCCGGAACTCAACCGCATCGAACGGCTGGACGATGGTGGCCTGCGCATCGGTGCGCTGGTGCGTAACGCCGACCTTGCCTACCATCCGGCGTTCGCCAAATCCTATCCGGCGGTGGCCGAGGCGCTGCTGTCGGGCGCTTCGGCGCAGCTTCGCAACGCCGCCACCGTCGGCGGCAATCTGTTGCAGCGCACGCGCTGCAGCTATTTCTACGACACCGCCAGCGCCTGCAACAGGCGCCAGCCAGGCACCGGCTGCGACGCGCTGGAAGGCGAAAACCGCCTGCACGCCGTGCTCGGCTGGAGCGACGCCTGCATCGCCACCCACCCGTCGGATTTCTGCGTGCCGCTGGTGGCGCTCGACGCCGTGGTCGAGATCGAAGGCAAGAAGGGCCGGCGCCATGTTTCGCTGGAGGAATTTCACCGGCTTCCCGGCGAAACGCCGCAGCGGGAGAATGCGCTGGAGCCCGGCGACCTGATCGTGGCGGTGCGCCTGCCGGCGGAGGCTGCCTCCTTCTCCGCCAATGCCCGTTACCTCAAAGTCCGCGAACGCACCTCCTATGCCTTTGCCGTCGTATCGGCCGCGGCAGCGCTCGTCGTCGACGGCGGCAAGATCCGCGCCGCAAGGCTGGCGCTGGGCGGCGTCGCGGCTAAGCCGTGGCGGGCACGCTCGGCGGAAGCCGTCCTGCTTGGCGCGGACGCCAGCGAGGCGACCTTCGCCAGCGCCGCGGACGCTGCCTTGGCCGATGCCAGCCCTTCCGGCGACAATGCCTTCAAGATCGAGCTTGCCCGCCGCATCGTGATCAGGGCGCTGATCTCTGCGCTTTCGGGAACGCCCGAGCGTCTGCCGGCCCTTCCTGCCTCCCCGTTCTCGAACATTCCTGGAGCGCGCCATGACGCTTGAACTCAGCCTCAACCAGCAACCCGCCCATGCCCGGCAAGGCTCTAGCATCGGCCAGCCGCTGACCCGCCGCGACGGCTTTCTGAAAGTCACCGGAGCCGCGCGCTATGCCGCCGACAACCATCCGCCCGGCATGCTCTACGCCGTGCTGGCGGTCAGCAGCATCGCACGCGGCCGCGTCGCCGCGCTGGATGTCGAGGCGGCCAAGGCATACAGAGGCGTGGTCGAGGTGATGACGCCCAAGAACCGGCCAGCGCTCGCTGCCGATCCGGACGCCAAGGACCATCCCTTCATGTTCCGGCTCGACCTCTTGCAGAACGACCAGGTCCGCTACCCCAATCAGAGCATCGCCGTGGTGATCGCCGAGACGCTGGAGGCGGCGACCGAGGGGGCGGCGCTGCTGTCGCCGCGCTATGAAGTGATGCCGGCGCGCGTTGGCCTCGACGGCGCCGAAAATTTCGTGCCGCGTGCTGTCGGCGTCGGCGGTCCGGCCGTGCAGCACAAGGGCGATGTCGAGGTCGGCCTTAAATCCGCAAAGACGCGGATCGAAGCCACCTACGAGACGCCGGCCCAGTACCACAACGCCATGGAGCCGCATGCGATCGTCGTCGCCTGGGAAGGCGACACACTGTCGATCGACACACCGAGCCAGGGCCTTGCCATGGCGCAGGGCCGCATCGCCGGCCTGTTCGGCATCGCGCCGGAGAACATCCACATCCGCAGCCCGTTCCTGGGTGGCGGCTTCGGTTCGAAAGGCATGATCTCCGGGCCGCAGGTGCTCGGCATCCTGGCGGCGCGTCTCGTCGGCCGTCCGGTCAAGCTGGTGCTGCGACGTGAGCAGATGTACGGGCCGGTCGGCCACCGTGCGCCGACGCGCCAGACGCTGCGCATGGGCATGGATGGCGAAGGGCGGCTGACGGCACTCGACCATCACGCCAAGACCGCGTCGAGCACGTTCGACGATTTCTTCGAACCGGCGGCGGATGCCTCGCACACGCTCTATGCCAGCCCGGCCATCGCCACCTCGCACGATGCGGTGCGGCTCGATACCGGTACGCCGCTGTTCATGCGGGCGCCCGGCGAAGCCACCGGCTCGATCGCGCTGGAGAGCGCTATCGATGAGGCAGCCTACGCCTGCGGCATGGACCCGCTGGAATTCCGGCTGCGGAACTATGCCGAGGTCGAGCCGATGACCGGCAAGCCGTTTTCCTCCAAGGCGCTGCGCGAATGCTACAGGCAAGCGGCCGAGACGTTCGGCTGGGCGAGCCGCCCGCTTCAGCCTCGGCTGATGCGCGACGCCGACGGTTTCCTGACCGGCTGGGGCATGGGCACGGCGACCTTCCCGGCGATCATGTTCCAGGCCGAAGCGCGGGCGGTGCTGAGAGCCGATGGCAGCGGCGTGATGGAGACCGGCGCTCAGGACATGGGGCAAGGCGCCTGGACCGCCTTCGCCCAGATCGCCGCCGACGGACTGGGACTGGATATCGACCAGGTCGATTTCAGGGCCGGCAGCTCCGATCTGCCCAATGCAGGCATTGCCGGCGGCTCCGGCCACACGGCGACGGCCGGCATGGCGATCCACAATGCGGGCGCCGCCGTCATCGCCAGGCTCGCCGATCTCGCCACCGGCGACGAGGGCTCGCCGCTCTACGGCGCCGGCAATGAAGGCGTGCTGGCGCGCGGCGGCCGCCTCTATCGGCGCGACGATGAAAGCCGCGGTGAAAGCTACGCCGAAATCCTCACGCGCGCGGGCCTCACCGAGATCGAGGGCCACGGCAAGGGCGCTCCCGACCCGGCGTCTCAGGAGGCCTATGCCAAGCACGCGCATGGCGCCGTGTTTGCCGAGGTGAAGGTCGATCCGGATTTTGGCCAGATCCGTGTCACAAGGCTGGTCGGTGCGTTCGCCGCCGGACGGGTCATCAATCCCAGGCTGGTGCGCAGCCAGTATTATGGCGGCATGATCTGGGGCGTCTCGTTCGCGCTGCATGAGGAAGCCATCACCGACCGGCGCTCTGGCCGGATCCAGAATGCCAACCTCGCCGAATATCATGTCCCGGTGAATGCCGACGTTCCATCGGTCGAGGCGTTGCTGGTCCACGAGGACGACCCTCACGTCAACGCGCTCGGCATCAAGGGCGTCGGCGAAATCGGCATCACCGGCACGGCCGGCGCCGTCGCCAATGCGGTCTGGCATGCGACCGGCGTGCGGCCGCGGCGCTTTCCGGTCCGCATCGAGGACCTGCTGGGGTGAGGAGTGGTCCACCTAGCGGATGGGAAGCCAATTGCTTGGCTTCCCGAACGACGAATGGTGAAGGCCCGGTCCGCCTTCGGGCGCACCAAAAAGTCCAGTGGACCTTTTTAAGGGGCTGAACGCCCGAAGGCGGGGAGCGGCAGCGAAGGGCCGCACAGCCGGCGCCAGGTCCCCGCCGGCTGCCAAAGATGAAATCAACGACTTCGCGTCAAGCAACTGGAGCCCGACGCCCATGACCAAAACAACGATCCCAGTTCATCTCGACATCAACGGCCGTGATCACGATCTGCAACTCGAGCCGCGCGTCACGCTGCTCGATGCCTTGCGCGATCGCCTCGGCCTGACCGGAACCAAGAAGGGCTGCGACCACGGCCAGTGCGGCGCCTGCACCGTGCATATCGACGGCGAGCGCGTGCTGGCCTGCCTGACGCTGGCCGCACAAGTCGAGGGCCGCACCGTCACCACCATAGAGGGGCTTGCACGGGAGGGCGAAATGCATCCCGTGCAGGCTGCCTTCCTCGAACAGGACGCCTTCCAGTGCGGCTATTGTACGCCGGGCCAGATCATGTCGGCGGTCGCCTGCATCCGCGAAGGCCATGCCGGCTCCGACGAAGAAATCCGCGAGTATATGGCCGGCAACCTCTGCCGCTGCGGCGCCTATCCGCACATCGTCGCCGCTGTCCGCCAGGCAGCATTGGAGGCCGCATCATGAGGGATTTTTCGTATGTGCGCGCCAATTCGCTCGATGCGGCACGCCAGGCGGCCGCCCTGCCCGGCGCCATGCTCTTGGCCGGCGGCACCACGCTGATCGACCTCGCCAAATGCGGCGTCGCCGAGCCCGAGACGCTGGTCGACATCACCCATCTCAAGGGGTTGGGCAGGATCGAGGTGAACGAGCGCGGCGTCACCATCGGCGCACTGGCCAGGATGAGCCATGTCGCCGACCATGCCGACATCAAGAGTAGCTTCCCCGCCATTTCCGAAGCCCTGTGGCAGGCGGCTTCCGCGCAGATCCGCAACATGGCGACCATCGGCGGCAATCTGATGCAGCGCACGCGCTGCCCTTATTTCCGCGATCCCGCGAATTTCCCAGCCTGCAACAAGCGTGAGCCCGGCTCTGGCTGTTCGGCGATCGGCGGCGTTACCCGTGGCCATGCGGTGCTTGGCATCAGCGACGCGTGCATCGCCATGTATCCGGGCGACCTCGCCGTGGCGCTGGTCGCCTTCGATGCGATCGTGCATCTGGGCGAGCGCCACATCCCGGTCGACGACTTTTTCCTGCTGCCCGGCACCACGCCGGATCGGGAACACGCGATCGAACCGGGCGAGATGATCACCGCGATCGAGATCCCCGGCTCGGCCCCTGCCCGGCGTTCGACTTATCTCAAGATCCGCGACCGGCAATCCTATGAGTTTGCCGCCGCGAGCGCGGCGGTCGGCATTGAGTTCGAACCTGACGGCCGAACGATCCGCGATTTGCGCGTCGCGCTTGGCGGCGTCGCGACCAAGCCGTGGCGTGCGCGGGCCGTGGAAAACGCGCTGAAGGGCAAGGTGCTGGAGCCGGACACTGTGCGCGCCGCCAGCCTGCTCGCCGTCGAAGGCTCTGTCGACCATGGCGCCAACCACTACAAGGTCGAACTGGCGCCGCGCGTCGTCGCCCGCGCCATCCGCAAATTGGGAGAGACGGCATGACCGTTCACAACATCAGGCATGGGGATGCGTCCGACGGCGCTTTTGCCGAAGCCGTCGGCGGCCGGCTGTCGCGCATCGACGGCCCGGCCAAGATCACCGGTGCGGCGAAATACGCCGTCGAGCAGCAGCTCGAAGGCCTCGCCTACGCCGTCCTGGTCGAGAGCACGATTGCATCGGGCAAGGTGCGCGCGATCGACACCACTGCCGCCGAGGTGGCGCCCGGCGTGCTGCAGGTGCTGACGCCGGACACCATCATCAGCCTGAGGACCGCGGCGGACTGGTTCGGCACGCCGCCGCCCGACAAGCCGTATTGCCCGCTCGCGCGCGACATCACCTTTTCGGGTCAGCATGTCGCCGCCGTGGTCGCCGAGACCTTCGAGCGGGCGGTCGCGGCGGCGGCACTGGTCAAGGTCAGCTATGAGGAAACGCCTGCCATCGTCGACCTCAGCGACGCCAAAGCCGGCGATGGCATCGCGATCGATGCCATGACCAAGGAATGGGGCGACGCGCAAGGTGCGTTCGCCTCGGCGCCGGTCCGCATCTGCGCCGCCTACAACACGCCGCGCGAGTACCAGGCGCCGATGGAGCCGCATGGCCTGATCGCCCGCTGGGAGGGCGACCACCTCACCGTGTGGGAGCCGAGCCAATGGCTGGACGGCATGGCGCGCACCTATGCCGAATGGTTCGGTGTGCCGTTCGAGAACGTGCGGCTGGTGTCGCCCTATATTGGCGGCGGCTTCGGCTCCAAGGCGCTGGCGCTCAGCCATGGCGCGGTGGCCGCCTGTGCGGCCAAAATGCTCGGCCGGCCGGTGCGGCTGGTGATGACCCGGCCGCAGACTTTTACCGGCTATGGCGGCCGCGCGGCGACGCGCCAGACGGTGACGATCGGCGCCGACGTGCAGGGAAAGATCCAGTCGATCGTGCATCGCGGCGTCAATGAAACATCCATCGACGGCATGTGGGTCGAGCCGCTCGGATCGGTCACCTCGATCATGTACACAACGCCGAATTTCTCCTCGAAGCAGAATGTCGTACGGGTCAATTCGGTGGTGCCGGGCGCCATGCGCGCGCCGGGCGAAAACCCCTCAGCCTTCGGCATCGAAAGCGCCATCGACGAGCTTGCCTACGAGGTCGGCATCGATCCGCTGGAGATCCGGCTCCGAAACTATGCCGAGCAGGATCCACATGCCAAAAAAGCCTGGTCGACCAGGCAGTTGCGCGAGGCTTTTGCTGCAGGCGCCGAACGCTTCGGCTGGTCCAGGCGCACACCCGAACCGCGCTCGATGCGCGACGGCAACCAGTTGATCGGCTGGGGCGTCGCCGCCGGCACCTATCCGGTGCGACGCGCCTATGGCGAGGCGCTCGTGCGCATCCTGGCCGATGGTTCGGTCGAGGTCGAAAGCTCCTCGATCGACATGGGCCAGGGCACCTACACCATCCTGGCGCAGACCGCCGCCGAAACGCTCGGCGTGCGAGCTGACGACGTGGTGGTGAAGCTCGGTGACTCCCGCTTTCCGCGCGCCGGCGTCACCGGCGGTTCGCGGCTGGCCGGCGTGATGACGGGTGCGGTCTACAAGGCGGCAACCTCGGCCCTCGACCAGTTGGTGGGCCTCGCCATCAGCGATCCACGCTCGCCCTTCCACGCGCTGCAGGCCAACACGCTGGTCGTCGCCAATGGCCGTATCGCTTCGCCGCGCGGCGACGGCCCCGATGTCTCCGTCGCCGAACTGCTCAAGTGCGTCGGCCGCGACCACATCGAAGCCACCGGCGACACCATGCCGGCCAATTCGACGCCAGATGATCGCTACAAGAACTACACCACCATCGCCATGTCGGTGCCGCACACCGAGGGCGACTATTCCCGCCACTCCTGGTGCGCGCATTTCATCGAAGTGCGCGTCGACGAGGATTTCGGCACGGTGCGTGTATCGCGTGTGGTGTCGGCGCTGGATTCGGGCCGGCTCTACAACCCGAAACTTGCCGAAAGCCAATGGAAGGGCGGCATCATCATGGGCATCGGCCAGGCGCTATTGGAAGAAGGCATCGTCGACCGCCGCCACGGCCGCATCGTCAATGACAACCTCGCCGACTACCTCGTGCCGACCAATGCCGACATCCCCGACATCGAGGTGATCTCGGTCGGCATCCCCGACCTGCATTCCTCGGTGCTCGGCGGCAAGGGCGTTGGCGAACTGGCCATTGTCGGCGTGGCGCCGGCGATTGCCAACGCGGTATTCCATGCGACGGGAAAGAGGATCAGGGATCTGCCGATCACGCTGGAGAAGCTGATTTAAGGGCGGTGGCCGATCTACCCCTTGAGGGTCCCCTTGTGGGGAGGCCAGGCCGCAGCTTCGGGCGGTGGTGCTCCCTCCACACTTTCACCTTCAGCACTCGCGCAACCATCAAGGGGTAAGACCATGAGCGACATCCATTTTGGCACCGGCAAAATGCCCCCTGAAAACATTACCCCCCTCAGCATCGCCGACTGGCTGTGCCTTGCCGCGGCCATAGCCGAAACCGAGGCCCGCCACGCGATCCGAAAACCGCTGACCCGGACGACGAGCCGTGACTTCCTTATGCAGGTTTTCTGCTCCGTTGCTGCTCAAAGCCCAAATCGGCAAGACCGCGCTCCACCAAGCCCTCAAAGCCGAAAAATTAGCCACATCCACCGTCAAACCGAAATGGGTTCTTCTGGTGACGCCATGGCTAACCAGTTAACCCGACGCTACCCATCGAGGGTGCTATCATATTGATCTCGGTCAACGGACGGCGGGTATGCGACGCGCGGCCACAGGAGCGGCCGCGCATGACAGGATTATCCGCTTAAGCCGCGGTTTCGGCGCCGGCCTCGCTTTGCGCGGCATAGTGCGCAAATGTCGCCTTGAAGCGGCCGTTGACGTATTCGCCCGACGTGATCGGAGGGTACTTCGCAGGATGATCCTCATCAATGCAACTGGGAAGCACCTCGATCACGGCATCATAGTTTGGACCGAAGAAGAACGGGATCGAATAGCGTTCTTTGCCGGAACGATTCACCGCGCGGTGGACGGTCGAGGCGAAAAGGTCATTGGTCCAACGCGCCATCTGATCTCCCACATTGACGACGAAGCAGCCGGGGACGGGATCGGCCGCAATCCACTCGCCAGTTGCATTCAGTACCTGCAAGGCTGAAATACCATCCTTCTGGGCCAGGATCGTGAAGCACTCATAGTCCGAATGCGCCCCAATTCCGATCTGGCGGTCATCGATCTCGCCAAACTGCGGTGGATAGTGGAGCACCCGCAAAGTTGCGAGCGGCTTGCCGACCAGCAGGTCGAAATATGTCTCCTCCAACCCAAGAGCCAGAGCAAAGGCATGGAGCAGGTGGCCACTCAGCGTCAGCATCTCGGCATGGTAGGCTTCCAGTGCCGTTCGGAATTCCGGCCTGCCCGCTGGCCACTGGTTGGGACCGTAGAGTACTTTGCCGGCCTTCACGTCCGGATCGTCGGCTGGCACATCCAGCGCAATATCATACGATTCGTGCAGGTCTCCGCGCGCGGTCGGATCCGTATTCTCTTCCAATATTGCCGCATAACCGCGATTATTCTTTGAATTGGAAACGTGATTCTCCATCTTCACGTCGTCGGATTCGGCGAAATACACCTCCGCCACCCCAAACGCGGCATCGATGACCTCCTTCGGAACGTGATGGTTCTTGATATAGAGGAAGCCGACTTCCGTGCAGGCCTTGCGCAGTTCCTGGGCGAGCTTTCGCTTGGCCGCCTCGTTGCCTGCGAACATGGGCTCGAGATCGATGATCGGGATCTTGTCGAAGCTGACACGCTGCGGGTCGAGCCCTCCCCCTTTCATTGCACGCGCGCCATTACCGGTTTCAAGGACCTTCATTTTTCTGTTCCCTTTTCTTGCTGGCTTGCATCGAAGATTGTTTCGACGTAGTAGCGCGGCCCCGTGAAAACGAAGCCGGGCGAGAAGTAGCGGCCGCAGACATCCATGAACGCGGTCATCTTACGCGATGGGGCGTGCGGGCGCGATATGCGGATGCTGACCCGCTTTTCCGCGGACTCCCATGTGTCGAGCAACGGAATGAGGTGGCCGCGTTCACACTCGATCGTGGTGAAGAAGTGCGGTAGATAGGCAATGCCCTCGCCCGCAACGGCGAAGTACTTGATAGTCCAGTATTCGTTGGCGATCAGGTTGCTGCGCGGCAAGATCCTTTCCTGCGCGGTACCTTTCTGTAGCCGCCAGTGCTGCAGGCCCGCCGAGGTGCGATAGACAATGCCCTGGTGTTCCGCCAAATCGGCGGGTTTTCGTGGCATCCCGGCACGCTCGACATAACTCTTGCTGGCAAAGAGTGCGAATTTTGCGGTGGAGAGCGTTTCGCCGACTTCGATACCTTCGTCCCATGAAATCACGGCGTCGAGCATATCGAGGCTCTCTGGCGCGTAGAGAACGTGCGGCGAAAAGAAGGTGAGTTCGATTTCCACCTTGGGGTAGAGCTTTCTGAACGCCATGAGCATCTGCGTGTAGTAGGCCGTGCCGAACTCCCCCGTGGCGCCGATCCGCAAGGTTCCGGTCACGTCGTCGCTCAGTTCCGTCACGGCGGCCCGCGCCGTATCGCAGCTTTGCAGGATCTGCCGCGCGTGCCCGAGCAGGGTTTGCCCTGCTTCCGTGAGCAACAGGACACGGCCGGAGCGCTCGAACAGAGCGACCTTCAGATCGTCTTCAAGCTGCTTGAGCCGGAGACTGAGCGTGGATTTGGGCAGGCCGTACAACTTCGCCGCGGCCGACAATGACCGCAGTTCCGCGATTTTTACAAATGATGCCAGAGCATCGGTGTTCATTTGATCGTTCACATTTCTGCACAAAGTGCCCAAAAAATGAGCATGATTATTTTTGTTGCATGAACGAACGTAATCGGCTGTTATGCACTGCACAAGAGCCAATTCGCTTTTGCCAAATCAAAAAAGACGCTCCGGCGGCAATCGTCACCGTGCAGGGAAGCTGCATGGGCGCGGCGTGCTTCCGGCTGAGAAAATCAAAGAAAAACAAGGGGAACCACGAAATGAAAGAGCGCAACACGAAGCCGTCCGACTCAGTTCGCCTGTTCGCGGCGGCGGCCACGGTTTTCGTATTCTGTGCTACGTCCGGCGCTTATGCCTTTACTCTGGAAGGGGCGCCCAAGGTCGCGTTCATCTACGCAAGTTCAGCGCAAGACGGCGGATGGAACGAAGCCCTCGAGGCCGGCCGCAAGGCCTTGGAGGAACAGCTACAGGTGCCCGTCTCGGTGACGGAGAACATACCGGAAGAGGCCACTAAGCTGCGCGCGGCGATCGATCTCTACGTCAAGCGCGGCTTCAACATCATAATCGGCACCACCTATGGCTACAGCGCCCCAATGGCCGAAGCGGCCAAAGCCTATCCGAATGTGGCGTTTCTCAGTGCTTCGGGCACGGAGAATGGGGCCAACATGGAAAGCTTCTATGCCCGCACTTACCAGGGTTGGTACCTTGCAGGCATCGCGGCAGGACAGGCGACGAAGACGAAGAAGATCGGCATCCTCGCCGGCTTTCCGGTCGGCGTGGTGAACTGGGATATCAACAGTTTTGCACTCGGGGCCCGTTCGGTCGATCCTACGATCGAAACGGTCGCGGTCTTCGCCAACTCCTGGTGGGACCCGGTGAAGGAAGGGCAGATCGCCCAGGCCATTCTCGACCAGAAGGCCGACGTGCTCGCCACGAATCTGAGCGCGACCTCGGCGCTCGACGCCGCCGAAAAGGCAGGCGTTCCTTCGATAGGCTTTCAGCTCGACATGTCGCATGCCGCGCCGCGGACGATCCAGACCTCCGTCATCTTCCGCTGGGAGAAATATCTTGTGCCGACGATCAAGGAGATCATCGACGGCAACTGGAAACCCGAGGAATACGGCGCTTTCGAAGGCCTTGAAACCGGCGTGGTCGATCTTGCTCCTTTTGGCCCCTCGGTTTCCGAGGAGACCAAGGCAAAGGTTGAAGCAGCAAAGCAGGAGATCATCGCCGGCAAGCTTGATCCATTCCAGGGCCCTCTGAAAAAGCAAGACGGCACCATCGTTGTCGATGTCGGCGGGAAGGTCGACGATGCGGCGCTCTGGTCGATGGACTATTTCGTCGACGGTGTCATCGGCACCATGCCGGCGAAGTAATGACGACGGCGCTTCAGCAAGCGGGCGACATGCGACGACCGCTGGGCACGCCGGCGGCTCTGTTGATGCGCGGCATAGGCAAGTCGTTTGACGGCAAAGCCGCGCTCCGCGATGCGTCCTTCTGTCTCGAATGGGGGGAGGTGCATGCCATTGTCGGTGAGAACGGTGCAGGCAAGTCCACTTTGATGAACGTGGCGGCCGGCGTCTATGTAGCAGACGGGGGCGACCAATCGATCGACGGCGAAGCGATCAGTTTGCGCAGCCCGCTGGAAGCCGCCGCCGCCGGTCTCGGCATGGTCCATCAGCATTTCCGGCTGGTCGAGAGTTTTACGGTTGCCGAAAATGTTCTCCTCGGCTTCGGCCGCAAGGCTGCTGTGAAAACGCTGACCGATGCGGCGGCGATCGTTTCCGCCAAGTCGAGCGAGATCGGCCTGCCCGTCGATCCGCACAAGCTGGTAGCGAATCTTTCGATCGCCGAACGCCAGCGCGCCGAGATCATCAAGGTCATGCTTCTGGGCGCCCGAATTCTGGTCATGGACGAACCGACGGCGGTGCTGACCGACGAGGAAGCGCGCACGCTCCTCTCTTTTGCCCAACGATTGTCGAGGCAAGGTCACGCCGTGGTTCTGATCACGCACAAGTTCCGGGAGGTTGCCGCTTTCTGCGACCGGGTAACGGTCATGCGGCACGGCGAGACCGTACTTGAGGGTGCGCGGGTTGCGAACGTCACCGAAGCGGAGGTGGCGCGGTTGATGGTCGGCGATGCCTTGACGGTTGCGGGCAGGCCGTTATCTCGGCCGGGTGATGTGTGTCTGAGCGTGGAAAGGCTTTCCGCACGGGCGACCGCTCACGGGCAAAGCCTGAACGATCTCGGGTTCGAGCTGCATGTAGGCGAAATCCTTGGCATCGCCGGCGTCGGCGGGAACGGGCAGGAGGAACTCGTTGCCTGCCTTCTCGGACTCGACCGTGCCGGCGCCGGCGCGATCGTACTGGATGGCCAGGACATATCCACCGCCAAGCCAGACCAGCGCCGCGAGGCCGGCTTGCGCGTCATCCCCTCCGACCGCTTTGACAGCGGGTTGATCCGGGAGCTTTCCATTGCCGACAATCTCGCGCTCACGACCGTCGCCAGCGGTAGCTTCGGCGGCCCGTTTCTCCTGAGCCGGCGGGCGATGCGCGAGAAGGCCGCCGAGGCCATCGATGCGTTCGATATCCGCGGCGCGACGCCGGAACGGCCGGCCTCTTTGCTCTCGGGAGGAAACGCGCAGAAAGTGTTGCTCGCGCGGGAGCTCGATCACGGCCTGAAGGTTCTCATAGCGCATTCCCCTTCTCGCGGGCTGGACATGAAAGCGGCCGAGTTCGTCCGATCGGCGATCCGCAGAGCTGTGGAAGCCGGCGCGGCTTGCCTTCTGATCAGCGAGGATCTCCAGGAGGTCATGTCCCTGTCCCATCGGGTGGCCGTCATGAACAGAGGAAGGATCGCCGGCTGCCGTCAGACCGGCGACGTCACGCCTGAATGGATAGGAGGCCTTTTAGCAGGCCATGCTTGACACAGCTTTCCTTGTTCGCAGGCAAAATCCCGGCTTCTTGTTGACCAGTCTCAGTTATGTTGGCGGACTGTTGGTCGGGCTGACGGTTTCGGCGGTGCTGCTCGTGCATGCGGGCGTGCCGGCAAGCGCTCTTGTGGATGAGTTCCTGATTGCAACTTTTCTGACCTCGGACGGCCTCTCCCAGACGGCGACGGCCGCTTTACCGTTGGTGCTAGTCGGCCTCGCCTCCGGCGTTGCCATGCGTGTGCGGTTTTGGAACATCGGCGTGGAGGGCCAGCTATGGCTCGGCGCGATCGCGTCAACCTGGGTGGCGCTGAACGGCAGCGGGCCTGAAGTGCTGAGGTTGCCGACGATGTTCGTTCTGGCGGCGCTTGCGGGAGCCGCCTGGATTGCGATTCCGCTTTTTCTGAAACTCAAGTGGGGCGTTAACGAGGTTATTTCGACCCTGCTGCTGGGAAGCGTCGCGTTTCTGCTCGTGCAGCATCTTCTGTTCGGGGTCTGGAGAGACCCTTCCAACAGCTTTCCCGTGACCGCCACCTTTCCCGAGGCGAGCTGGTTTCTCGTTCTGGGATGGGGGCAGTTGCATGCCGGAATCTTCCTGGTCGCCGTTATCGCATTGTCCATCTGGTTCGTCATGGAACACAGCCGGGTCGGCTTCTACGCGGATGCTGTAGGTTTCAACGCCAAGGCCGCGCTCGCCACGGGCCTGC
The DNA here is from genome assembly GCF_003997175.1 of Mesorhizobium sp. Primo-A. Classification (NCBI taxonomy): domain Bacteria; kingdom Pseudomonadati; phylum Pseudomonadota; class Alphaproteobacteria; order Hyphomicrobiales; family Phyllobacteriaceae; genus Mesorhizobium; species Mesorhizobium sp. Primo-A. The sequence goes on from NZ_RZTG01000009.1 coordinate 252,627, forward strand.
CGGTGCTCAGCATAGCCGTGGGGCTCGTGCTGCTCTCCGGCGCTCTCTCAGGCGTTGCCGGCATGATGATCGTGGCGGGGACGGAGCACCGCCTCAACCAGTCCGTCGGCAACGGCTATCTCTTCAGCGCGATCGTGATCGCCTACCTGGCCCGCGCGAAGCCATTGTGGGTGGTCGTGATCTCTTTCGCGCTCGGCGCGGTGTTCACCGCCGGGAATGTCCTGAAGGTTTTCTATTCGATCTCCGAAGCGATGATCGTGCTGATGCAAGGCGCGGTACTGATGTCGATTTTGATGGCGCAGTTCTTCAGCTCCTATTCGCTCAAACGGCCCAAGAACTAGGAAGGGACAGTTGCATGGATTTTCTGATCGGCTGGATTGCCATCATTCCGAGCTATGCGGCACCGTTGCTGCTGGCGAGCCTCGGCCTCATTATCTGCGAAAGAGCCGGCGTTCTCAATCTTGGAGCGGAAGGGCTCATGGCGATCAGTGCCATGACCGGCGCGATGACGGTGCTTTCCGGAGCCGATCCTTGGGTTGGTCTTGCCGCCGGCTCAGCGGCCGCGATGGCTCTCGCTCTGCTGTTTGGAATATCGACAGTCGCCTTGCGCGCCAATCATACGCTCGCCGGCCTAGCCGTCGTCGCAATCGGACTGGGCATCACCGGGGTCGTGGGGCGACCCTACGTGCAGAAGACCTTTTCTGGCATTTCCACACTTGGCGACCTCTTCGGGATAGACCGCGGTTCGGCATTCGGCCGCATTTTCGCGGTGCAGGACCCGGTTACGCTGGCGCTGCCGATCCTGGTCGGCGCGCTCTGGTGGTGGCTTTCCAAAAGCCGACATGGCCTCAGGTTGAGGTCCGTCGGGGAAAACCCGGCCGCCGCGGATGTCGCGGGTATCGACGTGCAACTGGTTCAGTTCGGGGCTGTCCTGGCGTCCGGGCTGTTTTGTGGTCTCGCCGGAGCCTATCTCTCAGTCGCCACAAGTCATGTCTGGGTGGAGGGAATGGTCGCGTCGCGCGGCTGGATTGCCGTTGCGCTCGTCATCTTTTCGCGCTGGAACGCGGCTCGAGCTCTCTGGGGTGCGCTTCTTTTCGGAAGCGCGGATGCGCTTGTGCCTAGACTACAAGCCATAGGCGCCGACGTTCCTGTCTATCTCATGATGACTTTGCCGTACTTGCTGACGCTTGTCGTGCTGGTGGCAGGCTCATTGGGCGGCCGGCGCTCCGGCGAGCCGGCCTTCCTCGGCAGGGTCTATCTACGACAAGACAAACAATAAGGAACTTGCCCGGTTCATGAGCCCCGCGGCCCGCATCCTTCTGGACTTCGCGGATTTCATGGACAAGCATCAAGGATCGCCGATGTCTGTGCCGTCCCCCCCTCGCCCGGCGCTGACCCTGCGGCTCCGCTCGACGCCTATTCGCGTGCCACTAACCGTGAGATCAAGAACAAAGCGCCACGGAGACGACAGAGGGGTCGCCGCGCGTAAAGCGCCAACGTCATCCGCAACAGCAGGCCGAGCCCAGCCGGACCGCCCCCTCTGGCCTGCCGGACCCGGCCCTTCGCTTCCGTTCCAGGCGTTCGTCGTTCGGAAAGCCAAGCGATTGGCTTTCCGTCCGCTGCGCGGACCACTCCTCACCCCCCCTCAAGGGGGAGATCAGCAGCTTCAGCGGATCAGAACTTGTAGCTGAGCCCGACCCGGATATCCTGTGTCTGGAGGTCGACATGGGTTTCCGTGGGCAGGCCGGCGGCCACCGAGAGGTCCTGGCTGCCGAAGTCCGAGTAGCGATACTCAGCTCGAGCGATCCACCTGTCGGTGAAGGCGTGCTCGATGCCGGCGCCAACCGTCCAGCCGACATGGCTGTCGCTGTGGAGCGTTACTTCGGCGGCAGGGCCACCGGCGCTGACCGCAATAAGCTCATACTTGGCCGCAGCGACGCCTGCAGTGATGTAGGGCAAGGTCCGATCGAAAGCATAGCCGGCCCGCAGCCGCGCCGACCCGGACCATTTGAGTTCGCTCTTGAGCAACGTGGTGACGCCGCCGCCGCCGGCGTCGAGGGCCGTCAGCCCATCTATGTTGCCATACGCAATGTCGGCCTCGGCGCCGATCACGAAGCTGTTCTCCATCTGGTAATTCGCGCCGATATGGACGCCGCCGATAAATCCGTTCGGATCGACGCCAACGTTGAGATCGGTGGCCCCGCCCAGTCCGCCGCCGGCGATGAACAGATTGGATTTTCCGGCCGCGTAGCCGATGTCGACGCCGGCATAGAGTCCGGACCAGTCGTAGCCGGATGCAACAGGCGAAACCTCATTGATATCAGCCGCACACGCCACACCGAGCGGCGCGAGAATGAAGGCCGTTGCGAGAAGAAGAATTTTCATTGTTGTCTGCCGCCCCATGTTGCTTCCCCGCCGCACAAATGAGCTGCGGAGATCCAGCTGTTGTCGAGAAATCCGGTGTTGCATTGTCCGCCGGCCGCGTCTTGGGCTGGGCCGCACCCGAATTGTCGGGGAAAGCACCACGGCGCTTTCCCGGTCGGTGTGGCTTTTCAGCCTCAGTCGATCGGCGCGCCGTGCATTCGGTGGCTGTCGGAAACTATCTGGCGCTGCCCGGCGTCGAGCCGAAGCGGCGGCGGAAGCAGCGGTTGAAATAGGACACGTCGGAAAAACCGCTGAGCAGCGCGATCTCGCTGATCCGCATGCGGTCGTTGCGCCTGTCGGACAGCATCCGATGCGCCCTCTGCAAGCGCAGTTCGAGAATGCGCTCGGCAAAGCTCACCCCGGTTTCCTGCAGCAGGTCATGGACATAGCGGACCGAGAGCCGCAATTGCCCGGCAACGCCCTGCGCCGAAATGGCGGGATCGGCGAAATTGTCCCGCATCTTCTGCAGTATGGCCTGCAGCCTTGCCGCGCGCAGACCGCGCAGGCCCGCCAGTTCGGCCGCTTCGCCCTTGGCGCCGGTCGCCAGGCCGATCAGGTCGACGATGGTTTCGGTGGCGTGGCCGATGAGGTCGGGCGAGACCAGGGCCGGGCCTGCTTCCAGGAAGCTGCAATAGCGCTTGAGCATGCCGAGCGCCTCATTGTCGGCGCCGACGGTCAACGCCAGCCGATCCTCTATATGAGCGAAGGCATTTTCCAGCACGGCACGGGGAAGCACCACATTGGCCCAGACATTGCTGTCGCCGCCGGTCATCTGCAACGCTTCCGAAGCCGAGACCAGGGCGGCCTCGCCTTTGCCGACGTGATAATCGCGGCCAATCTGCGTGCCGCTGAGCACCGTATCGCCATTGTTGACCAGCAGCAGATAGCCGTCGCGACCGTCGGCGGCGATATTGCCCGCCTTGCGGCTGGCATGACGTATCGTCCCGGCCATCTGTCCAAGCACCAGCGACCCGACAGCGGTGGCTTCGATCGCGGCTTCGAACGACAGTCTTTCCGAAATCGTGTATTCGACCGACCATATCTCGGCGACATGGACGTCCTGCCAGAGCGCGAAGCGTGCGCGATGATCCAGATGCGGCGGCAGATCCGCCGATGAGAAGACGTTCTTTTGCAAGGGACGACCGGCCTTTTCTACAATCGCGTCTTCACTTCGACACGCACCGTATTGGACCAGATCACGGTCTGTCCAGAGCCGGAAATACTTGTGCGCCAGGCGACAATTTCAGTGCCGTCCTGAACAAGGATTGGCCTGATTTCGCGGATCTGGCTGGCTGAATTTCGGATTACTCGAAAATACCCAGTGCCGACGAATCGTTCCCCTACTCCGGCGATGGAACCGGCGGCCGTGATGTCAGCGCCGTGCCGAAGGCGGCGACAACAACGGCAGCGATCCCGGCCAGTTGCGTCGCGGTCAGGCTTTCATGCAGGAACAGGAAGCCGGCCAGTGCACCAAGCCCAGGCTCCAGGCAGGTCAGCGTGCCGTAGATGCGCGCCGGCATGCGGGTCAGCGCCACCATCTCCAGGAAGAACGGCAATGCGCTGGAAAACAGGCCGACGAGCAGCGCGCTGACCAGGATCGACGGGGCCAGCAGCGCGGATCCCGCCTGGGCGACACCGAAGGGCAGCACCAGCACGGCGGCGATGGCCATGCCGTAGGCGGTGGTGCGGGTGCCAAGCTCCGCGCCGGCCTTCTGGGCCAGCACGATGTAGAGCGCCCAGAAGCCGCCGGCCGCCAGCGCCAGCATCACCCCGATCGGATCAAGCGGCGCGAGGGAACGAACGAAGGGCGACAACAGCAGGATGCCGGCCACCGCCAGCGCGATCCAGGCAAAGTCGCTGGCGCGCCGCGAAGTCAAGGTCGCCACCAGAAGCGGGCCGGTAAACTCCAGCGCCACCGCGATGCCGAGCGGAATCCTGGCCAGCGCTGCGTAGAACAGGAGGTTGAGGGCGGCGAGCGTCACTCCATAAGCGACCAGCCACGGCATGGTGGCACGCGAGGGCCGCATCTGCCAGGGCCGCAGCACCGCGATCAGCATCAGCGCACCGATGACCAGCCTGAGCGTCGTCGTCCCTTGCGCGCCGATCTGCGGGAACAGGCCTTTGGCGAAGGTGGCGCCGATCTGGATCGACACCATGGCGCCCATCAGTGCTGCGACAGGCAAGGGCGCCGCTTCGCGACGGGCAATCGGCGTCGGTGTCACGTGATCCCATCCTCCATATCGCCGGGTCCAAACCCGACCGGCGGCATGGAGATAGGGCGAACCGGCCGGCCTGTCGTGAGGCAGCGGCAACTGGCTGCTAGGGCACGGCCAAGTGCCGCCGGCCGGTCAGTTCAGGGATTTGCGCCGTGGCGGCGGTGCCGGGTGGCGCTGCTCGAGGGCCGCTGCCGCATCGGTGCGGCCGGTCCGGCGCAGTCTTTCGAGATAGGCCGGCAACTCGCCAAGGCAATGGAACGGCCCGCCTTCCCGGATCACCGTCACCAGCGGGTCGACATCGCTGTCGCTGCGGATGGCCATGGCGCTGCGCCAGTCCTCGAGCAGCCGGCTGGCATGATCGACCACATCGCTTCGGGAGCCTGAGAGATCATGCTGCTCATGCGGATCCTCACTCAGATTGAACAGGCTGACCGGGCCGAAATCCTTGTAGCCGTCATGATAGGTGCGCAGCATCAGCCAGTCGGCCCCGCCGAGCCGGAACCGCACGCCGCGCTGTACCGCCCACGCACCCTGGCTCAGCACCAGGAAATCGCGGCCACCTTCCTCCTTCGCGGCAAGCGCCGGTGCAAAGGAGCGCCCGTCCCAAAGCGCCGGAACGTTGCCGCCGAGCCGGTCGATCAGCGTGGCGGCCCAGTCGAAATGATAGTGAAGGCCGCCATTGACGCCGCGCATGTCCTCGGCGCCGGGCCAGCGGATGACCAGCGGCACGTTGCAGGTGAATTCGTCGGCCGTCTGATGATCACCCCAGACGTTGAGCTCGCCGAGGTTTTCGCCATGATCGGCGCCGATGACGATGATCGTGTCGTCGAACAGGCCTTGCCGCTTCAACTCCTCGACGATGAGACCGACATGATAATCGGCATAGAGCACGCCGGTGTCGTAGCCGTCGAACCAGGCCTTGACGGTGTCCATGCCGCTGATCGGCGACGGCATGCGCCGGTATTTCGATCCGCCCGGCTCGACGTCGAAGCCCGAGGGTTCCTGCGGGCTGTGCGGGCCGTAGCCAGCATGGCTCTTCTCGAATACCGCCCTGGTCATCCAGTCGGGAAGCGGCTGGTCGGCGAAGGGGTCGCCGAAAGCGTCCGGCGCGCGATAGGGCGTGTGCGGGTCCCAGACATTGACATGCAGGAACCACTTTTTTGCCGAGCCATTGCGCTTCAGCCAGTCGATCGCCAGGCCCGAAACCTCGTCGGCGTTCTCCATGCCGGCCTTGCCGGGATTGATGATCTCGTTGAAGCCGGCATACCAATGCCAGCAGCCATGCCGTTCGCCAAAACTGCTGATGGTCGTGGTGTGGTAGCCGAGATCGCGCAGCGCCCGCATCCAGCCTTCCTCGTAGAAGGTGCCGGCCCAGGCTCGCTCGGCGCCTTCGCGGAACGGCTCGCAGGCGGTGCCGCCATGGCCGACCACGCCGGTCCGCATTCCGTGGCGGCCGCTCCACAGCGCCGTGCGCGACGGATGGCAAGGCACATCGGACACATAGACGTTCTCGAAGCGGATGCCCTCGCCGGCAAGGCTGTCGATGACGGGAGAGGTGTTGCGATGATAGCCGTAGCAGCCGAGGTGGTCGCGCCTGAGGCTGTCGATGTCGATATAGAGAACGTTCATGGATGGCTCGTCGCTGCTGTGATTGTCAGGAAACAGGCCCCGGTTCGCTGCCGGGGCTTGCGGTTTGCAAGGGGCGATTTCAAGAAGGCCGTCAGGCCGAAATGTATTGATCGCCCAGATAATAGTCCTTGGGATCGAGCGAGGTCTCGAGCTTGCCAAAGGTCTTGAACAGGTCGTTCATCGTCGAGAACCAGCCGTTCACGGTGCCGTCCTTGGTTAGCTTGATCAGTTCGGCCGAGGTCATGAAACGGCCATAACCGGCTTCCGTCTTCAGCTGGTCGGCAGGAATGCCGAGCAGCTTGGAGGTGATCTCGATCGCCTTGTCCTGGTTGGCGGCACGAAAATCCTGCGCGTCCTTGATGGCGCGCACCACGTTGCGGACGAGATCGGGATTGCCCTCGACCAAATCGTTGCGGGCAATGAAGACGCTCGGAAATGTGGTCTGCGGATAGAAGTCGTCGTTCTTGGCCAGCTCCACCAGATCGGGAACGCTCTTCTGGATGATGCCGACGAACGGATACCAGATGCCGGCCGCGTCGACCTGCTTGGAGGCGAAGGCCGCCACGATGGTGCTCGGGTCCATCTGCACGATGTCGAGGTCGGTCATCGCCATACCGGCCTTGCGCAGCGCCAGCCGCAACAGCATGTCGCCCGAGGTGCCGGCCGCGATCGCGACCTTCTTGCCCTTGAGGCCGGCGATGGACGTGATGCCGGCTTGGGCGATCACCCGGTCCGAGAAGCCGACATCGTTGACGGCGATGATCTTGGCCTTGCCGCTCGCCGGCAGCCACAGCGCGCCCGGTCCGAGATAGCCGAATTCCAGGCTGTTGGCGCCAAGCGCCTGGACCTGGATGGGGCCGTTGGTGAAGACCTTGATATTGGCATCGACGCCGTGCTTGGCATAGAAGCCCTGGTCGGCCGCGACGCCGGCCACGCTGGCGCCCCAGAAATCGCCGTTGTAGCCGATGCGTGCCGCCGTTCCCGCCGCTCCGGCACGGATGCCAGAGGCAGCGAACGCGGCAAGTGCCGCCGATGATGCGATGAGGTTACGTCTTGTCAGTGTCACCATACTCTCCTCCTGTCACTGTTACTGGTGGTAAACGGCTTGCCAGACGCGGTTGCGGATGCTCATGAACTCCGCCGAAAGCCGGATTTCCTCGGTTCTTGGGTAAGGCAGGCCGACGTCGATGATCTCCTGCAGCCTGCCGGGCCGCGCCGCCATGACGATGACGCGGTTGGCGAGGTAGACCGCCTCGTCGACATCGTGGGTGATGAACATCACGGTGCGCCGCTCCCGGCTCCAGGTGTCGAGCAACTGGTCCTGGAGCTGCACGCGGGTCAGTGCGTCGAGCGCCCCGAAGGGCTCGTCCATCAAAAGGATCGAGGGATCGACCGCATAGGCCCGGGCGATCGCGCAACGCTGCTTCATGCCGCCCGAAAGCGTCTTCGGCAGCGCGTCGGCGAAGTCGCCAAGGCCGACGAGATCGATGAAACGCTCGGCGATCTGCCGGCGGCGCGAAGCTTCCTCGCCCTTGATGCGCAGCCCGAACTCGACGTTCTGGCGTACGGTGAGCCAGGGAAACAGCGCGTATTGCTGGAAGATCATGCCGCGCTCCGGACCCGGCCCCTCGACCGCCTTGCCATCGACCAGCACGGTGCCCTCGCTCGGCTTCAGCAGGCCGGCCGCGATGTTGAGCGCGGTCGACTTACCGCAGCCGGACGGACCGACGACGGTGACGAATTCGCCGTCGGCGATGTCGAGCGACAGCCGGTCAAGCGCGACGAAGGCATTGTCCTTGAGGTCGAACCGGCGCGTGACCTTGTCGAAGACGATCTTGGGCGGCATCACACGCGCTCCTGCCAGACGGTCAGCCGGCGCTCGATCACCAAAAGGATGCGATCCATGGCAAGGCCGAGAAGGCCGATGGTGATCAGGCTGACGAAGATGGTCGGCAGGTCGTAGTAGAGTTGCGCCTGCTGCATGCGGAAACCGAGGCCGGTCTGCGCGGCGATCAGTTCGGCGGCCACCAGCGTCGCCCAGGCCGAGCCGAGGCCGATGCGCACGCCGACCAGGATGAACGGCGTCGATGCGGGAATGATGACGCGCAGGAAGATGGTCATGTCCTTGGCGCCGAGCACGCGCGCGGCGTTGATCATCGTCTTGTCGACGCTGATGACGCCCTGATAGGTGGCGACGACGCCGGCCAGGAAGGAGGCCAGGAAGATGACGAAGATCTTCGGCGTCTCGTCGATGCCCATCGTTACGATCGCCAGCGGAATGATGGCCAGCGGCGGGATCATGCGGAAGAACTGCAGATACGGCTCGATAAGCGAGCGCGCGACCTTGTACCAGCCCATGACGAAGCCGACCGGGATCGCCAGGATGACGCCGAGGAGAAAGCCGGTCATCACCCGAGCAAGGCTCGACATGATGTCGGTGGCGAGCTGCCCGTTTGCGATCAGATCGATAAACCTGGACGCAACCTGTGGCGGTGGCGGCAGGCCCACCGCGCCGCCCGCCGTCAACACCCACCAGATGGCGATGCCGGCGACGAGACCGCAGAGATTGAGCGCGAGACCGCGATAGTCGATACCCCGATCCTCGTTCGAGCCGCCGCCGGAGCGTGTCGTCTTCGACGCTTCGCTCATCGCGACACCCCCGAATAGAAAAAATGGTCGAGCGCCGCCGCAGCAGCACCGATGGCGCCGGCACCAGGACCGAGGCTCGACCGCTCGACCCGCAGCACGTCGCGCATCGGCGGCAGGACGCGTGGCGGAACGCCCCGCCTTATATGATCGATGAAGCTTTCCGGGGCTTCGGCCAGGTGACCGCCAAAGACGATCAGATCGGGATTGAGCAAATTGGTCGCCGTCGCTATGGCCGTCGTCAGATGCCGGAGCGCCGCGTTCCAGACGTCGGGATATTTCTCCACCGCGGCCAGCAGGCGCCTGGGATGAGGCGTGTCGATATGGGCGGCGCGGGCCAGCGCGCGTTCGGACAGGAATGTCTCCAGGCAGCCCACATTGCCGCAGGCGCAACGCTCGCCATCCTCGACCACCTGGACATGGCCGAGCTCGACGGCCCCGTAGCCGCCGGGACGGAACGGCATGCCGTTGATCACCAGGCCGGCGCCGAGGCCGGTGCGCAGATAGATGTAGAGCAGCGCGGTCGTGTCGCGCCCGATGCCGTAGCGCGATTCCGCCAGCGCCATCGCGCTGACATTGTGCTCGACCACCACCGGCATGCGCAGCGCCGTTTCGAGCTCGTCGGCGAACGGCACGTCCTTCCAGTCGTAATTGACCGACTGCAGGTTGCGGCGGCGCTTGGTGTCCACCGGTCCCGGCACGCCGAGCCCCAGGCCGATCAGGCGCGAACGGTCGACGCCGGTCTTCTTGATCAATTGCTCGACGATCCGCACCACCATGCCGATCACCGCGGCGGGTTCGCTGGTGGCGGTGTCGAAATGCTGCGAGGCCATGGCTTTCGAGGCGGCCCTGAGGTCGGTGATGGTCGCGTCGATCGTTCCCGCGCCAATGTGCACGCCAACCACGGACAGGGCGTCGGGCACCAGCGCGACGCCGATCGCCGGCCGGCCGACGGGTGCATCGCCGGCAGTGGCCTGGTTGAGCTCGACCACGGTGCCTTCCCGCAGGAGATGGGCCGTCAGATGGGTCAGGGCGGTGGGTGACAGCGAGGTGCGCCGCGCCAGTTCGGCGCGCGACTGCGGACCGTCGTCGCGCAGGATTCGCAGGATCGCTCCGTGGTGCGCGCCCATTCTTCCTCCCTATTATTTTCTAATGTTAATAAATTAATTAAGCCTGTCAAGCACGGCAAAGCGCGGCTTGCGACTGGCATCGATGCACCTGGCTTTCACCCTACCCTGCCGCTGGAGTAGGGGCATTGACGCGAAGGGAGATAGCGGGGAAGGCAAGGCCGTCATGAGTAGGTCGAAGATCAGCCAAGCGGAGACGGCCACCTATGCCGCTTGGCTCCCGCGCGCTAAGGGGCGGTGGCAGCCGAGCGCTTGAACAGGATGGTCACCCGCGTGCCCTCGCCGGCGCTCGACGTCACGTCGAACTCCGCCTTGGCATTCTCGGTCAGCGAGCGGGCGATCAGCGCGCCGAGTTTGCCGCGCTTGGGCCAGCTCTCGCCGTCCGGCAGGCCAATGCCGTCATCGGCGATCACGATGCGGCAGCCATCGCCGTCAACGATGCTGTGCAGCGTGATCGTGCCGCCGTCACGTCCCTGGAAGGCATGTTTGAGCGCATTGGTCAAAAGTTCGTTCACCACCAGCCCGGTCGGCATGGCGACATTGATCGACACCGGATAGGTGTCGACCTTCATGTCGAGGCGGATGCCCTCGACCGCATGCGAGTTCATGACCGCCGACGCGATCTGGCTGAGATAGACACCAAGATCGACCTCATCCTTGCCATCGTCCCCCGACAGCGTCTGGTAGAGGATCGCCAGCGCATCGACGCGCCCCGCCAGCCTCTCGAAACGCTTCTGGTCCGGTTCGGCCGCGTTGCGCGTCTCCATCCGGATCAGCGCGGTGATCATCTGCAGATTGTTCTTCACCCGGTGCTGCAGTTCGCGCAGCAGCGTGTCCTTCTCACGGATGCGCTCGTCGATCGATCGCGCATCTTCGGTTTCGCCATGGGCCGAAACGTCGACCAGCGCCACCAGCCGGAAGCAGGCCTTGCCATTGTCGTCCTCGATGACGTTGGAATAGACGTCGACGATAGTCGGTTGGCCTTCCTTCCGCTCCAGCCGGAACGTGCCGATGAAATCAGTGTCCTCGACCACGGCCTCGAACAGCGGCCGGTCCTTCTGCTTGTGCAGGCCGGTGCCGGAAAGCGCCGCCCAGTGTTGGCGAGCGAGCATCGCCGCCTTGAGGCCGGACAGTTTCTCGAATTCCGGATTGGCATAGACGACACGCTCCTTCGAACCCAGGTCCGAGACGGCAATGGCGATCGGCACCTGGTCGAGGAACTTCTTGAACTGTTCGCTTTCGAGCGCGCTGGCAAGGTCCGGCGTTTCGAGCAGCTGCCCGACCGCTTCGGCCTTCTGTGTATCGGATGTCATCTGCGGCGCCTGTGCTGTGTGGGCACCATCAATAACAGCGATGCGATCACCCCGCCATCGCCAAACATGGAGTCCGCATTTTCACGCCCCGCATCGGCGATGGCGGCGTGTCTGCCGAATTGACGCCGCTGCCTGAGAGTGCCTCAGGAGGCCGGCTTCGACGCCAGCCGTGGACCGGTCTTGACGTCGACGATCTCCGGCTTGGCGCTGTCGACCGCGCCATCCCAGCCGCCGCCGAGCGCCTTGTTGAGGGCGATGTAGTTGGTCGCCAGCAGGACGCGGCTTTGCAGCAGCGAGTCCTCGGCCGAATAGAGCGAGCGCTGGGCGTCGAGCACGTCGAGGAGGCTTGTCTCGCCGGCCTTGTAGAGCGTGCCTTCGAGACTTGCCGCCTCGCCATAGGACTTCGCGGACGAGGCGAGCTTGCCGATCCGGATGCGCTCCTGCGACAACAGCACCAGCGCGTTCTCGACATCCTCGAGCGCCGTCAGCACCGAAGACCGGTAAGCGATGAAATACTGATCGCGTTGCGCCTTGGCGACCTCGACGGCCGCCTGCAATTGGCCGGCATTGAACAGCGGCACACTCAGCGTCGGCCCGAACGACCAGCCGATCGACGAATTCTTGCCGAGATCGCCAAGCTTCAGCGCCGCCGTGCTGATGTCTCCCGTCAGGCTGACCGAGGGATAGCGGGCGGCTTCGGCCTGGCCGATCTTGGCGGTATATTGCGCATATTGGCGCTCCGCCATGCGCAAATCGGGCCGCGATAGCAGGAGGTCGGCGGGAATTCCGGTGGGCATCGGCAGGCGCGGTGCAGGAATGGGCGCGACCCGCTTCAGCCGCTCGTTGAGCGAGGCAGGCGGCCGGCCGGCCAACACCGCGAGACGATGCACGGCCTGCGCATAACTTGCCTCCAGCGTCGGAACGGCGGCTTCGGTGCTCGCTGCCTGACCCATTGCCTTGGCGACATCGGCGGCGGTCGCCGTGCCCGCCTGCGCCATGGTGCGGGTAAGTTCGGCGGTCTGTCTTTGCGACGCGGCCGAACGACGGGCGAGCGCGATGCGGGCCTGGTAGCCGCGCGCCTGGGTATAATAGGAAGCGACATCGCCGACCAGGGTGAGAAGCGTCGAGCGCAGTTCCTCCTGCGAGGCGTTCAGCCCGTAGTGCGCGGCCTCTACGCCCCTCCGGTTGGCGCCGAACAGGTCGAGCTCCCAGCTTGCATCGAAGCCGGCCTGGTACTCGCTGTAGGTGGCGTCAGAGCCTGATGTGGTCTCGGCCGACTTGTTGCGGGAGGCCGAGCCGGAGCCGTCGGCCGAAGGCAGCAATGTGCCGGCACTCTGGCGATAGCTGGCGCGCGCCTCGCGGATTTTTGCCTTGGCGGTGGCGACATCGAGATTGCCGGCAACCGCTTCCTCGACAAGCGTGTTCAGCTCGGGATCGCGTAGCCGCTGCCACCATTTTGACAGTCGTGCCGGCTGGGCAGGCTTTGTCGGCTTCTGGCCGCTCCAATTCGCCGGCATTGCCAGTATCGGTGTCTGATAATCCGGACCGACGACGCATCCCGCGAGCAGGACAGCGGTGAGCATAGGCGCAAGAAGCCGCCTCGCGGCCACCGAGCCACGTTCCAAACCTGTCATGTGAAGTTTTCCTTATTGCTGGGTGGCCGTCACCGGCGTCTCGCCCGTATCTGGTTTGGCCGCCCTGCCCTTGAAGATGCGCCGCACCGTGACGAACAATAGCGGCACCAGGAAGACGCCGATCACCGTCGCCGCGATCATGCCCCCCATCACGCCGATGCCGACCGAGTTCTGCGCGCCCGAGCCCGCACCGCTGGCGATCGCCAGCGGCAACACACCGAGGATAAAGGCCAGCGACGTCATCAGGATCGGCCGCAGCCGTTGTCGCGCCGCCTCCAGCGTCGCCTCGACCAGCCCCATCCCGGCGGCCTGCCGCTCGATGGCGAACTCGACGATGAGGATGGCGTTCTTGGCGGCGAGACCGATCGTGGTCAAAAGGCCGACCTTGAAATAAACGTCGTTGGACTGGCCGAACAGGCTGGCCGCCAGCAGCGCGCCGAAGATGCCGATCGGCACCGACAGCATGACCGCGAACGGGATCGACCAGCTCTCATAAAGTGCGGCCAGGCACAGGAACACGACCAGCGCCGAGATCGCATAGAGCGACAGCGCCTGGTTGCCGGAAAGCTTCTCCTGGTGCGACAGCCCGGTCCACTCGTGCGAATAGCCGGCGGGCAGTTGCGCGACGAGCTTGTCGATCTCGTCCATGGCGGCACCCGAGCTGACGCCCGTGGCCGCCGCGCCCTGGATCTCGACCGCCGCCGACCCATTGTAGCGCTCCAGCCTGGGCGAGCCGAATGTCCAGTGGCTGGAGGCAAAGGCCGAGAACGGCACCATGTCGCCGCTGGCGTTGCGGACCTGCCATTTGTCCAAATCTTCCGGCTGCATGCGGAAGTTCGGGTCCGACTGCAGATAGACCGGTTTCACCCGCCCGCGATCGATGAAGTCGTTGACGTAATCGCTGCCCCAGGCGGTCGAAAGCGTGTTGTTGATGTCGGCCAGGCTGACGCCAAGCGCGCTGGCCTTCTCCTGGTCGATGTCGACCGAGAATTGCGGCTGGTCTTCCTGGCCGTTGGGCCTTGTGTTGGCGAGCACCTTGCTCTGCCCGGCCAGGGCCAGAAGCTGGTTGCGCGTCTGGATCAGCGCGTCATGGCCGGCGCCGTTGACGTCCTGCAGGTAGAAGTCGAAGCCGTTGGTGTTGCCGAAGCCCTGGATGGCGGGAGGCGCGAGCGCGAAGACCTGCGCGTCCCTGATCTTCGAAAACGCGCCCATCGCACGGCCGGCGATGGCCTGCGCGGCGGAAGCCGGCGATTTGCGCAGGTCGAAATCCTTCAGCCGCACGAAAGCGATGCCGACATTCTGCCCTGCGCCGCCGAAGCCGAAGCCGGAGGCGGTGAACACCCCGTCGACGGCGTCCTTCTCCTGGTTGAGATAATGGTCGGTCACTTCTGCCAGCACGCGCTCCGTGCGATCCTGCGTCGCGCCGACGGGCAGCTGCACGCTGGTGATCAGGATGCCCTGGTCCTCTTCCGGCAGGAACGAGCTCGGCAGCCGGGCAAACATCCAGCCCACGGCAACGACGATGGCCAGGAACACGACGAGGAAGCGCCAGGATCGGTTGATGATGCCGTGCGAGCCGTCGCGGTAGGCAAGCGTGCCGCGATCGAAGACACGGTTGAACCAGCCGAACGGGCCGGTCTGCGTCGCATGGTCCTTGGGCGGCCGCAGGATGGTGGCGCAAAGTGCGGGCGTCAGCACAAGGGCGACCAGCACGGACAGCACCATCGCCGAGACGATGGTCACCGAGAATTGCCGGTAGATGATGCCGGTCGAGCCGCCGAAGAAAGCCATCGGCACGAACACGGCCGAAAGCACCGTGGCGATGCCGATCAGCGCGCCGGTGATTTCGTGCATCGACTTGCGCGTCGCCTCCTTCGGCGACAGGCCTTCCTCCTGCATCACGCGTTCGACATTCTCGACGACGACGATGGCGTCGTCGACCAAGAGGCCGATGGCCAGCACCATGGCGAACATGGTCAGTGTGTTGACGGAATAGCCGAACAGCGACAGCACGCCGAACGTGCCGAGCAGCACCACCGGCACGGCGATCGTCGGGATGATGGTGGCGCGCAAATTCTGCAGGAAGATGAACATCACCAGGAACACCAGCACGATTGCTTCGGCCAGCGTCTTGACCACCTCCTCGATCGACAGCCGCACGAAAGGCGAGGTGTCGTAGGGATAGACGACCTCGACCCCTTGCGGGAAGGTCGAGCTCAGCCGGGCGATCGTCGAACGCACCGCTTCGGCGGTGTTGATGGCGTTGGCGCCGGTCGCCAAATTGACGGCGACGCCGGCCGCCGGCTTGCCATTGTAATTGGCCTGCGTCGTATAGCTTTCGGCGCCGAGCTCGACGGTGGCGACATCGTTGAGGCGGACCAGAGAGCCATCGGTCTGGCTCTTCAGGATGATGTTGCGGAACTGTTCGGCGGTCTGCAGCCGGCTCTTGGCCGTCACCGTGGCATTGAGCTGCTGGCCCTTGCGCGCCGGCAGGCCGCCGAGCTGGCCGGCCGAAACCTGCGTGTTCTGTGCCTCGATGGCGGTCGCCACATCGCTCGGCATCAGGGCATATTTGGCGAGCTGGTCCGGATCGAGCCAGATGCGCATGGCATAGCCGGAGCCGAACAGCTGCGTCGAGCCGACGCCTTCGACGCGCTTCAGCGTGTCGTTGACGGTGGCGTCGACATAGTCGGCGAGATCGGTCGAGTTCATCTTGGCGTCGGTCGAGACGAAGCCGATGACCATCAGGAAGCCGGTCGAGGATTTGGAGACGGTGATGCCGTTGCTCTGCACCACCTGCGGCAGCTGCGACTGCACCAGCTGCAGCTTGTTTTGCGTCTGCACCTGGGCGGTATCGGGATCGGCCGCTGTGGTGAAGGTCAGCGTGATCGAGGCCGAACCGGTCGAGGTCGACGTCGCCGTCATGTAGTCGAGATTGTCGATACCGGTCATGCCTTGCTCGATGACCTTGGTCACCGAGTTCTCGACCGTCTGCGCGTCGGCGCCCGGATAGGTGGCGCTGATGTTGACTGTCGTCGGCGCAATCTGCGGATATTGCGAGATCGGCAGCGAGGTGAGCGCCAGGAGGCCGCCCAGCATGATCACGATGGCGATCACCCAGGCGAAGATCGGCCGGTTGATGAAGAATAGTGACATCGCTCAGTTCCCGGTCGCGGCGGCAGGCGCCGGTTTCGCCGCATTGGACGCGGCCGGTGCGGCGGACGTGCTCTGCCCGCGGTCCTTGACCTCGCCGGTCGTCTCGTCGATCGTCACTTCGACACCCGTCGCATCGCCGCCGGGGCGCACCAGTTGCATGCCCTCGACGATGACGCGGTCGCCGTCGCCGACACCCGAATCCACCAGCCAGTTGTTGCCGACGCTGTTGCGCACGGCGAGCACGCGCGTCTCGACCTTGCCCTGCGCATTGATGACCATGGCGGTGGCCTCGCCCTTGGTGTTGCGGCTGACGGCACGCTGCGGCACCAGGAAACTGTTCTGGGCAACGCCCTCCTCGACCAGTGCCCGCACATACATGCCGGGCAGAAGCAGGCGGTCGGGATTGGGGAACTCGGCCCTGAGCGCAAAGGTGCCGGTGGTCTGGTCGACATTGGCGCCGGCGAATTCCAGCTTGCCGGTCTGCGTGTAGATGGTGCCGTTCTCGAGCTTCAGCTTCACGCTGACATTGGGCCCGCTGAACTTCAGCCGCCCTTCCGAGATCGCCTGGCGCAGATTGAGCAGGTTGGTGCTCGACTGCGTGACGTCGACATTGATCGGATCGAGGGCACGGATGGTGGTCAGCACCGTGTCCTGGTTCGCGGTCACCAGCGCGCCCGGCGTCAGCGTGGACTTGTCGATGCGCCCGGCGATCGGTGCCGTGATGGAGGTCCGGTCGAGGCTGATGCGCGCCGTCTCGGCACTGGCCTTGGCCGAGGCGACATCGGCTTGCGCCTGCGCCAGCGTGGCGGCGGCATCGTCATAATCCTGTTTGGAAACAACGTTCTGCTTCAACAGGCCGGCATAACGGTCGAACTTGGCCTGCGCCGTAGGCACCGCCGCTTCCGCCTTCTGCTGTGCGGCGACCGCGCTATCGTAGGACGCCTTGTAGCTCGCCGGATCGATGAGGTAGAGCGGCTGTCCAGCCGCCACCTCGCTGCCCTCCTTGAACAGGCGCTGCTGGATAATGCCGTTCACCTGCGGGCGCACTTCGGCAACCAGCGAGGCCGCCGTGCGTCCCGACAGTTCGGCGGTGATCGCCACCGATTGCGGATGCAGGGTGACGACGCCGACTTCCGGTTTGCCGGGCGCGCCCATGCCTGCGGGGGCGCTGCTCTCCTGCGAGCAGGCCGCCAGCAGAAAGGCGGATGCGAACATCGCGGTCCAGGGCGCCAGACGGCGTGCCGGCTGCAAAGACGGGCTAGGCTGGATAGACATGGACTGAATGATCTTTCGCTGGAGTTGCGGGCGCGGGCAATCGACCGCTTGGTCGAGGCATGCCGGCCGATATCTTGATGGTGGGCCGCGCCGGTCTGCGGGCGGCGACGAGCAATGCTTCGAAGCGGCTCATGTCGCGCTCCTTCTCGGCGGCCGGAGCTGCTCGAAGGTCGAGTAGCCGGCCGCGATGCCCACCAACATCATTATGCCGATCAGCGAGGACATGCCAAGCGCCTTGCCGGAATTCACGCGATCTTGCGGTCATCATGCCCATGGTTGTCGAGCGGCTGCGACAGCGGGAGCGACAACCGCCAGCCGGCGAAACTCAGGCGGATCGCGCCCTTCAGCGTGTCGGCCGGCGGGGCCAGCGGCATGCCTCGCCCGACAGGACCGAACGAGAGCCTCGGGCTGGCGGACGCGAGCAGCCGCAGCATGATCATGGCTTCCCACATTGTCGTGCTTCCATTGCAGGGTTCGAATTGGGCATGGTTCCGAATTGGCGCGATTCGAACTGGGCGTGATTGAAACGAGGATGGCGGAGATACGCCCGCCATCCCCGGAGAACCGGCCGACCCGAGAACGGGTTGGGTACCGGGCCGGCCGGTGCAGTCGGTCAGAGTTGCTCGTCGTTCCCGGGCTGGGGCGGGAGCTGCCTGCCATCGTTGGGCAGGCCTCTGGGGCCGGCTGCATCGTTCGGCGGACCGCCCCAGGGACCGGGGGGTGATCCATGGGCACGTTCCGCCGAAGCGAGGAGTTCGAGTTGTTCGGGCGTCAGCTTGGCGCGCAGTTCAGAGATCGCCTCCTTCAGTCTGCCGGCCGAAACCGCGCGGGCGGTAACGTCGTCGGCCAGCTTTTCCTGGAAGGCGAAGGGATCGGGCTTGCCGCCCGGGCCTGCTGCGTCGGGGTCCTTCGCTTCAGCACCAACGGGCCGCCCGCGGTCAGGCCGAGGCTGCGAAAGCACCGCCTGCAGCGCGCTGGTGTAGTCGCGCCAGGCGTCGAGCTGTTCGGTGCGGATGCCGACGCGGGTCTCCAGCGCGGCGAGCCGGGCGGCCAGCATGAATTCCGGCGGCGGACCCATGCGGCGGGGGCCAAAGCCTTGCGGGCCGAAACCCTGCGAACCAGGTCGCATCGGTCCATGCGGGCCGGGTCCATTCCGGCCGTGGCCTGCCCCATCCTGCATGGCCATGACAGGGGGCGGCTCACCGGGTCCGGCGCCGGGGTCGGGCTGCGCCGCCAGCGCGGGGTGAATTGCGGCGACGGAAAACAGGCCGAGCGCAAGAAGTCTGCTTGGCATAAAGATGTTCCTTTCTCTCATGCTTCGGACGGTTCAGAGGATAGGAAGCGTCTTTGTCCGCTTCGCGTCGGCGTGTTGCCGAAGGTTTCCGCAAAAGGGCAATTTGTTTCCGAATGTTTCCCATGGCCCGCCGGAAACGTTCGGTTGCAATTTTCCACGCCGCTCGGGCGCGGCTCTCCTATAATCGCGGCAAGCCCCTGCAATCACGGGTCCCAATATTCATCGGCAACGGCACGGTCATGCAGTCACAACCCCATATCCTCGTCGTCGACGACGACCGCGAGATCAGGACGCTTCTCCAGCGTTACCTCGACAGCCAGGGCTTTCGCGTCACGGCGGCGGCGGACCGGCGCGAATGCGAGCAACGGCTTGGCTCCGGCCAATTCGACCTGATCGTGCTCGACGTGATGCTGCCGGACGGCTCGGGGCTCGATATCTGCCGCGGTTTGCGCGACCGCAAGCCGCACACCCCGATCATCCTGCTGACCGCGCTGAAGGAAGATGTCGACCGCATCATCGGCCTGGAACTCGGCGCCGACGACTATCTCGGCAAGCCGTTCAACCCGCGTGAGCTCATTGCCCGCATCCGCGCGGTGCTCAGGCGCTCGACGCCCGAGGAGGCGCCCGCGCCGCCGCGCGCGCGCATCTACCGCTTTGCCAGCTATAGGCTGGAACCGGAGACCCGCAAGGTGACGGATGCGCGAGGCGTGGCCGTCGACCTCACCGGCGCCGAGTTCGATCTTTTGCAGGTGTTTCTCGACCGTCCCGGCCGGCTTTTGTCGCGCGACCAGCTTCTCGACCTGACGCAGGGCCGCGAACGCGATCCGCTGGAACGCTCGGTCGATGTGCTGGTGAGCCGGCTGCGCCGCAAATTTTCCGACACCGGCGACGGGCCGCTGTTCAAGACCGTGCGCAATGGCGGCTACCAGCTCACGGCGCGTGTCGAGACCGTGGAGAGCCACGCGTGAATTCGCTGCGCCGCCGTCTCATCCTGCTGTTGGTCGCCTCGATCGTCGGCGTCGTCGGCCTGGCGACGGCCGCCGTCATCAGCGTGCGCGGCGGCGGACCGCCGCCGGAACTGACCGTGCCGTGGATTGCCCAACAGATGGAAATGGTGGTGCGGCTCTTGCCGGGGCCGATCCCCGACGTCCTGCGGGTTCAATTCGCCGACCATCCAGCGGGCGGCAAGGTGGCTCGTGCGGAAACGGCGATGCTCAACGACATCCTGCACCGCCGTGGCCTCGACTTTCCCGCGGTCGTCAACGAGAAGCCGGACGAACCCGGCCAGATCGCATCGATGCACCTGCCCGACAGCCGATGGGCGATCATTGAGGTGCCGCACCTCAAGCCGCCGCGGCGAGAATGGCTGGTTCTGGCCGGCTGGATCTCGCTGATCGTCGCCGGCGCCACGGCGGTATCGGTCTATTTCACCTCGGTGCTGATCCGACCGCTCGAAATGCTGGAGGCCGCCGTCTCCAAGATCGGATCGGACGGCGTGCTGGCGGCGGTGCCGGAAGTGGGTTCGGCCGAGGTCAAGGCCACCGCGCATGCGCTGAACCAGCTCTCGTCGCGGCTGCGGACCGCCATGGAAAGCCGCATGCGGCTGGTCGCGGCTGCCGGCCATGATCTGCGCACGCCGATGACGCGCATGCGGCTGCGCGCCGAATTCCTGGACGACGAACGCGACAAATGGCTTCACGACCTCGACGAACTCGATCGCATCGCCGACAGCGCCATCCGCCTGGTGCGCGAAGAGGTCAACCAGGACGCCGTCGAAGCGGTGGACCTGGCAAAGACGGTGCGCGATATCGAAGCCGAGATGGTGTCGCTCGGCCATGCCGTCTCGATCGGGCACCTGGAAAAGGTTTGCGTGCGCGCCGGCGCGCTCGGCCTGCGCCGCGCCTTGCGCAACCTGATCGTCAACGCCGCCACCCATGGCAAGGCGTGCCGCATCGACCTGGCCGCGACCGACAATCGCGCCGTGCTGACCATATCGGACCATGGGCCGGGCATCCCCCCGGAACTCCTGAACAAGGCGTTCGAGCCCTTTTTCCGCGTCGACCCCGGCCGCCTGCAATCGATCCCCGGAGCTGGTCTTGGCCTCGCCATCGCCAAGGAAATCATCGAGCGCTACGGAGGCACGGTAACACTGGAAAACCGCCGGGGCGGCGGGCTGGAGCAGACGGTGGTGTTCGACGCGGTGTGAGGGTTGGCGGTCAGCCGAGTAATGGGCGTTGCGCGTGGCA
This sequence comes from Mesorhizobium sp. Primo-A, assembly GCF_003997175.1. Lineage (NCBI taxonomy): Bacteria > Pseudomonadati > Pseudomonadota > Alphaproteobacteria > Hyphomicrobiales > Phyllobacteriaceae > Mesorhizobium > Mesorhizobium sp. Primo-A. The sequence goes on from NZ_RZTG01000009.1 coordinate 273,587, forward strand.
ACGACGAAAAACAGAGACGATGCTGCACCGCGCAAAGCTAATGGTTCCAAATCATTTCTTCACGGAGCCAGGGCCGGATCCATATAGACAAAATATAGATTACGGAATTTCCTGTGGTCTAACAAAGAACTAGGCTCTTAAGCCACGAGCTCGCAAATCAACCGAGGCGGGAACATCGGCAAAATTTAAACCACAGCGTTTAAGTTCTGAGAAAAATCGCCAGAATTGACGAGAAACGCTCGGTTTTCTCAATTTTTTAGCACTTGCTCACATAAGTATTTCAGCTGGGTAGATTTTTTGTGTTGCGCCGCACAATGCCGTAGCCGAACGATCTCCTGGGGGACTCGTTTGCGACTGGATATGCGCCGTGGAGGATCCCGCCAGGTTGACCAGCTTGAGCTACCCGTCCGTCGATTTCGAGCGTAGGTTTGACGATGCCTGCGCTCTGGCGGGTCTCGCCCGCCTTGGCCTGCCGCTCGAAACGGCCGGCTGGCGGCTTGGTCGCGGCCATCACGCTGGCGGATGCCGCTGATGGGAAGCGCCCGCGACATCCAACTGGATGCGTTGAGAGCCATCGCCGTGACGATGGTGTTGTATTCCCATTTCTTCGCCGCTGGAGGATCTTCATTCTGGGGCCATATCGGCGTGCGGCTGTTCTTCGTGCTGAGCGGCTTCCTGATCACGCGCCTGCTCCTGGAAGCGCGTTCGGCCGCCGAATTCGAGACCGGTCCCGCGCTGCGATCCTTCTATATCAGGCGAGGCTTGCGGATATTTCCACCCTATTTCGCCGTCCTGGGTTTCGTCTGGCTGGTCGACCTGGACCAATCCAGGGGATCGCTGGTCTGGCATGCGCTTTACCTGTCGAATTTCTGGTATGCGCTGCGCAATGACTGGAACCCTTGGGTGCTGTGCCATTTCTGGAGCCTGAGCATCGAGGAGCAGTTCTATCTTGCCTGGCCGCTGGTCGTCCTGTTGGCCCCGCGCCGCCGCTTCGAACAGATCTGCATCGGCGTCATCGCACTGTCGCTGGCCTATCGCTTTTATTGGCCGCTCACCGCCAACACGACGCTGGCGCGCGACCTGCTGCCGCCGGCATCCATGGATGCGCTGGCGACGGGCGCGCTGCTTGCCTGCTGGCGATCCAGGGGCGCGGCCCTGCCGCACTGGATGCGGCTCAGCTGGCCTGCCTTCGCGGCCGCATTCCTTGTCATCGAGTGGTTTGTGCCTGCGCCCGCCGATCCGATGCTCGAATGGACCCATTGGCTGGTGCGGCAAGTCCTGCCGCTGGTGCCGCTGATGGTCATCGTCGCAGCCTGTTCGCGCGGCCTTGGCGGCACTTTGGGAAAGCTTGCCGAACTGCCGCCGCTGCTTGGCCTCGGCCGCATCAGCTACGGCGTCTATCTCTATCATCCGATATTGCTGTCGCTCGCCGTCAAGGCGCAACCCTGGATTCCGCTCAACGTCTCGGAGCAAGGGCCAGGGCGTTTCCTGGTTGCGAGCGCCGCCACGATTGTCGCGGCCTCGATTTCCTGGGTGGTTTTCGAGAGGCCGCTCAACAGCCTGAAGCGCCACTTCCCCTATGTCGCGCGCACCCGCTCCGCACAGGGCAGCCATGGCGGCTGGCTCGCGACGGCGGCTGGCGGATCGCCCGATGGCCGCACACCGGCGCTCGAACTCCAGCGCACGGATGCAAGACGATGATCGCCGCACCGCTCGTCTCCGTCCTGTTGCCGGTCTACAATGCCGGTCCCTATCTCGCCACCGCGCTGGGAAGCATCCTGCGGCAGGATCACAGTCGCCTGGAGATCATCGCGATCGATGACGGTTCGACCGATAATTCGCTCGAGATACTCGAGCGATGCCAAAAGGCCGACAGCCGCATTTCGATCATCTCGCGCGAAAACCGTGGCCTTGTCGCGACGCTCAACGAAGGGCTGGCGATCGCCCGGGGCGAACTGGTCGCGCGGATGGATGCCGACGACGTCGCCTATCCCTGGCGTTTGTCGCGCCAGGTGGCGCTGTTCGAGCGGCGGCCCGAACTGGGCTTCTGCGGCGCCGGCGTCGACATGTTGATCCGCGGCCGCATCGCCAGGGGCAGGCCCGATCCGGTGTTCCAGTTCGGCCGCATCCCTGTATTGGCGATGTTCTTCACGATCTTCATGCACCCGACGGTCGTCTACAACAGGAAGGTCATCGACGACAGCGTCCTGCACTATGACCAGGCCTACCGGCATGCCGAGGACTTCGATCTTTTCAGGCGGCTGGCCGGCCGTTACCCGGCAGCCATGATGCCCGAAAACCTGGTCGTCTACCGCGTCCATGAGGCAAGCGTGACGAGCCGGCACGTCAAGGAGATGCGCAGGACGCATTTGCGGATCGTGGCCGAGAACCTCGAGCGGGAGGACCTGGCGCAGGCCACGCGGGACCTGCGCGACATTGGCGATGCGGTCAGCCACGGCACCGTCGCCCGTGCGGCCGACTTCATCGTCGCGCTGGAGGAGGAGATTTCCTCGCTGCCGGCGGCGACGCGGCCGAGCTTCGAGGCCGGCGCGCTGAACCTATTCTATTTCCTCTACCAGCTCGTCGCCGACGAAAACCAGCCCGCGCTCACCCATGAATTGCTGACGCGGACCGCCAAATGGAACGTCATCCGGCGCCGCGAACAATATGCGCTGCGGCCCGGCGCCTGGGCGCCCTGGCTCAGCCGCGCTTCGCTGTCGGCCGCCAGGCAGGCCGATGCCATGGCATACTTCTTCAAATCTGCGCCCGCCGCGGCGGTTCTGGCACCTTATCAGGCGGGCTGAGGCATGATCGTCAAAGTCAACCAACCCCTGCAGCGCGATCGTTCGACGGCGCTTGGCCCCGCCCCGGCCGGTCCCCGCCCGGAACGAGCGGCGCCGGAAGTCAGCTTCATCATCTGCACGCGCAACCGCGTCGCCGTGCTCGATGCCTGCATCAAGTCGGTGCAAGCCGCATGCCGCGCACATGCCGGCTTCGCCGCCGAACTCGTGGTCGTCGACAACGGTTCGAGCGACCGCACGGCCGAACGCCTGGCCAGCATCGCGGCTGCGTCGGACATTCCGTTCACGCCCGTTTGCGAGCCGCGCCCCGGATTGGCGGCTGCGCGCAACGCCGGGCTGAGGCGCGCGCGCGGCCGTGTGCTGGTCTTCGTCGACGACGACTGCGCGCTCCATCGCGACTATCTGCGCGATCTGGAGCGACACTATGCGTCCGGGGAACAATGGCTCATCCGGGGCGGCCGTGTCGAGCTTGGCGATGCCAGGGATTTGCCGTTCACCATCAAGCGGTCGTGGGCGCGCGAGCGGCTGACGCCAGATGTTCATCCCGGCGGTTTCGTGCTGGGCTGCAACATGACGATGCACCGCGATGTAGCGGCCCGCATCGGCTATTTCGACGAACGCTTCGGCGCCGGCGGACCATTGCGGTCGGCCGAGGATACCGATTACCTCGTGCGCGCGATGCTGCTCGGCATCGCGGTCGAGTATGTGCCTGACATGACGATTTTCCACCATCACGGCCGGCGGGATCGCAAAGCCATCGAAAAGCTGCATCGCGACTACAGCCTGGGCAATGGCGGGCTCTGCCTGAAGCATGTTCGCCACGCGCCCTGGCTGCTTCGCCATTTCTACTGGGCCGCAAGAGGGGCTTTCAGGGAATTGGCGGGAGGACCCGCCTTCGATCGTGAACTCAACCTGCCGCACTGGCCGATCGTCGCCATGAATTTGCTCGGCGCGGCCAGGTTCGCGGTTCTCCTGCTGGTCAGACGGCCGCGGGCCGAACCGGTGCGGCAAGATCAACAAGCCAATGCCCAGGCGAGGTGAAACGCTGTAATGCCAATGCTGCCGCCAAACCTGCCGATGCTGTTCCGGGCGTTCGGAAAGCGGCAACTGCGCCTGCTTCCGGCGGTGGTGATTCTCGGCCTGGTCAGCGCCGTCCTCGAAGGGTTCGGCATCGGCCTGATCATCCCGTTGCTGGGCATCATCATGGGACACGGGGATGCCGCCGGAATGGCAGGCTTCTCCGCCGTCCTCCAGCACGTCGGATCGGGCTTGAGCGAGCGCGACCGGCTGATCGTCATTTCGGCCGCCATCCTCGGCTCGATCATCCTGAAGAACGTCTTCGCCTTCGCCAACACGCTGCTGACGACCTTCATCTCCGGCAAGGCAAGCCATTCCATCCGCAGCGCCCTGTCGGAGCAGCTGTTGCGGGTCGGCTACCCGTTCTTCCTGCGGCAGAGCCCCGGACGCCTGCTCAACATCATCTCCAACGAATCCTGGCGGGCTTCCGATGCGATCCAGATCATGCTGTCGGCCATCGTCAGCGCATCGGCCGCCATCATCCTCCTGGCTTTCCTGCTGCTGCTTTCGTGGCGCATGACGCTTTTGGTCACGCTCGGACTGGCGCTCGTCCAGATCGCGCACGCCATGCTCTCAGCCAATCTGAAGGAGCCAAGCCGCAGCGTCGCCTCGCGCAACGGCCACCTCGCCTCGCAGATGCTTCACCTTGTGCATGCCGGACGGCTGATCCGCATCTTCGGACAGGAGAACCGGGAAAAGGCGATGTTCGACACGGCGTCGGATGCGGTTCGCCGCGCCTCCTTCGCGCTGCTCGTGCGCCAGGGAGCGCTGCCGCCGCTGACGGAGGTTCTCCACGCCATGCTGTTCCTGGCGGTGGTGATCGGCGCCTGGCTGGCGCAGGTGAGTTTCCCGCTGATCATTGCCTTCGTCATCCTGCTCTACAGGCTGCAGCCGCATATGCGGGCCCTGCAGGGGTCGTGGAGCCAGCTGCAAGGCCTGAGCGGATCGCTTGAGGAGGTGACTTGGCTGCTGGATCCCACAGGCAAGCCGCACCCGCCGCAAGGGGACGGGCCATTCCACGGCCTGCGCCAGGGCATCAAGTTCGACGATGTGACATTCACCTACTCCGGCACGGACCGGCGCGAGGTGGTGCTGCACGCGGCGACATTCGAGATCCGCGGTGGCCGCTCGACGGCGCTGATCGGCCGCTCGGGCGCCGGCAAGACGACGATCGTCAATCTCCTGTGCCGCTTCGTCGAACCGGACACCGGCAACATCCTCGTCGATGGATCGCCGCTCGACCGGATCGATGCCAGCCAGTGGCGCCGGCACATCGCCCTGGCCAGCCAGGAACTGGAACTGGTCGACGGCAGCATTTTCGAAAACATAACCTACGGCCAGGATGCCGCGACTGCCGGCGATGCCGAGGCCGCCGCAAGACTGGCCGAAGCGCATGAATTCATCGAAAGGCTGCCTCAGGGCTACGAGACCCTGGTTGGCTACAGGGGCATCAATCTGTCGGCGGGACAGAGGCAGCGCATCGCCTTGGCGAGAGCCCTGGTGCGCGATCCCGATCTCCTCATCCTGGACGAGGCCACCAATGCCGTGGACGGGCTGTCGGAAGCGGCCATCGTCGAGACCCTGAAGTCGAGAGCCGGCCGCCGCACGACCATCGTCATCAGCCATCACCACAGCACCATCTCGTTCTGCGACGACGTGGTCATCCTGAGCGGCGGCCGCGTGAAAAAGCAGGCCCCTTTCGGCGCCCTGGCCTCGCTCAGCATGGACGAGCTTTACCAGCACGAACCGCTCGACTGAGAAGGCGCCGGGCCGGCCCGCGATCTTATCCTGGGCGTGTCTGCAGCCTCCGGCCGGCGGGTCGTCGCAAGGGTTCGAATCACAAGCCAGGGGAATTGCCGCTGGCACCTTCCGTGATCGCACCAATGCCGTGCGGGACCGCGGCGCGCTACCTTGTCTGTGCGGCGGACCTGTCGATCCGCCTGGCCGGTGCCCCATTGGACTTACTCTCCGGGTGAGGTGCCGGCCTCCCATGCACAAAAGAAGGATCTGAAGCGGGTCGCCTGAATCCTTCAGGCGCGACACGCTTCAGGTGGCGGCGCCGACATTCCTGCGCATGCGCCGCCTGCCCGTCGTCCGTGCTTTCTTCGCCATCGCCCCGGCCATCTCGACCACGCCGTCCTCGCGCGGCCTGCCATTGGTGGCCTTGTGGAGCCGCTCATAGGGCAGCAGTTCCTTGATCCGGGCATTGAGCGAGGCGATTTCGGCCTTGAGGTCCTCGCACTCCTGCCTCTGCACGTCGAACTGTATCTGTTCGGACGCCTGTTGCAGCGTCAGCTGAGAAAGGTTGGCGTTCACCTTGGAAAGACTCATCTTGTCGCTTTCGCTCTCCTGGCTCAGCGCGGACAATCTTTCATCGGCGATCTTCTTTTCGGCCAGAGCATCGTTCAGTTCGCTCTTGAGCCTGGCGATCTCGCCCGCGGCTTCGCCGTTTTCGCTCGACACCTGCTCAAGCCGCGATTGCAGGTTCTGGATCTCCGAGCTCAACCCGCGCATTTCCGCCTGGCTGCGAGCCAGCTCGGCTTCCTTGTCGCCTTCCATCATGTGGGCCGCTTCGGTCGTTTCCGACAGTTTCGCCTGTGCCGCCTCGAGCGACTTCTGCAGCCGCATCTCCTCTTTCTCGCTCTTGCCGAGCGCCGCCAGCAGCTCCGCCAGCCGCGCTGCTTCGGTGGCATGGACCGCCGACAGCTCGTCGAGCCTGTGGCGCGCTTGCGATTCCCGCTTCAGCGCCTTGTCGAGTTCGATCGACAGGTTGACGTGCTTTTCGCGCAGCATCTTGCTCTCGCGCAAGCGCCTGTTGGCCTCGACCGTCCTGGCGGTCAGCCGCTTGGCGATGTCGCCGAACTCCGCCTCGCGTTTGGCGCTCGCATTGGCTGTCTCGACGAGTTCCAGCCTGACCGCGGCAAGTGCCGCACGCAGCGTCTCCCGGTCCTGGACCAGACTTGTCTCGCGCTGCTGCAGCGCTTCGAAAGCGCCGTCACGCTCGCGCAGCTTTCGCGTCGCGTCGTGCAGCTTTTCCGACAGAGCCCTCTGTTCGGCGGCCAGGGCGGCATTGGCAACCTCCAGCTCGTTGGCGCGCAGGATGTCGCTGTGCAGGATGTTGAGGAATTCGCGCGTCAGATGGTGTGAGGTACCGATCTCCGACAGCTTGTCGTTGATCTCCTCCAGATAGTCCCTGGCGTCGTGGAAGAGTCCCTCGAAGGCGCTCAATGCAGCCAGCCGGGTCTGTGTATGGGCGGTCAGTCTTGGCGCGGTTTCGGAACTGTCCGCAGCGCCCGCATTCTCGGCATTCCCGGCATTGTCGTCATTTGCCGCATCGGCCTGGGGTGGCCCGTCATCGGGTGCCGCCTGGGCATCCGGCACATCGTCGCTCTCTGGCGGCGCCAGGTCGTCGGCGTCGAGACTTGCATCCAGCGCGTCCGCCAAATCGATCTGCAGGTCCTGGATCGCTTTATCCACGTCTTCAGCACGCTTGATCAGGCCTCTGAAGTTCATCGCCAAACTCCCCTTACGCATACCTCGCTTAGAACTTAACAAATTGCTAATATATCCTTACATCCGCTGCTTGCGCAGGGGAAGCCCCGTCGGCACAAAGGTAAATTTGGGACATTTTAGGGGTTTGGACGGCGCGAGCGATGCGGTGCGAGGGTGCGAAGCCGGTTCTGCCGGCGGGACAGAGGGGGGCGCGAAGGATCGCGGCTCCCTAAGTTGCCCTCACCCCGCCATGGCCAGCGGCACGGCGCTCTTGTTGGGGATCTGGATGTCGATTTCCAGCGTCGACATGGTCTCGCCGCGGTCCATCGAGACCTGCAGATAGTCCTGGTCGATCTGCACATGCTTGGCGATGACGGCCATGATCTCCTCGCGCAGGATGGAGACGAGGTCGGGCTGGCTGCGGTTGCGGCGCTCATAGGCGAGCAGCACTTGCAGCCGCTCGCGCGCCACCGGGGCGCTGGAGCGCCGCTTGAAGATGTCGAGCAGGTTCATGCCGCCCTCCTTCCCAAAAGACGATCGAGGAAGCCCTTGCGCTCGAAGGGCACGATGACGGGCAATTCCTCGCCCTCCAGCCGCCTGGCGGCGTCGATATAGGCCTTGGCAGCGGAATTGAGCGGCTCCGACAGCGTCACCGGCGAACCGAGGTTGGAGGCGCGCAGCACGTCCTGGCTTTCCGGAATGATGCCGAGCAGCGGCACCGACAGGATTTCCAGCACGTCGTCGATGGACAGCATCTCGCCGCGCGAGGCGCGCGCCGCATCGTAGCGCGTCACCAGCACATGCTTGGCGATCTGCTCGCCCTGCTCGGCCCGCAAGGTGCGGGCATCGAGCAGGCCGATGATGCGATCGGAATCGCGCACCGACGACACTTCCGGATTGGTGACGATGACCGCCTCGTCGGCAAAGCGCATGGCGAGCTGCGCGCCGCGCTCGATGCCGGCCGGGCTGTCGCAGAAGACGTAGTCGAACACCGAGCGCAGCTTGTCGATGACTTCGCCGACGCCTTCCTCGGTCAGCGCATCCTTGTCGCGCGTCTGCGAGGCCGGCAGCAGGAACAGCGTCTCGACCCGCTTGTCGCGGATCAGCGCCTGCGAGAGCTTCGCCTGGCCCTGGATGACGTTGACGAGGTCGAACACCACGCGCCGTTCGGCGCCCATGATCAGGTCGAGGTTGCGCAGGCCGACGTCGAAGTCGACGAGCGCCACCTTCTTGCCGGTCTTGGCCACGGCCGCCCCGAGGGCCGCCGTCGAGGTCGTCTTGCCGACGCCCCCCTTGCCCGAGGTGACCACCACTACCTTGCCCATTGAAAAGCCTCCGTTGTTGTTGTTCTTGGTCGGGCGGCCCTCGGCCGCCCCAATATCGAAACGAATGTCAGCTCAGCGTCGAAACCCGCAAGGCGTCGCCGTCGAGAAACGCCTGCACCGGCTTGCCGCGCGAAACGCCTTCCATCTCCTCGGCGGTGACGTACCAGCCGTCGACCGCCAGCAGCTCCGCCTCGTTCTTGCGGCAGAAGATGCGCGCGCCCCTGTTGCCCAGCGCACCCGCCGAAGCGCGCCCGCGCAGCGTGCCGTAGACATGGATCGAGCCCGCCGCGATGATCTCCGACCCGGAAGCGACAGAACCCAGCACGATGACATCGCCATGCGGATGCACGATCGCCTGGCCGGAGCGGATCGGCGCCTTGATCATCAGCGTGCCCGAAGCTTCAACCTGCGGCTCGCTATCGCCCGCCTTGCTTGCGCCAGCCTTGCCGTCGCCGGCCTTGGCCGCGCTGCCCGCATCCGCATGCTGTTCAGCCGCCCTGCCCTCGGCCTTGTCGAAACCCTCCGCCCGCGCCTCGCGGGGCAGCAACCCATCCGTCGTCGCCTCCTTGGCGCCGACCAGCACCGGCGGCAGGTTGGGCGCGAGTGCGGCGTGGCCGTCGAGCTCGATGGCGTAGACGCGGATGCCGCGATGGCCAAGCACGTCGACCAGCGATTCGATCGCGGCGACATCGGGCTTCAAGGTGTTGAGATCAAGCACCACCGGCCGCCCGGCAAAATAGCCAGGCGAATTGCCGATCCAGTGATCCAGCCCCTCCAGCCACACGTCCAAAGGCGCCTCCGGCGTCAGCGTGAAAGCGACGAAAGAGCGGGCACGAAAGCGAATGGATTTGGCCTCGAGGGGGGCGGCAAAGGTCACGGCTGGCGAATCCTTACTGAGAGGTAAACGCTAGCGAGGGAATGGTTAACGAATGGTTAATGCCAGGGGTGGGAAGGCGGTAGGACGACAATTCCTGTTCCCGGCGACCCTACCCGAAAGAGCACTCGGCTACGGTGATGTTTGCTTGCCCAGCACTAGGCCGCATCACGGTCCTGCGGTTTCATGCGTGCTGGCACGTTTGCTCTGCGAATAACGTCCGCGATATGGCTAGTTAGGCCAACTTCGCCCTGCAATTCCACACCATGGTGCGGCTCAAGGCTGTCAATGACGTCGCGTAACTTCTCAAGTCCTTGCGAGACGTCAAAGACTATCCAATGCTCTGCTTTTCCCGGGACAAGCACGCCAGCAGCACTCTTAGTTGCGCCATGATGCATCTGCACCACCCATGCCCGTTTGCCATCGTGAACCCACTCGAAACGCACCGGGCCCAATTCGGCCGCACCCGCATGCAGGCGTTCAACGTCCGCGATAATTGACGACGGAAGTATCTCTGCCTTGGCAGTGCCTAACATGAACCTGTCACCCACACCGCGTAGCCCCTCGGTGACGATCTCCCCGCTCTGGAGCACTATCGACGCACCGGAATAGAGCGGCTCAACACTTGCTTGTCCCAGAATCGAAGCGATTAACTTGTGGTCCGGATCTTCTTCCTGCATGATCCTAAAGGGGTCGCTCCAGCCGCGCGTTGTCGTGAATTTGCCCGGTGTCTGCTCGATTGGTGCAGTGCGACACCAGACCTCCGACGAACCCGTTGCTTGGCCGAACGTAAACGGTGCCACCCGCCGATTGACCACAGTAGTGCGCGGTACTGGCAGGCCAATGAGGTGTGCGACAAGAAGCCCGAAGACCTTATCGCCAAGCATATGACTAAATCTGTTGGGCCACTGCGCTACCGGAAACAAATCTAACCCTTTGTGTTCAGCAATCTCCCATCCCAACGTGTGCATGCGACGCCAGCCACGTGGCCGGGGATGCAGACTGAATTCCAGGCGCGTGTTTTCGGGAACTGCCAAATCCGGTTCGAAACCGTAAACCGTAGCGAGGAGTCGGAATCCCCAACCGAGAGGTAGAGAAGCTGTGCCTGCCTTCTCTACCGCGCGAGGCGTATCGTCGGGAGCAAACTCGATGATCTTCCCAAGCACCACCCCGGAAACGCCACCATCGTGGATATCGACCGTTTCATTTACGATGGTATGCAGACCTTCGCGCGTGAGGCGTGCGATCGCATCGACAATATCGTTAACTCGAGTCAGACCGTATATGAATTCGCGGCTAAGCGGGCTTTCAGGTGTAAAGCTTCTCACATTCACGGAGCCGTCAGCGCTTCGCGCAAGGAGTGTCTCGGCAACTTCGGTAACGTTGGAGAATATGCGGTTAGGGCTTTCCCCAAGGACGCGTGAATACGCCTGCTTTGGTTTCCCACGATGCGGTTCATAGCTGACGAATTGCGCTACGTTGATAAGTTCAGCGAGCCGATCGAGCGAAGCGTCTTTTCGCGGAATGCCACCACCCGGCACGTAGACTACAGTCGCCACTGTTGTTTCGAGTTGGCTATATGCAGCACGCAATGTGTTCTGGAGAGCGAGCGGCGGCACAGCCAGTGCATCAACGCGAGCGAGTGCGCGGCTGATTGCGGCGACACCATCTCGTGCGACGATGGGCGATCCGTCAACACGAGCGGTGGGGATGCCTTCGAGATGTGCACGGCAGAATTCAGAGGCACTACCCGCGCTGTATTCCCATCCGTCCATTAACAGGATGCGGCTCGCGTGAGCTGAGATGAACTGCTGCCACAACTCTAGATAATCTTCTTGGGTCCAACCGTTAATGAATAGGCTCGCTGGCTCAACCACCGGCTCCGAGCCCCTGGCGCGGAGCAGTTCGGCTGTCGCTTTGAGCTGGTTCTCGTTCGGAATAATCACCTGCTCGACAAGTTCGGCACGATAAGCGCTCGCATCGGCCTCAAGCTGATATCCGATCTTGCTCCACCAATCTATGAACCGCAGTCCCGACGTGATCGGGCCGCTGAGATAGACGACCTTTCGTGATCCGAAGGCAGAACGCCAAGCTTGACGGATGCCGCTTAGCGGCTGGGGGGATTGAGCTGTCATTTCCTAACGTATTCCGGACTGCGCCGCTTAACGAACCTTAAGGATTCTTCTCTGAGCTTAAGTTCACTAGCGAACGAAGCCAGCTTGCCATTCTTTTCATCAGCCTTAAATAAAGCCGCGCAATCGAGAGCCGGATTTTTCTTTTCCTTAAGGACTGCGCCCTCCCGCGCTGCCATCTCGATAAGGGGCAGGAACTCGCGTTCAATTGCCTCCCGATCGTCTATTTCGTCGAATGCGCCATTGTAGAGGCGAAGAGTCGTTGTGCGTCCCCATTCCAAGAACTCACTCTCAAGTTCCGTCACACTTTGACTGTTACCAACCTGGCGAACAACACGCGCCACTGCAGCCTCGATATCCTTATAGCCCAAGAAGAATGAAGCACTCCGCAGGATACTCCATTTACCGGATTTCTCGATATTGTCAGGATTCAGCGCATGGTCGGCCGGGAGATTTCCCTTTTCGATCGCATCTTTCAGAAAATTCTTTATCATCTTCTGCCTTGAAGTAGCATCCGGCGGAAGCAGTAGGTAATTCTCGTCGATACGCCCCGTTCTACGGATCGCCGGATCGATGCGATATGCGTAATTGGTAGCCATGATGAAGATACCGCGCTTCGCTCGGCGCAAGTTATTAAACTTGGTCAGCATGCCAGGCGTCATGAACTTGAATACGGTATCTTGCTGGCCATGCCGCTTCGAGCTTCGATCCAGCACGAGTTCGTCAATCTCGTCGAAGAGGACCACGACGTCCGCCTGCGCCTCAAGCACCTCAAAGATCATTTTAGCGCGCGCTTCCACCTCGCCCCCGCCACCTGCCAGAAAGTCGCTGACGGTAATCGTTACGAGCGGAAAGCCGAGCGCATCCGCTAAATTTTCAGCAACGCTGGTTTTGCCGGTGCCAGGCGGGCCATAAATTAACATAGAATAATTTCGGGGACTTCCGCCGAGCCAAGGCAAAAGGAACTCCTCTTCTACCTTACGATAGGTCTCGAAGTATGGCCCGAGTGAGGTTATCGGCTCAAAGCTCTCCCTCAGATCTGCTTTGTCATCCGGGGCCGCGGCCGTTGTCGTCTTTCGAGCTAGTTGCATCGCTTGGGTCGCAGGACTCCAAGACTGTTTGGCACGTTGAGGCTTTCGAACGTTGAAGCGAGACAGTCGCAGCGTGGTGCGAGCTATGTGGCCGTGGAGGCTACGCCGGTATCCCAGAAGAAAATCGACTACCTGCGCGGTATCCCAAAGTTGGATCGAGTCAGGATCCGCGACATGGTCCGAGTGCCAGCCTGAAACTCGGCGTGGCGTTCCTTCAACATCGATTGTGACGCGCCTCGCCGCAAGCCAACTCCAGAAGCGGCGAAACAGAGCTATGTATCGTTCCGAGCGCCCATGAAACCGCTCGTCCTTATCTAGTCTCTGGCAGCACCGCAGAAGTGAATTTGCGGCCTCCACACTTATTGGGAAAAGTACAAACCCCTTTACGGTGCGCAGGAAGGGCTTACTTGGGCGCCAGTGAGCACTAGTCTGCTGCGCTTGCTCGAGGACATCAAGAACACGGTCGAATAGACGCACATCTATTGTCTGCTCCGAGAGGAGCAGCACGCCCTCCAAAGAGAAGATCAACTCGGCAGGATCGAAGCGGCTGTCCGGGATATTTGAGTACGAAAGCTGATCGTGAAGTGTACTCTCAAAGTAGCGCAGATATGCAGCTCTGCCTTCTATCTCTTGCCCCAGCGTATGAGCTGCACGCACGACTAACAAAGGAACGAATGCGTTGGGTACGACTTTTGATTCCGTCAAGCCTCTGTTCTTAAAAATAAAAAAACTGACGAAGCTGTTCGTCGGATCAATCTTTACGAGTTTCTGAACGACGATCCTGGCATCGGCCATGAGATCATCGGTCCCACCAGGTGTCGCCGACAAAACCTCGGCAAGAAACGACATGGTTAGCGGGTCATTGGTCCCGTAGGTAGGAGAAATCGTTGTTATGGTTTGGGCTCTGGTCTCAGAACGGGCTTCTCTAAGCTCAGCGACCAACCTGTCAAATGCCTTCTTTCGCGCTTCATCCAGCTTTTTCGCGTATTGACCGCCAACCTCAAATGCATAGCCTGGACGAGATGTGCCAACTCGTTGCGACTCGCGAAGAAGATCGATTGCGCGGATCATCATTGTCATCGTGCTATGCGAAATCTTGTGCTTGTCATTTTCTTTTCGGCGATCGGGAATTTCATAGGGCCAGTTGGGTTTCTCCGAATTGAACGTTCCCGCAATCGTTTCTCCTGTTTCTAGAAGCACTCGATCGATGGCGGCAATGTCTTCCCGATCACGTTGGATTCCATCACTGAGATAGGATTCGAGAGTATGCAAATGACCTCTGGAGTTCACTGTTCCTGTGCCGCAAGCGACCGATTCGGTATAAGGGCACTGTAGTGTTTAGGAAAGGGTGACCGCATCACTCAACCTGAGCCTAACGCATCCATACTAAGCGATACGCGCCCAGGGAGCTGTGATCCACCGCAACCCGCCCCTCAACTGAAAGCTTCCCTACCACCCATTCGCCACCATCAGCACGTTGCCCGTCTCCTGCTCCGCTGCTGGTGCAGCTATATTGCGCCGATGGCGGCAATTGCCAGTAGGAACATGCCCGCCGTGATCGCTGTCTTCTCGGAATGTTCTGCCGGGCGAAGTTTGGTGTGAAAGAGGACTCCCGCCGGGCCATGCCCAGGTATCCAGCCTGCAAGGAACGTCCCACTATCCCCTCAATGCCGCTTAAAATACTACACCTCGCGCTCATGCTTCTCCATCGCCTCACGCGTCTCGAACGTTCCCAGATTCCGCCTTTTCCCGGTCTTCTCATCCTCCTAGCGCGAATAAAGCCGGTATTTTCCGCATTTCATTTTCCGGATCATTTCGCTCTCCCTGGCTGATAGTTTCCCCTTGCCCTTGAGGTCCGCGCGGCTGCCCAGATTCCTCCTCGACCTCTCAAAACGGATGCACGACCCAACGACACAGGCTATATTGCCCCGTCTGGCCGAGGTCATCGAAGGGGAGGCATGACATGCAGGCAATGCCGATAGCGCATCAAGCCGCGCAACCCGTGCGCCCCATATCCTCCCTGGCCGGCTATCCGGCCGCCGTCCTGTGCTGGCTGCTTTCGGCCGGTGTCTACATCGCGGCCAAATGGGTGGCGCCTGAAATGCCGCCCTGGGGTCTCTGTTTCTGGCGGCTGACGCTTGCCTGCGCCATCCTGCTGCCGATCGTGCACCGTCATCACGAGGCGATGATCGGGCTTTTGCGAACGCGCGCCGTGGAGGTCGTCGCCGTGGGGGCGATCGGCCTGACGCTCTGCCAGGGTATGATCTACCATGGCCTCAACCACACCGACGCCACCACGGCCGGCATCATCATGGCGCTGTCGCCGGTCATGACGATGGTGCTTGCCCGTTTCGTGCTTGGCGAGCCGCTCGGCCTGTGGAAGTCGCTTGGCGCGCTGGTTGCGCTTGCCGGGATGATTTTCATCGTTGCCCACGGCAACCTGACGGCGCTGCTGCAGCTCAAGCTCAACGCCGGCGAGCTGTGGATCGTCGGCAGCGCGTTCTGCTGGGGCCTCTACACCGTGCTTTTGCGCCGTGCCAAATTCGGCATCGAACTCCTGCCGATGGTCGTGCTGCTGCTCGGCGCCGGTGCGCTGGTCGCCTTGCCTTTCCATGCGTGGGAATTGTTCAACGACGAACGCTCCGCCATGAACGTCCACAGCCTTCTCGCGCTCGCCTATCTGGCAGGTCCCGGCGGCGCCCTGATGTACTACCTCTACAACAAAAGCGTGCAAACGCTGGGTGCTAGCCGGGCAAGCATGCTGCTCTACCTGCAGACGGTGTTCGTGGCCGTGCTCGCCTATCTGCTGCTCGGCGAGGGCTTGCACGATTACGACCTGGTCGGTGCGGCCTTCATCGTCGCCGGCATCGTGCTCGCTACCGTAGTCAGGCCAGCTCAACCACGCGTGGCGTAGACATCTTGCGGGTGACGGCTGTATTCAGCGCCGGCCGCATTGGCGTTTGGTGAGTCACCATTGCGACAGCCAGAGGCCCCCTCTCAATGCCGCTTGAAATACTGCACCTCCTTCTCGTGCTTCTCCGCCGCCTCGCGCGTATCGAACGTTCCGAGGTTGCGCCGCTTGCCGGTCTTGTCGTCCTTCTTGCGCGAATACAGCCGGTATTTGCCGTCCTTGAGTTTTCGGATCATCTCGCTCTCCCTGGCTAGGATTGGCCCTGATCAAGGTTTCCGCTTACCGGGCGGCGGCCTGCCGACCAGCGCCTGCGTCTTGTCGCCATGCTCATTCCCCGGTTGTGTCAGGGATCAACGCCGTTCCAATCCAAATGATCCACCCGTTCGAAGGCAGCACTCTACGGCGCCCCCCCTCTGGCCTGCCGGCCATCTCCCCCACAAGTGGGGAGATTGGCAGCTTTGGCGTCGGCGCTTTCTGGCAACGTCGAAATTCGGCGAGCGCCGGCCAAAACGCAAAAACCCGCCTGGGCGGCGGGTCACTGGCGCAAATCAGCACCATAGGCAGAAATGTAGCATAGCTGCCCTCACCCCGTCAAGAAAAAATTCCTATCCCATCGACAAGCTCCCTGTCCGGACACATGCATCCCGGCCACGAAGGCTAGCGGCGCAATTGCGGCGGCAGCCGACATTCCAACGCAGTAAATTCAGATCCAACTTGACGGAACATTAGCCAAAGCTAATTGTTAGTGGATGCGGCAGGTGGTGCCCTCCATCGCCTGCCGAAGATCGGCCCTCCGATCGGCCCGCGTCCTCCGCCAGAGGCGCGGGCTTTTCGTGCCGATCAGCCGTCGCAGCCTAGCCGGCATTTTTCGTCCTCCGACTATTTCGCCAGTCCCTCATCGGGGTTTCGCCGCCCTTTGGCCTTGAGGCTGCGCGCGGCTTGCTCGACCGCGGCGCGGTCGTTGCCCAAGCGGTCGAGCAGTTCCTGTGCCTCGTCGCCGGAGATGCCGGTGCGCACCGCCAGCGCCTCGACCTCCAGCACGTCGGAGCTGGCGATCTCGCCGGTTTCAGGCAGCGCGTCGCCCGCCGTCAGCGGCAGGGCTCCCTCGCGGTCGATCTCGGCCTCGGCCTGGTGCCAGTGCCGCTCGGGGTCGCCCTGCATGCGGCCTTCCCGTTCCCAGATCTGGTAGGCGCGCTCACGAATTCTGTCGTCCCGGTCGTCGCTCATGGTCAGTCCTCCTTCGGGTCAGGGTTGAACGTCGCGCCAATGCGGACGCTCCGGAAAATCCGCGCGATCGGATCGCCATGCCGGCGGTGCGCGGGGGCTACTGGCATTGCCGTCTCGGGCCACCGGAGTATGGCTGGTAGCTGTTGTCTTCCGGGCGATAGGAGCGGTAGCGGCTGAAGCAGGAATCGACATGGTCGGCCGAAAGCGCTTCGCCGTCATCATCGGCAAGGTAGACGCCAAGGCCAGCGCCGTTTTCCCCGCCGTCGCCGGCAGCCGGCTGGCCGGCCTGACCGGCGGCTTCGAGATAGGGCGAGATGCAGGGGCGCAGCTGCCCGCTGTAGGAGAGATAACTGTTGTCGTCCGGATGGTAGGAGCGATAGCGGCTGGCGCACCAGGCGAGATGCGGACGCGGCAGGTCGGTTGCCTTGGGCGCGATGGCGCCGGTGACCGTCGGGTCGGGCGGCGTTTCCGGCGGTTTGGCGGGGATGTCGGGCGGCGCCGGCTGGGCGGCCGGCAGGCGTTCGAGGCCCTGCCCGGCTTTGTTCACCGGCCGCGCCTTCTTGGTCCACAGCTCCGCCACGCTGACGGTGGCCGTTGCCTGGCGCGGCGGCTTTGCGGCAAGCAGCCAGGCGGCGAAGCCCAGTCCGCTGCCGAAGACCGCAAGGGTCAGCACGAAGCCGCAGACCAGTCCCAAAACCGCTTTCACGACACGCTCCTTCAGTCCCTGCTCATAGAATGCGGGGCCTCAAGGCTGGTTCCAGAAAAACGCTGGCGCGCGCGCCGGCGTTGCCGCCGGGCGCAGCCGCCAAGGGAGGCTCAAAACCCCGCCCAGACACAGTTCAGAAACAATATTCAACAGTTCGGAAAAACTGCCGAAAAGATCGGATGGCATAAGCATCCCACAACAACTGGAAAAATGGCCGTGCCGGGCAATGCCCGGCCTGGACGGGAAAGTATGGAAATGGATCACGGTGTCGATGTCGCCGAACTGGACGCGGAACGATCGGGGCTGGAAAGCGGCCCGGCAGGTGTCGATGCGCTGGTAAGAACGGCTCCCGCGACAGCCAGGCGCGGGCAAATCCTGACGGGCGCCGACTTTGCCCGCCAAGGCTTGCCCGGCGAGCGGCTCGACACCGTCTTCGAACAGCTTGCCGAGATGTTCGCAGCGCTGCCGGCGGTGATCTCCGACGGGCGTGTCTGGACCTATCGGGAGCTGGACAGGCGGGCCAACCAGTTCGCCCGCCTGCTGATCAAGCGCGGCGTGAAGCCGGGCGACCGCATCGGGCTCATCCTCGACCGCTCGGCGGAGACCTATGTCGCGCTGCTCGCCGTGATGAAGGCGGGCGCTGCCTTCGTGCCGCTGGCGACCGCCTTTCCCGAGGAGCGGATGGCGCTCATCATCGAAGACGCCGGCGTCAGCCTGATCGTCACCATCGCCGCCTATGCGTCGCGCGCCGGCCAGCTGCCGGTCCCGCATCTGCTGATCGACAGCACTGCTGCCGAAATCTCCAGACAATCCAACGCGCCGCTGCAGCCGCATGCGAAGGCCGCTTCAGCGGACGACACCTGCTACATCCTCTACACGTCGGGCACCACCGGCAAGCCCAAGGGCGTGGTCATCAAGCACCAGAGTTTCGTCAATTTCATCCGCGTCGCCGCCGCCTCCTACGGCTACCGGCCGGGCGACCGCGTCTACCAGGGCATGACGATCGCCTTCGACTTTTCCTCCGAAGAGATCTGGGTGCCGTTCGTCGCCGGCGCGACGGTGGTGCCCGCTCCTGGCCAGATGCCGCTGGTGGGCGAGGAACTCGCCGATTTCCTGCGGCTCCATGACATCACCTGCATCGCCTGCAGCCCGACGCTGCTGTCGTCGATGACATCGGATGTGCCCAGCCTGCGCACGCTGCTGGTGGGCGGCGAGGCCTGTCCGCACAATCTGGTGGTGCGCTGGTCGAAGCCGGGGCGGCAGATCCTGAACACCTACGGCCCGACCGAGGCGACCGTCACCGCCACCATGGGCGCGCTGACGCCGGACAGTCCCGTCACCATCGGCGCGCCGCTGCCGACCTACTCGATCGTCATCCTCGACGCTTCGCTGCCGCAGCTTGCCGAGCCGGGCGAACTGGGCGAGATCGGCATTGCCGGCATCGGGCTCGCGGTCGGCTATCTCAACCGGCCCGACCTGACCGAACAGAAATTCATCGCCGATTTCGTCGGCCTGCCGAACAACCCGTCCAAGCGCATCTACCGCACCGGCGACCTTGGCCGCATCAACGACCAAAGCGAGATCGAGTATAACGGCCGCATCGACACCCAGGTGAAGATCCGCGGCTACCGCATCGAGCTCGGCGAGATCGAGGCGGTGCTGCTCGACCAGCCCGAGATCGCTCAAGCCGCCGTCACCACCTGGGAGATCGAGCCCGGCCGCGTCGAACTCGTCGCCTATTTCGCAGCGAAGGCCGGCCAGACGGCGATCTCGCGCGCGGACCTCGCCAGGACGATGAAGCGGCGGCTGCCGGACTACATGGTGCCCTCCTATCTCGAGGAGCTGCCGGCGATCCCGATGACGGTTTCCAACAAGGTGGATTTGCGCCAGCTGCCGAAGCCGACAAGCGTGCGGCTTTCGGGCGATCGCGCCATGGTCGCGCCCGCCAATGACGACGAGCGTTTCCTGGCCGACGCGCTGGCCGCGGTGCTGAAGTTCGACGAAGTGTCCGTCGAGGACAATTTCTTCGACGATCTCGGCGCCAACTCGCTGCTGATGGCGCATTTCTGCGCCCGTGTGCGCACCAGGAAGGAATGGGCGACGGCGTCCATGCGCGACATCTACCTCCACCCGACCGTGGCGCGGCTGGCGCTGCATCTGGGCGTAGCGGACGAGATGACGACGGCCACCAACGAGCCCGTCCTCACGCGGCGGGCCTCCAATCTTGCCTATTGGACCTGCGGCGCCGCACAGCTGATGTTCTACGGGCTCTACAGCTATGGCGCCCTGTGGGCGATCAATGGTGGTCTCAACTGGATGTACGACGCGCTCGACGATCCGCTGCAGCTCTACATCAGGTGCGTGGCGCTTTCGGCCGCCGTGTTCTTCGGCATGTCGGGTTTTGCCGTCCTCGCCAAATGGGTGCTGGTCGGCCGCTGGAAGGCGGAAGCGTTTCCCATCTGGGGCGTGCGTTACTTCCGCTTCTGGGTGGTCAAGACGTTGATCCGCACCGCGCCCGTCGTGCTGTTCCGCGGCAGCCCGCTCTACAGCATCTACCTGCAGCTTCTCGGCACCAGGCTCGGCAAGAACGCCGTCATCGAATCGAAATCCGTGCCCGTCTGCACGGATCTCATCTCGATCGGCGCCAACACCATCCTGCGCAAGGAATCGATGATCCTCGGCTTCCGGGCGCAGGCCGGCTATATCCACACCGGGCCGCTGACCATCGGCCGCGATGCCTTTGTCGGCGTCGGTTCGACGCTCGACATCGACACCAGGATCGGCGACGGCGCCCAGCTCGGCCATTCGTCCTCGCTGCACCGCGGCCAAAGCATCCCCGACGGCGAACGCTGGCATGGCTCGCCGGCCGTGCCGACCACGGCCGACTATTGCAAGGTGCGCAATGTCGATCCGTCCAACATCCGGCGCTTCCTGTTCGAAGCGGTTCAGCTGATCGGCCTGTTTGCCATCGTCACTCCCTTGCCGCTCCTGTTCCACAGCTATTGGGAAAATGTCGGCGACGACTACCAGGAAACCATCGGCGTCGTCGCGATCGGCACCACGGTGACGCTGTTCGGCTACATGGCCGCATCCTTCCTGGCGGCGACGCTGGTGCCGCGCCTGGTCAGCCTGCTGTTGAAGCCAGGCCGCACCTACACGCTGTACGGCTTCCGCTACTGGCTGCAGACCGTCGCTGAATTCTCCAGCAATTCCCGCGTGCTCGGCCTGCTGGCCGGCGACAGCTCGGCCATCGTGCACTACATGCGAGCGATCGGCTGGAATCTCAACAAGGTGGTGCAGACCGGCTCCAATTTCGGCTCCAACCAGCAGCACGAAAACCCGCTTCTGTGCGAGATCGGCACCGAGACCATGGTGTCGGACGGGCTGTTCATGATCAACATGCACAAATCCGCCGCCGCCTTCAGGCTCGAGCCGACGAGGATCGGCGAGCGCAATTATCTCGGCAACAACATCTACTATCCGCCGGACGGCCGCACCGGCGACAACGTCCTGCTCGGCACCAAGGTGATGATCCCCATCGACGGGCCGCTGCGCGAGAATGTCGGGCTCTTGGGTTCGCCTGCCTTTGAAATCCCGCGCATGGTGAACCGCGACAAGGAACTCATCGCCGGCATCGACGAGGACGACCGGCGCCGGCGCATCCCATTGAAGAACCGCCACAATCTGGTGACGATCCTGCTGTTCGTGGCAACGCAATGGGTCATGCTGTTCGCCACGCTGGCGATCTGGGACCGGGCGCTGAACTACTACACCGAATGGGCTGAAGTCGCACTGTTCGTCGCCGTGCTGCTGACCTCGGCGATCACCATTCCGTTCTACATCTTCGTGGAACGGGCAAGTCTTGGTTTCGGCAGGCTGAAGCCGCAGATGACGACGATCTATGACGTCGCGTTCTGGCGTCATGAACGCCACTGGAAGCTGGCGGATTCGCCGATCGTGCGGCTGTTCGCCGGCACGCCGTTCCGGCCGATGATCCTGCGCATGCTGGGCGTCAAGATCGGCAGCCGTGTCTATGACGGCGGCAGCAATCTGACAGAACGCTCGCTGGTGGAGATCGGCGACGACGCCACCCTCAACGAGGGCTGCGTCATCCAGGCCCATTCGCTGGAAGAAGGCGCCTTCAAGTCCGACTTCATCCGCATCGGCAAGGGCTGCACGCTCGGACCCTCCGCCTTTGTCCACTACGGCGTTGTCATGGGCGAAGGTTCGGTGGTCGATGTCGACTCCTTCGTCATGAAGGGCGAAGAGCTGGAGCCCAACTCCATATGGCGCGGCAACCCGGCCAAGCTGCATCGCTTCGTCGAACCGATCACCGAGTCCTCGGCCAAGGCATCGGCTTGAACACCGAGGACATCCGTCTCGTTGCCGTGACCAGGGCCAACCGCGCTCTGGTGGCGGCCCTGGAACTGGCTCCGGAGCAGAGGGATTTCGTCGCCGGCAATTCGGAGTCCCTCGAAGAAGCCGAAACCGACGAAGACGCGCGGCCGCGCGCCATCATGGCTGGGACCCGTGTCGTCGGTTTCCTGATGTACGATGCGTCGGACAACGAGGCGCTGGTCTACCGCTTCATGATCGACCGCGCCCACCAGGGCAAAGGCTATGGCAAAGCCGCATTGCGCGCCTTGCTCGACGAGATCGGAAATCTCGGCCATATCAGGGAGGTTTCGATCTGCTACGAGCCCGAGAACGAGGCCGCACGCCACCTCTATCGCGCAGCCGGCTTCGTGGAACAAGGCATCGACGAGGACGGAGAAATGATCGCCGTCCTGCCGATGGTCGATCGTTGACGCCGCCCGTTGCGAATTCATCGGCGGAAACGACCCTGCTGGAGGCTATGGCCGCGATCGCGCCGAGCGGTGTCCGGATCGGATGCCGCCTGATCCGCGAAGGCGATGAAGCCCATCTGCTGCCCATGGAAGCCCGCTCTATCGCGGCGCGCCAGCTTGCCATGCGGCGCGCCAGCGGCGCTGCGCGCTGGATCGCGCACGGACTGCTGGCGGAGCTTGGCGTCGGCGACGTCGCCATCCTGCGCGCGCCAACCGGCGCGCCGGTCTGGCCCGAGGGAATAATGGGTTCGCTCGCGCACGACGACGACATGGCGGTAGCGGCGGTTGCACCGGTTGGCGATATCGCCTCGCTCGGCATCGACGTCGAGCCCGCGCAGCCTCTCCCGGATGATATTTTGGCGCTCGTGACAACACCCGCGGACCGCACCGACGCAGCCGACCGGCATCTTGCCGGCCGCATCCTTTTTGCCGCCAAGGAAGCCGTCTACAAGGCCGTCTATCCGCTCGATCGCGAGGTGCTGGGCTATGAGGACATCACCGTCGACCTGAACGCAGGCCACGCGACGACGAAGACAGGCCGCAAGGCCAGGCTCGCCTACTGCGTTGCCCCGCGCGTGGTGGTGCTGGCGTTTGTCGAGAAAGACAGGGGTTAGCGCGCAGTCCTATTCGCCAACGATCTCCGTATACGCCCTCACCTCGCCATCCAGCCCGCGCAGCCGCCAGTTCTCGCCCTCCCGTCCCTCGACATGGCAAGGCCCGATCGGCACCTTGCCGCCGCCTTCCGGCAGGTCGAGCACATAGACGGGGTTGCAGATGCCCGACAGTCGCGCCCGCAGCGCTTCGGTCAGCGCCTGCCCCTGCGCAATCGTCGTGCGCCGGTGCGCCATGCCGCGCGCGAGGTCGCCATGGTGCAGGTAATAGGGTTTGACGCCGAGGCGATACATCAGCTCGCGGCAGAGCTCCTCCAGCGCCTCGACGCTGTCGTTGACGCCTTTGAGCAGAACGCTCTGGTTGAGCAGCACGAAGCCGGCTTGCCGCAGCGTGCGACAGGCGGTTTCCGTGGCCTGAGTGATTTCCCGCGCGTGGTTGAAATGGGTGACGATGGTGACCATCAGCCGGCCCTGCAGGGCCGCAACCAGCCCCGGCGTGATGCGCGACGGCAGCGCCACCGGAACGCGCGTGTGGATGCGCAGCAGCCGCACATGCGCGATCGCTTCGATGCGCGCGCGGATTTCGGCCAGCGCCTTGTCGGGCAGCGACAGCGGATCGCCGCCGGTCAGGATCACCTCGCGGATTTCGGGGTGATCCGCGATATAGGCCAGCGCCGGCTCCAGCGCCTCGCGCGTATAACCCCTGCCGATCGAGGTCAGCGATTCCTTGCGGAAGCAGAACCGGCAATAGACCGCGCATTGGTAGGTCGGGAACAACAGCACCCGGTCGGCATGGCGATGCGTCAAGCGCGGCACCGGGCTGAAGTCATGGTCGGCGATCGGATCGTCGAGTTCGCCTTCCGCTTCCTCAAGTTCTTGCGGAGACGGGATGACCTGCGCCCGGATCGGATCAGCCGGGTCGTTCCAGTCGATCAGGTCGAGATAGGCTTTGGGCGCGCGCACCTTGTGGTTCGCCGCCGCGGCCTGGGCGGCTGCGCGCTCGGCTGACGACAGCGGGAGGCGGTCAAGGTCGCGGACGTGGCGCACCCCGGCGCGGACGTCCGCCTGCCAGGCGGTGTCAGGATCGGCGGAGCGTGCATCGTGGAGGTTCGTGTCTGAAGTCATCAGGGTTCTCGGGGCAGTTTCTGGCGGAGCTATCGGCCGGATGGCCAGGCGGGTCAACCTTCTGGGGTGGTCGCCGCCATCAAATCCACCGCCTGCAAATCCGTAGGTATTTAGCCAAAATGGCACTATTCTGCGCAGTCTGGGCTTCAGGGAAAACGAATGGACTTCAGCACAGGCCATGGTTACCTGCTCATCGGCGGCCTCATCCTCGTCGGTACTGGGCTGCTCATCCTGTCGCTGATCGTCAATCTGCGCGTCGCCCACAGTGTGCGCGACGACGTGCGTCATCGCGAAAAGCTGCTGGAATACTACCGTAACATCTTCTCGCAGTTGGGCGTGATCCTGATCGGCATCGGCGTGTCGCTGTTCATCTTCTTTTTCCAGCAGAATTACCAAGACCAGCGCAGACGCGAAACGGATCTCCAGCAGGTTCTGGCCAAGCTGGCGGCGCGCATCGCTCGTGGCGCTCCCCTCGTCGAGTCACTTGGCGAATTCGACGCGCTGCTGGATGACGGCGGGGCCTACGTTAGTCCCGAACTTGGTGGAACCAACGCCGCCATCGGCGCGCAGGGAGCGGAGCTTGGCAAGCAGATCCGCGAAATCCTGCTGGTTGAGCGCGACGTCGACATCCGGGACTTCGACATCCTCAACCTGTCGCGCGATTTCGAGTCGTCGTTCGTCGTCAACCAGCTCGATCCGACGCTATGGTTCGACATCGTGCGCGACGAGAGCGAGATCAAATATGCCATCACCCAACTCACCCTCGACTACAAGGACCTGCAGGATGCGATCGGCGGCGAGCCGATCGAGGTTGCGATCGCCAATCCTGAAACCGAGCGCAAGATCAAGCACGAGGTGCTCGACATCTTCTACGATGCCGACCTCTTGCGCCAGCGCAGCAGGCGATTTCTCGGCCGTGCGTGCTGGCTTCTCAGCCACGGACGCAGCTTTGTCAGTCTTGCACCGGTCGACGCGATCGAAGCCGACGCGAGGTCACATCAGGAATGGATCGACAGATCGAAGCCCTCGCTGGCACAGACGAAATCGGGCAACGGCGATTGCTTCAAACTGCTCCGATACGGCCCGGCATCCTGACTCCCGGCGGGACCGGTCGATTTGGAAGTCAGTCCCCCACACGTTGCAGCGTGCCGAGATGATTGTCGTCGAGAAAACCTACAGTCATGGCCGACGCCTTGCCGTCAGCGCCGACCACGAAACTTACACCCGAGGGGCTGTCCGGCGTCTCCGCGTCGGGGAAGGTCAGGAAAAGATCACCGTCGAAATGCCTCAATGAATAGGACCGGCCGGCGGCCGGGCCCACCTTGAGTACAAGGTCGTCTCCCGCTTTCGACACAATCGCGTCGCCGATGAAGTCGTTGGCGTACCGGCCAGCATAGACACTGCCCGGCCCGGCTCGCCGTGACGGAGACGGCGGCGCGGCGTAGGCGGCCTTGGCCGCCGCGACCACCGGACCGAACAGGCCCGCATAGATATCATTCCACGCCTTGACCCAGTCCTTCTCGACCTTACCGTCGAAGACGAGATCGGCGAAGCTGTCGGACAATCCCTCCGGCAGGCCAGTCGGAAAGGCGTTGGCGACGATGACTATGCCCAGCTTCTCCTTTGGGAAGACTGTCACCAGGGTACGCGCGCCGACGCTGAAAGCGCCGGCGTGGCCCCAGCTCAGGCCGTGTCGGCCGAATTCGACATTCCAGCCGAGGCCGTAGAACGATGCGCCGCCGGAGACGGGGTTGTTGCCGCGCGATATCAGCGGAACATGCGTCTGGCTTAGCGCATCGGCGGCAATCAGTGTCTTGCCGGCATAAACGCCGTTGTGGAGGATGAGGCGCACCCATTGCGAGAGGTCACGTGCCGTAGAGCTGACGCCGCCGGCGGGCGCCTGCGCATCCGGATCGCGCTCTATCCTCGCTGCCCAGGCGCCATCGACCTTGACGTGAAGCGCGGCGCGGTTGGTTCGCTTGACGAAGTCCGAATGGCGGGAACTCGTGGAGGCCATGCCCAGCGGACGGTAGAGCTTCTCCTCGGCGACCTGCTCCCAGGGCTTTCCCGTCGGTGTCGCGGCTGCCACGGCACCCTCTGTCAATCCGA
Source organism: Mesorhizobium sp. Primo-A (assembly GCF_003997175.1). Lineage (NCBI taxonomy): Bacteria > Pseudomonadati > Pseudomonadota > Alphaproteobacteria > Hyphomicrobiales > Phyllobacteriaceae > Mesorhizobium > Mesorhizobium sp. Primo-A. The sequence goes on from NZ_RZTG01000009.1 coordinate 299,915, forward strand.
AATTGCTGTAAGAATACCCGGCCCGAAAGCTCGACGATGGCGGCACGAACCGCAGGCGATGCAGGATCTCGACGCGGTCGTAGCCAATGTCCTCGAGGTCGTCTCCGGCGGTGCCTGGAAGCCCGCTGCGATGCGAAAACAGGTCACGGACGGTGAGCTGGCTTGCCGGATAAGGATCGGCCAACCTGAAGGCCGGATCGAGATCGGCGATCTTCGAATCCCAGGACACGATCCTGTCGCTAACCAACGCCGCTACGACGGTGGCGGAAACCGGCTTGGAAAGGGAGGCGATCTGGAACACCGTGTCGGCGTCGACGATCTCAGGCTTGCCGGCCTCGCGATGCCCAAAACCCTTGAGGAAGATCACCTCGTCATCGCGCACGACGCCGATGGCGAGCCCGGGCACGGCACCGTCCGCGACGGCGGCTTCGGCAAGCGCTTCGAGCTTCGACAGGGCAGCAGTGATGCGCTCGGGCGTGAGGCTATCGGCCGGCGCCGCGTGCGGCCAAAGCGCCATTGCGGCGATGAAGACCCAAACCCTCCACTGGCAGAGATTCCGATTCAGCCGCATGCACAAGCCTCCTCCCAGGAATTCACATGACCATGATACAGGCCCGCACGGGTGAGACCAGCCCTTCTCGGGCGGCTCACGCCGCGAGCCGGATTCATCGGCCGCGCCGACGACGTCAGCTTCAGCGCCGCGCTCCTGTTCCTACCGCCCAGCGGCGTCCGCCATCGCAACAAAGGCGCTCTCGATGGTCTCGAAAGCCAGCTCCGGATACAGCACTCCGGCTTCCGGCGTGGCCGTCTCGAGCGCGGTCTCGCCGCGTATCCAGAATGCCCGCAGCAGTCCAAGCCAGGGGGCTGACGCGATCATCGCCTCAAGCTCCGCCGCACTCTGAGGCACGATGCGCGGCGAGCGGCCGCTCACCCGGCGCCACAGATCGATCATTTCGTTCTGGGTGATCTTGTTTCGGGCGATGCGGATCTCGCTGCGGATGGCCTTGGGATCGTTCAACGCGCGCAAGGTGACGGCGGCGATGTCCTTCTCGCTGACAAACGTCGCCGGCACATCGCCACCGCCATAAAGCGTCACCTCATCGGGCGGCAAGGGCGACGAGCCAAAGCGCATCAGATCGCCCAGCGTCGCCACCCAGGTCGAAAAGAAGCCGTTGGTGTAGATCACCGTGTAGGGCAGATCGGCTTGCCTGATCGCGTCGAACACGCCTCGCTTGAGATCGAGCGGCGGGATCGAGCCCGGGGCGGCGGCGGCGAAGTCGAGGCCGAAGCCGGCGGAAGGCACATAGCGGGAAACGCCGGCATCCCTCAGCGCCCGCACCAGCGTCATCTCGCTGGCCGAATGCACATGCACCGAGCTGATGACGCGGTCCACCGCACTGGCGGCGCGGACAAGGCTGTCATAGTCGTCGAGATCGCCGACGTGGATTTTGGCACCGAGCTCCTTCAGCGGGCGCAGCCGCTCTTCATCGCCGGCTGTTGCCGCACGAACCAGAACGTGCAGGCGATCGCCATTGCGGGCGCTGGCCTTCGCCATCTCGCTGCCCAGCAGCCCCGTCGCGCCGATGATCAGGGTGCTGGTCATATCGACCTCCCGTTGCGCAGGATGGAGCCGTCCCAGTCGCGCTCGAATCCGATGTCGTGCAAGCGATGGTTCGAGAAGCGTGAAACTTGGCGCAGCATCCGGCGGCGCTCGACGACTGCAGAGGCTCTGAGTGCAAGACCGCTCGTCGCGGCGCTGATGGATTCGAGAATCGGTTTCATGGTTCGTCTCCTGTGGTTCAGTAGGCGCAAGCGTGCCGACGCCGTCCGCAAGGGGACAAGCATGACGATTGCTCACACTGTTTCTGGTCGTTCAGCGCAGCGGCGAGATAGGAAAGCCGATCAATATCCGCTGCTACCCCTATAGATTGGACATTTCCGGGCTGGACGACAAACGACTCTTTGTGCAGGATTTGTGAGCAACACTCACAGGTGGACCATGCCGCGCAGACTACCGCCCCTCACTGCCTTGCCCGCCTTCGAGGCTGCCGCCAGGCATCTGAGTTTCTCCAAGGCGGCGGGTGAGCTCAACGTCACCCATGGCGCGGTCAGCCGCGCCATCCGCAACATCGAGGACAGGCTCGGCATCCAGCTTTTCGATCGGGGAACGAGGTCCGTGCGCCTGACGTCGGTCGGCGCGGCCTACGCATCGGAAGTCAGGACGGCGCTGGACCAGATCGCCGCCGCCACCATCGCCGCCACGCCCGACCGCACGGCAGGCATCCTGAATGTCAGCACATCGGACGGTTTTGCCGGCCGCTGGCTGGTGCCGAGGCTGCATCGCTTCCACCGCGCAAACGCCGACATCGACGTGCGGCTGTCGACCTCGGGCGTGCTTTCCGATTTCGTCAGCGACGGCATCGACATCGCCATCCGCTACGGCAAGGGCGGCTATACCGGGGTGACGGCGGAGTTTCTCGCTGATGAAGAGGTCTTCCCGGTCTGCAGCCCGGAACTGCTGCAAGGCGAACATCCGCTGCGCCAGCCCGGGGATCTCCGGCATCACAAGCTGATCCACGACGCCTTTCGCATCGACTGGGCAACATGGCTGCAACAGGCCGGCGTGGACGGCATCGATCCCAAGCGCGGCGTGCGCTTCGATTCCGCCACCTTCGCCGTCGAAGCCGCGGTGCATGGCGAAGGCGTGTTGCTCGGCCGAAGCGCGCTGGTCTCGGCCGACCTCGCTGCGGGGCGGCTGGTTCGTCCCTTCGATCTCGCGCTGAAATCCGCCTCGCGCTACTACGTCGTCTACCGTGACGGCGCGCTGCGCCAGAAAAAGATCAAGGCGTTCCGCGACTGGCTGTTTGCCGAAGTGGCCGCCGACTGGGTCGGTGCGACGAAGGATGGCTGATGCGGCAAGGGTTCAATTTGTGAAAGGCACCTCTTCGAGGTCTAGCCCTGCACTACTCCTTCGCGCGAAAAACTTCCGGCACGACGAACACTTCGTCGGCCCGGCCATAGCCTCCGTCGGCGACCTCCTCGACCAGCACCATCGTGTAGGGGCGCACGCCCTCACCGAAAAAGTCCACGAACATCGCGGTCGTTCGATGGATGAGGTCTTCCTTCTGCGCTTTGGAGAGGGCCGCTTGCGGTAGCTTGATGTTGGCGAATGGCATGATGTTTCCTTAGCTTTTCGAGTGTGGAAGTCAGGCAGTCAGGAGAGCCAAGCCGGCCTGGTTGCCGCCTCAGACCACGCCGCCATTGGCGCGGATGATTTGCCCGTTGACCCAGAAGCTGTCCGGACCGGCCAGGAACGAGACCAGCCCGGCAATGTCGTCGGGCTGGCCGAGCCGGCCGAGCGGGATCATCTTGCCGATGGCCTCGATCTGCGCCTCGCTCTTGCCGTCCGTGAACAGCGCGGTCTCGATCGGTCCGGGCGCCACCGCGTTGACGGTGACACGGCGCGCGCCAAGCTCCTTGGCCAGGATGTGGGTCATCGCCTCGACACCCGCCTTTGTGGCGGCGTAAACGCCGTAGCCCGACTGATAGAGACCGACGACGCTGCTGGAAAAATTGATCATGCGGCCGCCGTCGCGAAGCCGGCGCGCACCTTCCCGCATGCCGCGAAACACGCCGCCGAGATTGATCGCGATCTGGGTGTCGAACGAAGCATCGTCGGTCTGCGCGATCGGCGAAATCTTCATGATGCCGGCATTGTTGACGAGGATGTCGATGCCGCCGAACGCCTTCTCGCCGGCGTCGAACAGCACGGCGATGCCGTTCGGATTGGCGATATCGGCCTGCACGGCGATCGCCCTGCCGCCGCCGGTCTCGATCGCGCGGACCAGTTCTTCGGCCTCCGCACGGCCCCGTGCATAGTTGACGACAACGGCGACGCCGTCACGGGCGAGCCGCTGTGCGATGGCGGCGCCGATGCCTTTGGAGGCGCCGGTCACGATCGCGGTTCTGGTTTGATTTGTCATCGAAGTCTCTCCGCGTTGTTGGTGACACGGATATAGGCCAAGCCGAATTCCGGATAATCATCCACCCATTGACATCACTATTCGGAAACTGCGAACAAAGAGCATGGATCGGCTGGACACGATGCGGCTCTTTGTTCGCGTTCTGGAGCGGCGCAGCTTCACCGCTGCGGCGGCCGATCTCGGCCTGCCGCGCTCAACCGCGACGGAAGCCATCCGGCGGCTGGAGGAGCATCTCGGCGCGCGGCTGCTGGAACGAACGACGCGGCAGGTGAACGCCACCCAGGATGGTGAAGCCTACTATCGGCGCTGCCTGTCGATCCTGGCCGAGATCGAGGATGCCGAGGCCGCCTTCCGCAACGCCGAGCCTTTCGGCCTGCTGCGCATCGACGCCAGCACGCTGCTCACCCGCACATTCCTGTTGCCGCGCCTGCCGGAGTTTCTCGACCGCTATCCCCGCATCGACCTGCAGATCGGCCAGAGCGACCGGCTGGTCGATCTCGTGCGTGAAGGCGTGGACTGCGTGATCCGCGTCGGCGAGCCGCCCGACAGCGGCATGATCATGCGGCGGCTCGCGATGATCCGCGAGATCACCTGCGCCAGCCCCGCCTATCTCGAGCGCCACGGCACGCCCGCCTCCCCCGATGCGCTCGACGGTCACCAGGCGGTGGGCTTTGTCTCGTCGCGCACCGGAGAGACCCTTCCGTTCGAATTCACTGTCGCCGGCAATATCCGTGAGGTGCGGCTGCCCGGCCGCGTCGCCGCCAACAATTCCGATACCGCCGCCGACCTGGCGCGGCTTGGCCTCGGCCTCATCCAGGCGCCGCGCTATCGCTTCGACAAAGACCTGGCCGAAGGGACGCTGGTCGAAGTGCTGGCCGATTATCCGCCATCGCCGACGCCGCTGTCGGCGCTCTACCCGCAGAACAGACAGCTCTCGCCGCGCCTTCGCGTCTTCCTCGACTGGGCCTCACGCATCTTCGCCGAGGCAAACCTGTAGGCTGCAAAACGCGCCACTCGCGATCAACTCGGTTTTGCAAACCCGGCCAGGGACGCATAGCCGCGTACCACGCTCTTGCGTTCTTCGCGCGAAGCGACGGCGTCGATGTCATCAAACCCATGCGGCGCCCGGGCCTCGACCATGTCTATGACCGCTTCCGGCCCGCCTTGCCGATTGGCCAGCACGATGGCCGATGTGGCCGGCCGCCGCTCCCCGTCATACCGTGTTAGCGCGGCTTCGACGGTCGGTCCTGCGGCCAGATGCATCGCAAGGCAACCAGCGTCGAGTATTGCCTGGCTGGCTCCGTTCGACCCCACCGGGTACATGGGATGCGCCGCATCGCCGAGCAGCGTCACCCGCCCGAACGACCATCGTGGCAGCGGGTCGCGGTCGCAGTTCGGATATTCGTAGAAGCCATCCGTTGCCTGGATGATCGAGGCGGGGTCGACAAAATCAAGCTGAAACCGGTCACGCACGAAGGGCAGCACATCGTCGATCACGCCCGGGCGGCTCCAGTCGCCGGGACGCAGCGGTGATGTGCCGCTATCGCCGGTATTGGCCATCACCGCCCAGTTCGTCAGCCTGGTCTCTTCGCGATCCGGCTCGATCGGATAATAGACGAACTTGGCGAAATTGCCGCCGGCAACCGCCATGGTGCGCCCGTCGCGCCAGACCGGCCACGGCGTGGCGCCGCGCCACAGCATCGTGCCGTTCCAGATCGGCGGCCCTTCTTCGGGATAGAGCACGGCCCTGACGGCGGAATGAATCCCGTCGGCGCCTATGAGCAGGTCGCCATGGGCCTCGCCGCGCGAGCCGTCATGCCGGCGGAAATGCGCCACGACCTCGCCCTCGTTCTGCTCGAAGGCATCGACACGGCTTGCCGTGCTGATGACGTCGCCGCCAAGCCTGTTCACCACGGCCCGGTGAATCAGCCCCAGCAGCCTGCCGCGATGAATGCTGATTTGCGGAACCTCATAGCCGGCATCGATGCCCCGCAATTCCTGCCATACGATCTGGCCGAAGCGGTTGGTGTAGACAAGCTCGCGTGTCCTCACCCCCTCCGCGTCGAGCGCCGGCATCAGCCCAAGCCCGGCCAGCGCCTTGACAGCGTGAGGCAGCATGTTGATGCCGACGCCAAGTTCGCGGATGTCGTCGGCCCGCTCGAAAAGTTCGACCTCGATGCCTGCCTCATGCAGGAACAGAGCAGTGGTGAGGCCGCCGATACCGGCCCCGGCGATCAATGCTTTCATCAGTCACTCCCTTGCCGTGAAAAGTCCCCCCGAGCCGGCCAGATGCCCGTCGACTTCGCGACGTCACGGCGATGCGCGTGGCCGGGGATATTCGAGTTGCATGGCGACGAGGTCTGCCGTGCGGGCACCATGGCGGGCAGCGATGGCGCGCAGCGTTTCGTCCAGGACTTTTGCCGGTCTCCAGATGGCTTGACGACGAGGCTACCGGCGTTAGGTTTCGTCCGAAATGACATAAATCGGGCGAATACTGCCATGCGCAGGCACGTTGCCGTCGTCGTTCACCCCGGTTTCCAGCTTCTGGATGCGGCCGGGCCGACAACCGTCTTCGAGATTGCGGAGCGCTGCCGCCCGGACAGCTATGAGTTGGTTTTGCTGTCGCCCGGCGGCGGCGACGTTGAAAGCTCCTCTGGCCTGAAGCTTCTCACCAGACCTCTGCGCGACGGCCCTTTCGACACCGTCATCGTATCGGGCGGCGAAATCATCCGTTCCATCGAGGCGATGGACGAGATCGTCGCCTGGTTGAGGCGCGTGCCGGCGCGGCGCACCACCAGCGTCTGCACCGGCGCGTACCTGCTGGCACGGGCGGGATTGCTCGACGGCCGCCGCGCCACCACGCACTGGGCCAGCAGTCACGACTTCCACCGCCGCTACCCGAAGGTCAGGCTGGATGCCGAGCGTATTTTCATCAGGGATGGCGACATCTGGACGTCGGCCGGCATCTCGGCCGGAATAGACCTGGCGCTTGCCCTCGTCGAAGATGACCTTGGCGCTGAAGTGGCGCGCCGCACCGCACAGCAGATAGTCATGCACCAGCGCCGGCCGGGCGGCCAGTCGCAATTCTCGGCCTTCGTCGAACTGGGCGGGCGAACCGGCCGCTTCGCCGCGCTGATCGAGTGGGTGCGGGCAAACCTGGCCGAACCGCTGACCGTCGAATGCCTGGCCGATCACGCGGCCATGAGTCCCCGCAACTTCGCCCGCGCCTTCACGTCCGAGACCGGCGTCACGCCGGCAAAGGCGGTAGAGCGCATGCGCCTCGATACGGCCCGCACGGCGATCGAGACCAGCCATCTCCCGCTTGAGCGCATCGCCGAAGCCGCCGGTTTTGGCGATCCCGGACGCATGCGGCGTGCCTTCCTGCGTACCCTTGGCCAGCCGCCGCAGGCGTTTCGGACGGCCGCCGAACACAGGGGGCTTCAGTGGGGCAGCCAAGCAGCGGCTCTGCCGGCTTAAACGCCGTTCCGGTCCAAAAGCGGACAAAACCGAATGAGCGCACTTGATCCAGACCGAAGTTTCACGAAAATCATTCCAAAGCCGGTTGCTGCCATTCAGTGCGCCACTTTCGGCCTGTTGGACTGGATATTGCGGCGCCTGGCCCAATCGCCGCAGACGACGAACCGGATAGCCATTATGAGGAGACTGTTTATAACGGTCGCTGAAATCGCGATGACCAAGGGGAGACGATGCGCTACATACGTCCGCTTTCAATAGAAGATGCCGTTGGCCAGTTGGCCGGGTCGGCTGGTACGGCCGCCATCCTCGCCGGAGGCAGCGACCTCCTGGTCAGGATGAAGGGCGGCTTTGCCGAACCAGAGTTGATCGTCGACATCAAGGCGATCGATGGCTTGAGCGAGATCCGGGAAACGGCTGAAGGCTTCAGCATCGGCGCCGCGGTCCCTTGCGCCGTCCTGGGAGAGAACACCGCCCTCAAGAAGGCATGGCCTGGTGTCGTCGAGGCGGCCAAGCTGATCGGCTCCAAGCAGGTGCAGGGCCGCTGCACCATCGTGGGCAATCTCTGCAACGCATCGCCGGCCGCCGACAGCGTGCCGGCGCTGGTTGCCGCCGGCGCCAGGGCAGTGGTCGTCGGGCCGGCGGGCCGGCGCACGATCCCCGTGCAGAGCGTGCCGACCGCGCCGGGCAAGACGTCGCTGGCCAAAGGCGAGATCATCGAGGCGATCCTGCTCGACAAGCGCGAGCCGCGGTCTGGCGATGCCTATCTGCGTTTCATTCCACGCACCGAGATGGACATCGCGGTGGTCAGCGCCGGGGTGAACCTGACGCTCGACGAGCACGGTGTCGTCAAATCGGCCCGCGTGGCGCTGGGCGCCGTGGCGGCGACGGTGCTTCTGGTCGAAGAGGCCGCGGAGGTGCTCGTCGGCTCCAGGCTGGAAGAGGCGACGCTGGAGCGGCTCGCCAAGGTCTGCGCGGGGGCCTGTCGTCCCATCGACGACAAGCGCGGCACTATCGAATTCAGACGAAAAGTTGCGGGTGTGCTGGCCCAGCGGGCCGCCACATCAGCCTATGCACGTGCAGGAGGCAAATGATGGCTGGAATTGCAGTTTCAACGACAATCAACGGCGATGCTGTCGAGTATCTGTGCCAGCCCGACGAGACGCTGCTCGACGTCCTGCGCGATCGGCTGGGGCTGACGGGCGCCAAGGAAGGCTGCGGCACCGGCGACTGCGGCGCCTGCTCGATCATCCTCGATGACCGGTTGGTGTGCTCATGCCTGGTGCTCGGCGCCGAGGCTGAAGGCCGTCGCGTCGAGACCATCGAGGGCATGGCGCATGGCGATACGCTGCACCCGCTGCAGCAGAAATTCCTCGAGCACGCCGCATTGCAATGCGGCATCTGCACTCCGGGCTTCCTGATCGCGGCCAAGGACCTCCTGGCCAAGAACCCCGACCCGACCGAGGAGGAAATCCGCTTCGGCCTTGCCGGGAACCTCTGCCGCTGCACCGGTTACGACAAGATCGTGCGCGCCGTCCAGGATGCGGCCATCGTGATGAAGGGAGCCTGAGATGAATTTCGATCCACGTTTTTCCGGACGTAAATTCGCCTCCGTCGGCACACGTCCGATCCGTCCCGACGGCATCGACAAGGTGACGGGCCGCGCGCGCTACGGCGCCGACTTCAACATGGCCGGCCAGCTGGTCGGGCGCGTTCTGAGAAGCCCGCACGCCCACGCCAGGATCGTCAAGATCGACACGTCGAAAGCGGAAAAGCTCGCCGGCGTCAAGGCGGTGATCACCGCGGCCGACCTGCCCGACCTCACCGATGGCGATGCCGCCATGTACGACGTCCTCGACAATTGCATGGCGCGCACGAAGGCGCTCTATGACGGCCACGCGGTGGCCGCGGTCGCCGCGATCGACGCCCGCACCGCCAGGCAGGCGCTGAAGCTCATCGAGATCGAGTACGAGCTTTTGTCGCACGTCACCGATGTCGACGAGGCGGCGAAGCACACGGCGCCCTTGATCAATGATGCCATCTTCACCGAGGGCCTTGAGGAAAAGCCGGTAAAACCCTCCAACGTCACCAAGCGCAGCCAGTTTGGCCATGGCGATGTCCATCAGGGTTTCGGGCACGCCGACTTCATCGTCGAGCGCTCCTTCAAGACCGAGCAGACGCACCAGGGCTATATCGAGCCGCATGCCTGCGTGGCGAATTTCAGCTCCGACGGCACCGCCGACCTCTGGGTGTGCACGCAGGGCCATTTCGTCTACCGCCAGCACTGCGCCCAGCTGCTTGGCATGGAAGCCTCGAAACTGCGCGTCACCTCCTCGGAGATCGGCGGCGGTTTTGGCGGCAAGACCCATGTCTGGGCCGAGCCGGTGGCGCTGGCGCTGTCGCGCAAGGCAGGACGGCCGGTGAAGCTGGTGATGACCCGCGACGAGGTGTTCCGCGCCTCGGGCCCGACCAGCGCCACCTCGATCGACGTCAAGATCGGCGCCCGCAAGGACGGCACCATCACCGCCGCCGAAGCGACGCTGCGCTACAGCTGCGGCCCGTATGCCGGCTCCTGGGCCGAGATCGGCGCCATGACCGCGTTCGCCTGCTACAAGCTCGATAACGTCAAGACGGTCGGCTACGAAGTGCTGGTCAACCGGCCGAAGACCGCGGCCTATCGCGCGCCTTCCGCACCCATGGCAGCCTTCGCGGTGGAAAGCGCCGTCGACGAGCTGGCCAAGAAGATCGGCATGGACCCGGTCGACTTCCGGATCAAAAACGCCGCGCAGGAAGGCACACGGTCCTCCTACGGTCCGGTCTACGGCCCGATCGGCATCGGCCCGACGCTCGAGGCGGTGAAGAGCCATCCGCACATGAAGGCGCCGCTGGGCAAGAACCAGGGCCGCGGCATGGCTTGCGGCTTCTGGTTCAACTTCGGCGGCCAGACCTGCACCGACCTCAACATCGGCATGGACGGCTCGGTCTCGCTTGCCGTCGGCACGGTCGACGTCGGTGGTTCGCGCGCGTCGCTGTCGCTGGTGGCGGCGGAGGAACTCGGCATCGACTATTCCCAGGTCAAGGCGATCGTCGCCGACACGTCCAGCCTCGGCTACAACGACATGACGGACGGCAGCCGCGGCACCTTCTCGTCTTCCATGGCAACGATCTCGGCCGCCCGCAATGCGATCAAGATCCTGCGCGAGCGCGCCGCGCAGATGTGGGACATTGCCGTCGACGACGTGGTCTGGGAGAAGGGCCACGCGATCGCCAAGGGCGAGAAGCACGGCAATCTCGGCAAGCTGTCGCTGAAGGAGATCGCGGTCGAGTCGGGCAAGACCGGCGGGCCGATCGCCGGCCACAGCGAGCTCGTCGCCGATGGCGCCGGCGTCTCCTTCGCCACCCATATCTGCGATATCGAGGTCGATCCCGATACCGGCGCCGCCAGGGTCATCCGCTACACGGTCGTGCAGGATGCCGGCAAGGCGGTGCACCCGACCTATGTCGAGGGCCAATACCAGGGTGGTGCCGCGCAAGGCATCGGCTGGGCGCTCAACGAGGAGTATATCTACGGCAAGGACGGGCGGCTGCAGAACGCCGGCTTCCTCGATTACCGCATCCCGGTCTGCTCGGACCTGCCGATGATCGACACCCAGATCCTCGAAATCCCCAACCCCAACCACCCTTACGGGGTGCGCGGCGTCGGCGAGACGTCGATCGTGCCGCCGCTGGCGGCGATCGCCAATGCGGTGTCGAATGCCGCGGGCGTGCGCATGACGCACATCCCGATGTCGCCGCCGCGCATCCTTGCCGCGATCGAGGCGGAACGGGAATGGTCGAAGTAACGCTCTGGGGCTCGCTCGCCGCGACCGCCGGAGGCAACAGCAAGGTCGAGATCGAGGCCAAGGACATAAGGGAGCTGTTCAGGAAGCTGGCTGAACAGTATCCCGGCCTCGAGCCCTTGATCGACAAGGGCATCGCCGTTGCGATCGACGGGACGATCTATCGCGATACGTGGTCGAAGAAGCTGCCGGAGGGGGCGGAGATTTTTCTGCTGCCGCGATTGGCGGGGGGATAGGCGGACACATGGCAGGGTAAAAGGTGCACTGTCACCGTAATTCCCGTAATTCTAAGAAGGCCAAAAACCGCTGTTGGATTCGACCGGGAGGAGGGTCTGATTTGCGCCCCATGCCGGTCATCGCCACGGCTCATCGCCTCTTCTCACGAGCGGACATCTTCGCGACTAGGCTGAAGCTCGCTCGGCGCCGAGAACCCGCAGCGGAATGTCATGGACTCGATGGTCGGCCCTCTCATCTTTCCGTCCGCCCACCGCATATGCGCGACGTCGAAAACCCCGGGAAGGATTGCGTTGGAGCGGCGCTGATCAGACTGGTTGCGCCTCTTCAGTGTGGCGTGCGTTCCAATGGCGCAGCAGGACCGGGACCAAAAGCGCCACGCCGAGTAGCGAGGAATAGAGTTCGGGTGCCACCAGAAGCAGGGCGGCGAACACGAGCAGCACGTTTTCCCATGGGCGTGTGCGCACCAGAAGATAGCGCGATAGCGCGGCGCCCAGGCAGGTGATGCCCAGCACGCAGCCGAAAAAGGCGAGGAAGAAGTTCGGCCAGGTGAAATCCTTCGTCACCAGCAGCAGGGACGGTGAGAAGACGAACACGAAAGGAACCAGTGCCTTACCCATCCCCAGCCGGAAGGCGGTGTTGCCGGTCTTGAACGGGTCCGCCCCCGCCATGCCAGCGGCGGCGTACGCCGCCAGCGCCACCGGTGGCGTGATGTCCGCCAGCACTCCGTAATAGAACACGAAGAAGTGAGCGACGATCGGCTCGGTGCCGAGCATGACAAGCGCCGGCGCCGCGATCGTCACCATAATGATGTAGTTCGCGGTCGTCGGGATGCCGCAGCCCATCAGGATGCAGACGACGCCAGTCATGATCAAGGTGAACAATAGGGTCAGGCCCTGGGCCGAGAAGATCGCCTCGGGGATGAAGGTGCCGAAGAGAAGGGAAAGGTGTCCGGCCGTCGATGTGACGATGTAGGACAGCTTGAAGCCCACTCCGGTCAGGGTGACGACGCCCACGACGATGCCGACGGTTGCGGCAGCGGCTCCGACTGCGAGCGCATATTTGGCGCCGTCGCGCAGACACGTCACGATGTCGGCGACCGACATGCGCCGGCGCGGATTGAGCAAGCCGACGAGAATACACAAGGTGATGCCCCAGAAGGCGGCCATGTAGGGCGTGTAGCCCGAGAGCAGCACGCCGATAAGAACGACGAGCGGGATGATCGTCGGCCAGTCCCGCTTCAGCGCCTCGACGACATCGGGCATCTCGTCCGGCCTGAGCCCCCTGAGGCCGGTTCGCTTGGCCTCGAAATGCACCTGCATGAACACGCCAAAGAAGTGCATGAAGGCGGGCACGATGGCGGCAAGGATGATGGTCGTGTAGGGCAGTTCGAGAAATTCGATCATCAGGAAGGCCGCTGCGCCCATGATCGGCGGCGTCACCTGACCGCCGGTCGAGGACGCCGCTTCCACCGCTGCGGCGAAATGTTTCTTGTAGCCGAGCTTGATCATCGCCGGGATGGTCAGCGAGCCGACGGTAACGGTGTTGGCGACCGACGAGCCGGAAATCATGCCGAACAGCGCCGAGCCGAAGATCGACACCTTGGCGGGACCCCCGGCGTAGCGGCCGGCGACCCACGCCGCACAGTCGAGGAAGAGCTGGCCGAGGCCAATGCGGGTGGCGAAGACGCCGAACAACACGAAGTGGAAGACGTAGGTGGCGACGACGCCGAGCGCGATGCCGTAGATGCCCTGCGTCGTCAGATAAAGGTGATCGATGAGCTGGGAGACGGACGCGCCGGGGTGCACCAGAATGCTCGGCATGTACCGCCCCAACAGCGCGTAGGCCATGAAGACGACGGCGATGATGGGCAGCGGGATGCCGACGGAGCGGCGCGTCGCCTCCAGCAGAAGCAGGATGAGGATAAGGCCGAACACCACGTCGAGCGCCGTGGGATTGCCGACGCGGAAGGCAAGGTCGTCGAGCGGGATCATAGGCACGTGCATGACGACGACGACCGCAGCGATCGCCAGCAGCCAGTCGAAAAGGGGTATGCCGAGCGGCCGCAGGAGGCTGGACCGCGCGGGCTGGTCGTAGCTTTTCTTCACCAGCGGGAAGACGAGGAAGATCAGCGCCAGCACCATCGACAGGTGGATGCCCCGGTGCAGCATTTCCTGCAGCAGGCCGAAACCGGCGGTGTAGTAGTGAAACAGTGACAGCGCCACCAGGAGGAAGCCGACCAGCCAGCCCGCGACACGGGTCAGTGGCCGGAAGCGGATTTCGGAGTCGAATTTCTCCTCCAGTTCGCGAGCGCTCTCCTCATCGAACTCCATTGCGGAAAGCTTGATCTTGTCGTCATCGCTCATGGCCGGTTCCGTGTCCTGAATTTCCAGACAAAAGAGGCGGAAAGCATCCCTTCCGCCTCGTTGTTGTCAGCCGGTCCAAATGCCTCTTATTTCAGGGTGCCGACTTCCTTGTAGAATTTCTCTGCGCCGGGATGAAACGGAATGCCAGCGCTGGTAACCGCGTTCTGGAGCGTGATCAGCTTGCCCTTGGCGTGGCCTGCCTGCAGGGCCTTTTGGGTTTCGTCGCTGTAAAGCGACTTGACGATCTTGTAGACGAGGTCGTCGGTCTGCTTGGCGCTGGTCACCCATTGAGCGGCGACGGAAATGGTCTTGGTTTCGCCGACATTTTTGTAGGTGCCTTCCGGCACGGTATCGGTGGAGAAGAACTTCTGCTCGGACAGCAGCTTGTCGGCCTCGGGGCCGGTGATCGGCACCAGCGTGATGTTGTTGGTGGTGGCAAGCTCAACGATTGCGCCGGTCGGATAACCACCGACGAAGAAATAAGCGTCCATGGCGCCATCCTGCAGCCGCTCTCCGGCCGGGCCAGGCTTGAGATATTCGGGCTGCACGTCCTTTTCAGCCAGACCGTAAGCGCCAAGCACAAGTCGCGCATCGACGATGGTGCCGGAGCCCGGCTCGTCAAGAGAGACGCGTTTGCCCTTGAGATCCGCCACCGACTTAATGCCGGCGTCGGCACGCGCGACCAAATGGATCGTCTCGGGATAAAGCGTCGCGATGAGGCGCAGGTCGTCAACCTTGGGCTTGCCCTCATAGAGGCCGGTGCCCGAATGCGCCCAGTAGGCGACGTCGGATTGCGTGAAGCCCGATTCGGACGCGCCCGACTGGATGGCGCTGATGTTGGCCACCGAACCGTTGGAGGACGTGGCGGTGGCGACCAAGCCTTCGACGCCGGCCGCCCCGGTTGCCGAGATGGCGTTGGCGATCAGGCCGCCCACCGGATAGTAGGTACCGGACGTTCCGCCCGTGCCGATGCGGAAAAACGCCTGCTGCGCGCGTGCCGGCGAAAATCCGGCCGCAGCCAAAGCCAGAGCGCCCGCGCCTATGGAAAAGGTGCGGCGGTTGATCGAAATAGTCATGCTACCTCCCAGTCTAAAAACCGGCAGGATGTTGCAGCGGCCAAGGTGTTGTCAACCTGTACACGCTTTTTGAGAGCGGATCGGTCCTCGCGGGCTGGCCGTGGCGCATCCTCAATAGGTGCAAATTTTGAAGAAGCACCAAAATTCGATCTGAGCCTTTATCATTGGTTGAACGGCAGTAGTTCGCATCCTTGCGCCAAAGCTGCCTGTCTGAATTCGGCCCAAAAGCAGCCATTCACCTCAACCCGCCCCTATCTCTCCTCCACAATCCTCAAATAAACCGCCGTCACGAACAGCACGATCAGCCCGACAAGATCCGCCTTGCCCCTTCCGGCATCTGCAGGATCGTCAGCACGGTCAGGATCAGGGCGCCGAGGATGGTGCCGGTGTAGACACCGCGGCCGCCGAAGATCGAGGTGCCGCCAATGACGGCGGCCACCCCGGCGCCTTCTGCCGGAAGGCGCGGCAGGCTATGGATACTTGGTCGGCGGTACGGCAGGGTTCAAATCGCCCTGCAGTTCCTTCGGCAGCGGCAGGCTTGAGCATTGCAGGTGCACTTCGCGGGCGAACAGCTTTCGTTGCTTCTGCTCATGCTCCTTGATGGCTGCGACGAGCCCCATCGAGTATGGACCAAGCAGGACGCCGAAACCCCATCCCGGATGCTCTTTCTCGCGAGCCTCGTAATCCGAAGCCGCCCTGCGGGCCTGCTGGCATGCCGGGGAGGCCCATTTCTGGTCCTGCTGCGAAAGCGACGCCTCATAGTCGACCGGGGAGGTCGCGCACCCAGCCACTGCCGCAGTCAATGCGAGGCAGATTGCGTTTCTCATCCGAAGCCTCTCCTAAGCCTTGTGAAGGGCCTGCATAGACCTGTTCATCCCACAAGGCGATAGCTGCGGTCAGGCGCCCTCCCCACCC